>JBGAUA010000100.1:0-13228 GCA_044228875.1 Anaerolineae bacterium
TGGGTGCGCGGGCGGTGACTCGGCTCGTTCACCCCTGGGGATGGTTCGGTGGGCTGATCGCTGCCGCGGGTCTCGTGGCGCTGTTGGAGATGGCGGTTCTCGGCGCCTGGCTGACACCGCTCCAGGTCCAGGCCGCGACCTGGGCCTTCGGGCTCACCGGCAGCGAGGCGATGGCGATGTCGGCGCGCTTCGCCACCGCTGCGCTCTGTGTCGTCTTCCTGCCGACCCTGATGCTGGGCGCCGCGTTTCCGATTGCGCTGCGCCTTGCGTCGGGTCCCGGCCACCCCGGGCGCGACACCGGCCGCGTACTGGGTCTGAACACGGCCGGCGGCATCGCGGGCAGCCTGCTGACTGGCTTCGTGCTCGTGCCCACACTCGGGGTCGAGCGCGCGCTCGCCGTCCTCGCCCTGGTCGCCGCCGCGATCGGTGCCGTCGCGGTGCTGCAACACCGTCAGGTGCAGCCCATCCTGCGCTTCGGCACCCTTGCTTTCGCCGTCGTGGCAGTGGTCCTGGCCTTCGCCCTGCCGCCGGACCTGCTCGCGCGCCAGCTGGCGCGGGTACACCGCGGGGAGTTGGTGTTCCACGAGGCCAGCGCCGGGGGCAGCGTCGTGGTGATCAGCCAAAGGGAGGGTCCGAACGGATTTCGCCGGCTCTACATCCAGGGAGTCTCGAACTCGGGGAACTCGCTGCCGTCCACCCGCTATATGCGCCTGCAGGCCCTCCTGCCGCTGATCGTCCATCGCGGCGAGCCGCGCTCCGCCCTCGTGATCGGCCTCGGGACCGGGATCACGGCCGGTGCCCTGCTGCGCTACCCGAGTTTGGAGACCCGCGTCGCCGCCGAGCTGCTGCCGGCGGTCGTCCATGGCGCCTCACACTTCAGCGGCAACTTCGATGCGGTGTCCGATCCGGCGCTCGAGATTCGCCTCGCGGATGGCCGGCGTGAGCTGGCGGGCAGCGACCAGCGCTATGACCTGATCACCCTGGAGCCGCCGCCGCCCTCGGCCGCCGGGGTGGTCAATCTCTATTCACGGGACTTCTATCGGCTCGCCACCCAGCGGCTGCAGCAAGACGGCCTGTTCGCCCAGTGGCTGCCGCTGGCGACCCAGACCGACTCGGACACCCGCTCCCTGGTGCGGAGCTTCCTCGACGTCTTCCCGTACGCGACCCTCTGGACGACCGAGCTGCACGAGATGCTGCTGATCGGCTCGCTGACGCCGATCGAGCTCGACGCGGAGCGCATTCAGCAGAGATTCGGACAACCCGACGTCGCCGCGGCCCTCGCCGAGGTGGGCGTCATGTCCGCCGCCGACCTGGTCGCGACCTGGGTGAGCGACCGGGCAGGTCTCGAGCACTATGCCGGGGACGCGCCGGCTGTGACCGACGACCGACCGCGCATCGAGTATGGCCCCTGGGTACTGCCCGGGGACTTTCCGCTCACCCTCACGCAGGTCTTCGGCATGCGTGGCGAGCCGCCGCTGACGAATGCGGATGCCGCCTTTCAAGACCGGGTGGCGACGGCGCGCGATGCCCTACTGAGCTTCTACCAGGCCGGCCTCTCCGCCTATCAGGGCGACCGGGAGGGATGGGGGCGGATCATGCGGTATGTATTCGAGGTCGAGCCGGACAATCCCTATTATCGATGGGCAGTCGGCTCTGGGAATTAGCTTGTTCAATATTGGAGAAACCGCCCATGAGTTCACGTGACGGCGTCCTGGCCTTGAAGCAGAAGATGGCGGAGTCGATCATCGGCCAGGAGGGGCTGATCGAGGGCCTGCTGCTCGGCCTGCTGGCAGATGGGAACCTGCTGGTCGAGGGCCTGCCGGGACTGGCGAAGACCCGCGCGATCAAGGCCCTCGCGAAGCACCTCGACGCCGACTTTTCCCGCGTCCAGTTCACCCCCGACCTCCTGCCCTCGGACATCACCGGCTCCCAGGTCTATTACTCGGAGGGCGGCAAGGGTGAATTCCGATTCCAGGAGGGTCCGGTCTTCACCAACTTGCTCCTCGCGGACGAGGTGAACCGTGCCCCCGCGAAGGTGCAGGCCGCACTGCTCGAGGCGATGGAAGAGCGCCAGGTAACCGTGGGCGGCGAGACCCACAAGCTGCCGCCACTCTTCCTGGTCATGGCCACTCAGAACCCGATCGAGCAGGAGGGTACCTATCCGCTGCCTGAGGCCCAGATGGACCGGTTCCTGATGCACGTGAGCGTGGGCTACCCGGACGCGGCCTCCGAGGCTGAGATCGTGAAGCTGAACCGCGCCGAGGAGGGGAGCAGGAACGCCCCGAAGGCCGGCGGGCCGACCGAGAAGAAGGTCGAGCAGCAGGTCATCTTCACCGCCCGCGAGGAGATCAACGGGGTCAAGGTCTCCGACGCCGTCGCCAACTACATCGTCGCGCTCGTGCTCGCGACCCGCACCCCGGAGCAGTACGACCAGGACCTGGCCAACTGGATCCAGGTCGGCGTAAGCCCCCGCGCATCCATCGGGCTAGACCGGGTCTCACGTGCGAAGGCCTGGCTCGCGGGTCGCGACTACGTGACCCCGGACGATGTCCAGTCCGTGGTACACGACGTCTTCCGGCATCGGCTGATCCTCTCCTATGAGGCCCATGCGGGCGGCAAGAGCGCGGACGAGGTGATCGACCGAATTGTCCAGAAGGTCGCCGTCGCCTGACGGGCATCATCATGGGATTCTCCCTCTCAGCGTTGGGGCGAACCGGGGTCCGGGCCATTCGGGCGGAGCCGACGCGCCCAGCGGCCCAGGACGTCTATGTCAGCATCGACGATCTCGCCGCGCTGGAGATGGCCGCGCGCGACTTCAGCTTCCTGCCGCGACAGCCGAACCACAGCATCCTGGCCGGACGTCACGCCTCGCGGGTGCGCGGACGCGGGCTCGACTTCGAGGAGCTGCGTCCCTACCTGCCCGGCGACGACATTCGCGCGATGGACTGGCGCGCCACCGCGCGGATGGGCAAGCCCTACGTGCGGGTGTTGACCGAGGAGCGGGACCGGCCGGCGCTCCTGGTCGTGGACCAGCGCATCAACATGTTCTTCGGCACCCGCCGCGCGATGAAGTCCGTGACGGCCGCGGAGGCGGCCGCGCTCGCCGCCTGGCGGATCCTCGCGGTCGGGGATCGGGTCGGTGGCTGGGTGTTTGATGATGCGGGGATCGAGGAGGTGCGCCCGGCACGCAGCCGCGCCGCCGTCACCCGCCTGCTGGAGGTCGTCGTCGCGCAGAACAACAAACTGCGCGCCGACTCCACGGCCAAGCGTAACCCCGCCCAGATCAATACCGCCCTGGAGGCGGTCGCCCGCGTGGCCGAGCACGATCACCTGGTGATCGTAATCAGCGACTTCGACGGTAACGACGAGCGCACGCGCGACCTGCTGATGGCCCTGTCGCTGCACAACGACGTCATCGCGATGCTGATCAACGATCCCTTCCTGTTCGATCTGCCGACCGCCGGGGAGCTGGTCGTGAGCGACGGCGAACTCCAGGTCGAGCTGCCCTTCGGCACCGGCCATGTGCGCAAGCGCCTGGCGCAGGCCGTGGACGTGCGGCTCAAGGAGGTGCTCGACTGGCGTAGCGACATCGGCGTGCCGGTGTTGCCGCTCTCGACGGCGGAGCCGGTGGCAAATCAGCTACGCAAGCTGCTCGGCCAGCTCGTTGGCCAACACGTCGAGCAGAGGCGCGCGCGATGAGCGGGGATCCCGGACCGGTCCATGTCACGAGTCCAGACGCGCTCTCGGGCCTGGCGGACATCGCGGTGCCGGAGCCGGTGTCCTGGTTTCCGCATACCTGGGGTTGGTGGGTGATCGCCGGCATCCTCCTCGCGGGCGCGTCGGTGCTCGCGATCCGATGGATCCGGCGCTTCCTGACGAATCGCTATCGGCGCGAAGCGCTCGAGCAATGGGCCGCGCTACAGGCGTCGCTGGACCGCGAGGACGAGCGCGCCGCGGCGCTGGCCGAGCTGGCGGTGCTCCTCAAGCGAACCGCGCTCAGCGCCTGGCCCAGGGACGAGGTCGCCGCGCTCTCGGGCCCGGCCTGGATCGCGTTCCTGCGCCAACGGGGCGGCCGGGCGAGCATCGATGAGCCGATGGAGCGCCTACTCCACGATACCGAATACCGCCCCGGGTCGCTCGCAACCTTCTCCCGGCAGGACGCCCACGCCTGCGCACGAGCCGTCCGCGACTGGATCGAGTTTCACCGTGTACCATCTTGACCTCCCCTGGGCCCTGCTGGCCCTCCCGCTGCCGCTCCTCGTCTGGTGGCTGCTGCCCCCCTATCGTGAGCAGAGCGCCTCGGTGCGCCTCGCCTTCTTCGGCGATGTGGCGCGGGCCACCGGCCTCGCGCCCGAGCCCGGCGCAGTGATCCTACGGACCAACTGGCTGCAGAAGGTCCTGGCACCGCTCGGCTGGGGGTTGATCGTCCTCGCCCTGGCCCGACCGCAGTTCGTCGAGCCCCCGATCCAGAAGGTGCAGCCCGCCCGCGACCTCCTGCTGGCGCTGGATCTCTCCCAATCCATGGACACCCGCGACTTCCGCGACCCCCAGGGTCAGCTGGAGACCCGGGTCGCCGCGGTGCGCGGGGTCGTCGAGGGCTTCGTCGAACATCGCCCCGGCGATCGCATTGGGCTCGTGGTGTTCGGCGACGCCCCCTATCCGCTGGTGCCCTTCACCCTCGATCACGCGACGGTGCGCGCGATGCTCGAGCAGACCCTGCCCGGGATGGCCGGGCCGCGCACCGCGCTCGGAGACAGCATTGGCCTCGGGATCAAGATGTTCGAGGCGAGCAAGGCCCAGGACAAGCTGATGATCCTGCTCAGCGACGGCAGCGATACCGCCAGCCGCATGCCCCCGGACCGCGCCGCCGAGATCGCCAAGGAACGCGGCATCCGCGTCGACACCATCGGCATCGGCGATCCGAAGGCCACCGGCGAGTCCAAGGTCGATACCGCTACCCTGCAGAAGGTCGCCGAGACCACCGGCGGGCGCTACTTCTTCGGCCAGGACCAGGCGGCGCTCACCCAGATCTACACCACGATCGACCAGCTCACCCCGCAGAACCAGAAGACGCTCAGCTGGCGGCCAAAGCGCGAGCTTTATTACTACCCGCTCGGTGGCGCCGTACTGCTCGTGCTCGGCTATCACCTGGTCATGCTCATTGTGGTGTCCCTGCGCCGATCGGAGCGCCGACTGAAGGGTGGCGACCAGGTCCACGAGGTGACCACCTGATGGAGACCTTCCACTTTCTGCGGCCGGTCTGGCTCCTGGTGCTGCCCGCGGCCCTGCTCCTGGCCTGGATCGTCGCCCGGCGCGAGGACGTGCGCAGCCGCTGGCGGGGGATCATCGCGCCGCACCTGCTCGACCACCTGGTCGTGGACCCGCGTACGCGCTGGCACATCCGCCCGGTCTACGGCACCGTCGTGGCAATCATCATCGGCGCGATCGCCGCGGCCGGACCGACCTGGCGGCACGAGCGCCCCCCATTCGCCGAGGACAAGGCACCGCTGGCGATCGCCATCGACATCTCCCAGACGATGGATGCGATCGACGTCAACCCGAGCCGGCTCGAGCGCGCCAAGCTCAAGGTGCACGACCTCCTGGCCCTGCGCCCCGGGGCGCGCACCGCGCTCTACGTCTACTCGGGCACCCCGCACCTTGTGCTGCCCCTGACCGACGATGCCAAGCTGCTGGGCACCTACCTCGACGCCCTGGCCACCAACCTCCTGCCGCCCATCACCAACGAGGCCACGAAGGACACCGCCAAGGCCTTGGACCTCGTCGAACAGGGCCTGGCCCACGAGGAGACCCCGGGGACCATCCTCTTCATCACCGACGGCGTCGAACCGGCGGCCTTCAGCTTCCTGGAGGACGCCAGCGGCGCACGGGTGTTCACCCACCTCGACGTCGACGCCCTGCGCCGGCTCGGGCGCACCGGCGTGGAGGTCGCGACCGTCACCGCCGATGATGCCGATGTCCAATGGGTCCAGCGCAACGTCCAGACCCATCTGATCCAGGGTCAGGCCGAGGCTGCCACCCGCTGGGAGGACGAGGGCTGGTGGCTGGTCCCATTGGTCGCCCTGATGGCGGCGCTGTGGTTCCGGCGCGGCTGGACGGTTCGCTGGGTCAGCGTGCTCGTGCTCGCGGTCATGCTCGGGACTAACCCGGATGAGACGCTCGCCGCCGATCTGCTCTCCCCGTGGCTCAGCCCCGACCAGCAGGGTCGGCTCTACTTCGAGCGCGGCGACTATGCAGAGGCCGCGCAGGTCTTCGCCGATCCGATGTGGAAGGGGGTCGCCCTCTACCGGGAAGGGAAGTACGCCCCGGCCATCGAAGCATTCGCCCGTGCCGACTCCTCGGAGAGCTGGTTCGACCAGGGCAATGCCCTGGCGCATCTCGGCAAGTATCCCCAGGCCGTGAAGAGCTACCAGCAGGCCCTGAAGGCTCACCCCGACTGGGAGGAGGCGAAGCGCAACCTGGCACTGGTCAAGAAGCTGATCCCGCCGAAGCAGGATGAGGACTACGGCGAGGCACCCGACCTCCCCGCGGACCAGATCAAGTTCGACGACCTGGGCAAAAAGGGCAAGCGCGGTGAGGTGAAGCTCAACCCCGCCCAGACCGCGGAGATGTGGATGCGCAACATCCAGACCAGCCCTGCACAGATGCTCCAGCGCCGATTCGCCCTAGAGAACCAGCAGCGGGAGGCCAAATGAGGACCGCACTGCTTCTCCTGCTGCTCACCCTGCCAGCGGCTGTGCTGGCCGCAGACGAGCCCCAGGTCCGCGTCGAGCTCGAGCAGAAAGGCCCAATCTATGTCGGCCAGTCACTGCGGCTCAACGTCACGGTGCTAGTGCCGAACTACTTCCTCTCCGCGCCCCAATTCCCGCTCTTCGACCTGCCGGGGGCGGTGGTCACGATGCCCGGCGAGGGTTCGGCGAACCTCAACGAAAAGATCGACGGCGTCACCTACGCGGGCATCAAACGCACCTACCTGATCGTCCCGCAGCAAGCAGGCACCCTCGCCCTGCCTCCAGTGGAGATCTCCTTCCAGTACGCCGCAGTCCCCGGCCAATCGTCCCCCGGCTCGGTCAAGCTGCCGCCCGAGAAGATCGACGTCCTGCTGCCGCCCGGTGCGACAGCCGCGCAAGGCAACGTCGCGGTGGCACCGATGACCATCAAGCAGCAGGTCGAGGGCCTCACCAAGCCGATGCATGTCGGCGACGCGATCACGCGCACCATCGAGATCGACGCCGACCACACCCAGTCGATGATGATCCCCCCATCGAGCTTCACGGCACCGTCGGGTGTTCGCATCGACAAGAAGGACCCCCAGCTCACCGACCTGACCGGCAATCAAGGGCAGTTCGAGGGCGGCCGGCGCATCGATGTTGTGACCTATCGCTTCGAGCAGCCGGGCAACTACACGCTGCCGAAGGTCTCGGTGAGCTGGTTCGACCCGGGCACCCAGAGGACACAGCAGGCGGAGGCGCCCGAGATCCAGGTGACGGTCGTCGCCTCAGCTGCGCCGAAGGACGCGATCGCCCCGCAGCTACCGGCACAAGCCGCGCTGCCGCCCGAGGCGCCCACCGACTGGCAACGCTGGATCCTGCCCGCCGCGGCGCTCCTGGGCATCCTCGTGATCGCCTGGCTGGTGCGACGCTGGCCGGCAAGAATTCGCGGCTTCGTCGCGGCCAAGCGCGAGGCGCGCCACGAATCCGAGGGCGCCTACTTCGAGCGCCTGCTGGAGGCCTGCCGAGCGAACGACCCGGCCCGCAGCTATGCCGCGCTGGCCGCCTGGGCGCAGCGCACGGGCGCGGCGTCGATCGGGGACTACGTGCGGGTTGCTACCGACGACGCGTTGGCAAAGCAGGTCACGCAGCTGGAGCAACATCTCTACGCGTGCGCTACGAGCGCCGGACAGTGGAGTGGCACTGTCCTGGCGAGCGCCCTCGAAACGGTGCGCCGCTCCTCCCGCCAGCACCAACGCAAGCCTCGACGGTGGCTTTCCGCGCTGAACCCTATCGGCGGCACGGCCAGCCAGTGATGCTGGCTCCCTTCCCGGAGGCGATATTCACGTCGGCGTTTTACTGAAGTGACGCGGTTATGGGAGTGCTGGTCGCGGTTGCGTAGCGATCGTGCGAAGGTTGCCCGGCCCAACGCTCGCTGATCGATCATTCGATAAGCAAAGGGGAGTGCACGACCGCGCGACGATGGGCCAGGGTTTGTGAGGGGAGCTCGCCGAACAGGCGGCGGTAGTCCGCGGCGAAGCGCCCCAACTCCAGGAAGCCCTGCCGATAAGCGACGTCGGCGATTTGGGGTGTCGCACCCTCGGCATTCATCAGCTCGCGCCGGGCGGCGTGGAGTCGTAACCGGCGCAGGAAGGCGTGCGGGCTCAGGTCCAGTTCATCGTGGAAGGCGTAGCGGAGGGTCCGCTCGCTGACCCGCGCCACCTGGCACAGGTCCGCGACCGAGACCCGGGAGACGTCGGCGGCGCGCAGGAATTCCAAAGCCTGATACAGGCCCCGCTGTCTACAAGTAGTGGTGGGGCGGTCGCCGGACGAGGCGCAGAACCCGCTCAACCAACTCAACAGGCCTTCCTCCAGGGACACGATCATGGCAGCGTGCCCGAAGGCCTGGGGATTGCAGAGGGCGTGTTCCAGGGTTCTGCTCAGCCAGTCACGGAATCCGACCAGCTTGGACGGTGCCAGGGTCAGTCCATGCCGGTCGGCGGCCTGGGTCAGGCTGGCCAGGCATAGCGCCGGTAGGCGCCTCTGGACCAGTTCCATTCGCATCAGCAGGATCAGATGGCTGTACTCGGCGTCCAGGTTCGCGGCGAGCCCGCCCGGTGCGACGATGGTCAACCGGGAAGGTTCTGGCCGGACACCAAAATAGGTAGTGCCTGGACCCAGATGGAGGGGTATCGCAAAGGTCAGGTAACCGGCTGGGGTCAGGCCCTGCAGACGGACGGCAGGGGTCAGGGTTTCGCGGTAGAGGACAACCGCCGGGGTCACTAAATAGTCCTTGCAATTGCGGAAGCTGCCCCTGTCGTGCTGGCGGGCGATCAATTCCCAGGGGTGGGAGGTCTCCTCCCACAGGCACACGTCCTCGACCACGAGGTGCCCGATCGAGGTCCGCAGTCCGGTATCCGCAGAATGCCCCTGCTTGCCAGATTCCGCCGTCCCCTGCATGCGTACCTCCCAGAAAAACCTGCCAAAGGCAGCTAACCCAGGCTTGGCCCCTAGCCCCGCAAACCGCAAACCACCTCCGGACTTCATTGCAAGGTCATGGCACTTGCGGAACTGCATAGGTGCCCCGGGGCCCACTTACCAAGAATTGGACCCCCGTCATGCTATTCAAGGACCCACGACGGGATTTGTCCTGCTCCGGCCGGCCCGGGACTCGACTTCAAGCCGGGCCTTGGCATTGGCCAGGTCATCAAGCGGGCAAGACCCCTGGTGTGGATCCCTGCCCGGCGAGGCAACGCCCGGCATCATCGGACACAGACTCCCCGCTATCACGTCATCCCATCGGGGGTTTTCATGCCGCAACAGTGGTGGCTTCCACTGTGAAAACCGTCGCACCCCGCCGAATCAGCGGTTGAATTCCTTTGAATCGGCACTTGCCGACATCAGCGACCGACCCCCTATGGTTGGCATTAGCTTCCTTCTAGATAATGGGCTACCCACCCCGCCGATTATCCTCAAACATCTCCACTGGCATGGGATACTTAAGTCGCCAGGCCAGCTTGATCGGCCGCTCGCTTTCGTAACTCATCCTATCTACCGGACCCAAGTAGGTGAAGGGCACCGTCACATTGTTCCGCTTCTTCTGCCCACGGGCAAAAACCAGGATCGTATAGCCCCGCTCCTGATGATGAATCAGGTTCTGGCCGTCAGTGTGATGCTGAGCGGTATTGGCCTGGGATTCCCAATGCAGCAGCTCCCGGCTGATGGGGTAATCCGCATACATGGTGCTGGGGGAGAACTCCTTTTCCGTCTTCTGGAAGGTCACCAGCAGGGCATAGGTCTTCATCTTGGCGAAGTGCATCACCCCGACGCCGGTCTGGCCGCTGCTCTCCAGACTCGCCCGGCCAAAGGCTGCCTGAACCTCGCGGATGCCGTACTGGGCATGGAGCTCCAATGGCACATGATACGGCAGCTCCGGGGCGATCCCGGTAACCTCTGTGGTATCCAGCGACCAGGCCAGAATCTCATCCAGATCGGCGGAGATGGTCGGGTTGGAGGCCAGTCGTTGGAAGGCCTCTTCCAGCGAGGCAATCCCCACCTTCTCTGCCCTATCCCCCCAGATGCGGTAATAGAGCAGCATGGCGGATGAGCCGGCTTGTGCCAGTGCCTCGGTCATCTGACCTGCCGCAAGCTTGGCCAGCATTTGGCGCAGCAACGCCGCTTCCCGTGGACCGTTGATGAAGGCTGCCCGGATCAGTGCCTTCTTCAGCCGCCCCAGATCGGGATCGACCGGGATCGGCGCCAAATGGGCCTTGGCTTTCCACTCGCTCCACGACTCCTTGACCAGCAACACCTCCGGCTCGTAATCGTGATAGCGGATAAAGTTGCCAAAGGTGAGCTCCTGACCGGTTTCGCTGGTGAAGGTCTGGAGCCGGTCCGGCACCTGCACCGCCAAGCGGCCGAAGTTCTCGCGGATATTATCCAGCACATACTGGCGGGAGAGGCGGTCAAGCTGGATGGCGCAGCCGGCCGGCAGATGGGGAAAATCCTGCTCCACTTCCTTGTCGATGGCGAAGCGGTGCCGGGGGAGGAGCGCTTTCAGCTTGGTGTCGATGCGGTAGCGGCGGTGGGCCTGACCGACAAAGTCGAGGACGGTGAGGCAGTCCTTCTCCGGGGCATGGCGCAGGCCGCGGCCGAGCTGCTGGAGAAAGACCGTCAGGCTCTCGGTGGGGCGCAGAAAGAGGACGGTGTTGATCTCCGGCACGTCCACCCCTTCACTCAGCTTATCCACGGTGAAGAGGAAAGTGAGCTGACCGTTTTTCAGCCGTGCCAGCAGCTCGGCGCACTGCTTGCTGTCGATACCGGAAACAAAGGGGGCGGACGGGATGCCCCGCTGGCTGAACTGCTCGGCCATGTACTCGGCATGGCGGATGGTGACGCAGAAGCCGATCCCCTTGAGGCTCGCCACCTCCGGCTCGTAACGGTGCAGGGCGGTGATGATCGCCTCCACCCGCTGGCGGGCGCGGGCCGGATCGAGGACGTAGACGTTCTCCAGAGCGGCGGCGTCGTACTTGCCGTTACGCCAGAACTGATCGCCGTTGATGGCGATGGGGTCGGCAATGCCGAAGTAGTGGAAGGGGCAGAGAAGCTTCTCCTCCAGCGCTTCGGGGAGGCGAATCTCGGCGGCAAAGCGGTTGCCGAAGTCGGCGGCCACGTTGTCGCCGTCCATCCGCTCCGGGGTGGCGGTGAGGCCAAGGAGAATCTGCGGGGCAAAATGGTCGAAGATGGGGCGGTAACTGCTGGCCGTGCCATGGTGAGCCTCGTCGATGACGATGTAATCGTAGAAGTTCGGACCGACCTGCTCCCAGAGACGACGTTTCGATAGCATACCGACGGAGCAGAACAGATGCTCCAGGCGGGTGGCCTCATAGGGGCCGACCTGTAATTCGCCGAAATTCTGGTCGCGCAGAAGGTTGCGAAACGTTGCCTGTGCTTGCTCAAGGATCTCCAAGCGGTGGGCTAGGAAGAGCAGTCGCGCCTGCCTCTGGCGTTGCTCAAAGAAACGCTGGAAGTCAAAGGCCGCCAGCACGGTCTTGCCGGTGCCGGTGGCGGCGATGACCAGATTGCGCCAGCGGTTATGGGCAGTGCGCTCTCTCGCCAATGCGTCCAGAATCCTTTCCTGAAAGGGGTGAGGACGCAGATCGAAGAAGACTGCCGAGGGGATTCCGCCCTTATCTCTGGCGCGGGCCAGGGCGCTGCGGAACAGCTCGGGCCGCACCGGATCAAAGGGGACAAACTCACGACTGTTCCAGTAGGTCTCAAACTCGACACTGAACTTTTCCAGGATGTGGGCCATGTCCTGGGCGGTAACCTTCAGGTTCCACTCCAGCCCGCTGGTAATGGCGGCGTGGGACATGTTGGCCGAGCCGATGTAGGCGGTGGAGAAGCCACTCTGCCGCCGGAAGTGGTAGGCCTTGGCGTGGAGACGGGTCCGCTCGGTGTCGTAGGAGACCCGCACCTGCACATTGGGAAGCTTGGCCAGCCACTCCACCGCCGGGGCGTCCGACGCCCCCATGTAAGAGGTGGTAATCAGTCGTACCGGCACCAGACCGTCGCGTAGATCCTCAAAGGCCGGCATCAGCAGGCGCAGGCCGGACCACTTGATGAACGATACCAGGATGTCGACGCCATCAGCGGAACGCATCTCTTCGAGCAGTTCATGGGCCAGTTGTGGTTCCTGGGGGGAACCGGTAAAGAGACTGCTTTCCGTCAGCGAGGTGTGGGGTCGGGGGAGACCGCTCTTATTGTAATTGGGCGGGGTGATCTCCAGCAGGAGCGGTTTGGTCTCCGGCACTAAGCGGCACTTTTCCAGATGCCCTCTTCCTGGATTAGCAGCTACCGTGTCGAGAATTCGGTTACAGAGCGCCAGCCGTTGGTTTGGATCCGACTCTTCGCGAAGCGCCTGCTCAAGTACCTTGGTAACGAAGCTGGCATAGAGCGCTGGTTGCTCCTCTGGATCGATTTTGCCAAAGACGGTGCGCAGCTCCGGGTGGCGCGATAGAGTCTCGCGCAGATGCTCGTCGGTGAGCGCTTCATATATGCCAGGGAAAAGTTGTTTCATATCCCCCCGCGCGCGGCGCCGTAGGACGGGCGGCTTGTGGCCATATAAGCCTTCACCTCAGGCCGGATACCGGATACTGGCTCCCTGAGTGCGGGTAGCCGGCGAACTATTCCGCCCCGGAGGGACGATCGGCCCCCCAGGACGAGTTGCCGGTCACAAGGCCAGGATCTTGTCTGCCTGTTCCTGCATCTTGGCGAGGGCGGCCTCCTGCTCGGTGATCTTGTCGCGTTCCTTCTGGACCACGGCGGGAGGGGCCTTGTCCACGAAGCTGGGATTGGCGAGCTTGGCCCGGGCCCGTTCCACATCATTGCCGATGCGGGCGATCTCCTTGGCGAGACGCTGAAGTTCGGCCTCCTTGTCGATGAGGCCGGCCATGGGGATGAGGATCTTCATCTCTCCGACCAGGGAGATGGCGGACTCG
>JBGAUA010000101.1:0-13154 GCA_044228875.1 Anaerolineae bacterium
GGCGCCTGCGGGGCATGGCCACGGCCCCCGCGGCGCGCGGTCGGGGCCATGGCGCCGCCTTGCTGCGCGCGGGGCTCATTGAACTGGCGCGGCGCGGCGGGCGGCTGCTTTGGTGCAACGCGCGCCTCGGCGCCGTCGGCTTCTACGCGCGGCAGGGAATGGCGCGCGCCGGCGCGGACTTCGATATTCCAGGCATCGGCGGGCATGTGGTGATGTGGCGGGAGCTGCCGTCAGGCTGACGCCGCGGAAACGACCTATGTCGCGCATGTGCGGCAAGCACACCCGCCAGACCGTGATACTGCGGCTGGAGCGCGGCGCATTTTCAGCGCAGGGAGCGGGGTGACGACCGCCCGCTTCCCTGGCCATGATTACCGCGATGCGCCTCGTCGCTTGGGCGCGGTGGCGTCAGTCCTGGTGGTCTTCGTCCGCCATCGGCGTCTGCCCTCCGAGCGCGGGCACCATCGCAGCACTGGTGTCCGGCGCCGCGGATGCGCTCGGCGAGCCGGCGACGGCGTCCGCGTGCCCGCTCTCCAGCGCCCTGCTGGTCAAGCGGTGGATCAGCACCAGACCCAGGCCCACGGCCAGCGGGATAAAGCCGATGATCAACCAAGGCCCGAAGCCGAGCGGTGTCCCTAGGTCGACCATCCAGCCGACGGGGTAGAGCCCGCAGGACAAGGCGATGCCCAGGGCCGTCAGGATGATCCCCCAACGCAGGGATGAGCTGCCGTGGCCGTTGCCGCGCGGCGCATCCACCGGTCGAACCAAACCGCGCTCAGCCAGGAACAGGGTTTCCCGGTGGCGCAGGTAGCGTAGGAATCCGTAGAGGACGAAGGGGGTCGACACGAACAGGAAGGCCATGATCATGGCCAGGAACTCGTCGGCTTGCATGGGTGCTTCTCCTTGTAAGATTGGGTGGTGCGGTGGATGAATGGTGAGGTGGATCGGGCCTCACGAGCGGCGATCGACAGGCGGGCATTCCGGCGGCGGAGCCTTCCGTGCGGGTCGGGGCCTCCTATCGAGAGTCCGATGCATCGGATGGCGCGGCCTGCGGCTTCAGCGCATTCCGGTGGGCAGTCGATGCAGGCGGATGTCGCCGAAGCGACCGATGATGTCCAGCCGGCCCTTGCCGGCGTTCAGCTTGCCGCTCATCGTCCGGCCCGGCCGACCCTCCTGGCCGGACTGTTGGCTCAGCGGGAAATCCGAGTCGATCTCGCCAGCGCGGCTCTCCAGGCGCAAGGTCAGGTCGGCGTCTGCCGGGAGCCCGACACTGATGTCGCCGGACTGTTCGCTGGTCACGGTCATGGTGGCGCCCAGCACATCGGTCAGGTCGATGTCGCCCAGGCCGCCCTTGACCGCGAGGCTCCCGGCGACGCGGCCGCCCGACCAGTCCAGGCTCCCGCTGCCCCGCTCCAAGAGGGCCGACCCCGCGTCGACCTCGCTCAGCCGAAGGTCTCCAAAGCGGCCGGTCACCGTGAGCCGACCCGAGACCCGAACCCTGGCCAGATCGATGTCGCCGCTCTGGTTCTCCACCGACAGGTCGCCGGCGGACACATCGGTCAGGTCGATGCCGCCGAATCGGTTCTCCAGGATCACCGGAGCGCTTCCGGCACGGACGCGCTCGGCCCGCAGTTCGCCGCTCTCCGTGCGCAGGGTGAGGGCACCGCGCACGTCCGCCGCCCGCACATCGCCGAAGCGGCTGCGCAGGGTCACCGTCACCCCCTCGGCACCCACCTCGGCCACATCGATCGCGCCGGCCGACAGTTCAGCCGTCAACGCGCCTTGCACCCGCCGCACCCGAAGGTCCCCGAAGCGGGATTCGATGGCGGCCGCGGCCCGCAGGCCATCCAACACCAGGTTGCCGGCCGTCAGGCCGAGATCGACCTCGGTGGCCGCCGGCAATGTGATGTCGTAGTCAATCCGGTCAGTGGGGCCTCTGCTGAGCTGCAGGCCGCCCTGGTCCAACGCCTGCGGCGGGCCCACCAACCGCAGCACGTCACCTTCACGGAACACCTGAACTCGCAGCGCGTCGGCCGCAGCCTCGGCTTCCGGCAGGCTCTTGCGCTCGGCGCGCTTGGTCAGCCGCACGCGCAGATGGCTCCCTTCGCCGCCACGCACCGTGACGTCGCCGTAGGTGGCGGCCAGCACCAGCTTCCGCGGCACCGGCCCGTCGAGCGCCAGGGTCTCGGTCACCGTCGCGGACTCGCGCGGGCCGACGGCGCTCCGCAACGCATCCAGGTCCCAGCCCGCTCGCGACAGGGTCCTGGCGGCGCCCCATCCCAGGAACAGGGACAGACCGCAGAACAGCAGGAATCCCAGGGCCAGCACCAATGTGATCAGACGCTTCGTCAATCGCACGCCATCGCTCCTTCCGCGACCCCGACCCGGCGTCGGACGTCGTCGGGTGCTTGGACAGGTCGGAGCCGGCGAAGGTTTCAGATGAAGGCGGCGGCACGATCGTCCTCCTACGACGAGCGGCTTTGTGGCTCTTCAGCCGGAGCGTCCGGTCGCTGTGTGGCAGTCATGAAACCTGTTGGCGCCGCAACCGGTCCAACCGCGTGACCGTGTACACTGTTCAGCGAGCCACCATGAACGACTCCCCTGCGGCGGAAGAGGCGGACCTGGTCCGCGCCGCGCAAGGCGGGGACCTGCGGGCCTTCGAGCGCCTGATGCATCAGCATGCCCCGGCACTGTACACCCTCGCCCTGCGCAGCCTCGGCGATGCTCGTGACGCCGAGGATCTGGTGCAGGAGGCGATGCTGCGCGCCTGGAACCACCTGGCGTCCTTTCGCGCCGAAGCGCGGTTGGGAACCTGGCTCTACCGCATCGTCATCAACCTCTGCTTCAATCGCCTGCCCCAGCTTCGGCGCCAACCAGAGGGCCTGGACGAGGCCGGGGGCGAAGACCTGGCCCAAGCGGAGCCGGGACCGGAAGCCCTGTTGGTCGGCGGGGAACTGCGCGTCGCCCTGCACGAAGCAATTGCCGCCCTGCCCGCCCAGCAGCGCCTCCTGATCACCTTGCGCCACCTGGATGACCTACGCTACGATGAGATCGCTGAGATCACCGGCTTGCCGTTGGGAACCGTAAAGACGGGCATCCACCGTGGCCGGCAGCAGCTTCGCAGTTCGTTGGTCGGCCTTGGGCCGGCCTGAAGGATGGATCCATGAGCACGCCGATCCTTGCCCCACAACACCGCGATGACGCGGCGCCGACACGTCGACTGCCCCTGGCCTTGTTGCCGGAGGGTCTGGTGGCGCGGGCCATGACGCGCATCGCCGACGAGGCCGAGGCCGGGCGCGCCCGTGCGGTGCGGCCAACGGATGTCCCGTTCGTGGTCATCGCCCCGGCTCCGGTTCGTCGCCCGTCCTTCGCCTTGCCCTTCCTGCCGACCGTCCTGGGTCTGGTCGTCGTCGCCGTCCTGGCGGCCGGCGGATTCGCCGCGGCCTGGCTATGGCGCGGCCAGGACCCCGTGCAGCAGGCCGAACTCCTGCTGACCCTGCGCCAATGGTCCCTGGATCTGCGCATGGCCCTGCACCTGGAGCCCATCCAGGCCGCGATCGCCGCCCTGATCCTGTCCTGTCTCGGCCTCTCCGCCGCCACGCTGGCCGATAGCGGCAGCGCCGTCCTGCGGCCGATGGGCCGGCAGGCCTGAGCCGACGAGGAACCGCCGTGCGCCCCCCGCGTCCCCTCGACGATGCCGGATACCTGGAAGCCGCCGCGCGCATCATCTTCATGGGCGGCCTCAATCGCCGGGTGGTGGACAACAAATGGCCCGGCTTCCGTCTGGTCTTCAGTGCATTCGACCCTGATGTGGTGGCGGCGATGTCCCCGGCGGACGTCGAGCGCCTCAGCCAGGACGACCGCGTGATCAAGTACGCCGCCAAGTTGGCCGCCGTCGTCCAGAACGCTCAGACCCTGCGGCGGCTCGCTCCGCGGCGCGGCGCCTTCGGCGCCTATGTCGACGCGCTCCTGGCCGCCGAAGGCCTGGACGGCGCCTGCCGGCGCATGGCGGCCGATTTCAGTTACATCTCACCGGAGGGGGCCCGCCACTGGCTGTACAGCACGGGCTACGACATCGGCGAGGTCACCCCCAAGATCCAGGCCAAGTACGCTCCCTTCGAAGGCTGACCGTCGGCCGCGACGTCATATTCCGCCGCCGGTCACGGTTGGGGCTATCCTATGCGGCCGTTTTCACGCTGAACGGCGCCCACCGCCAGGGTCCGTCGTACCGCGCCCCTCAAGGACAGGCGCGGCGACCACCCGCCGGCCGCGGCGGAGCCATCCTCGCAAGGGAGTAAAGAACCGCCATGAACTTCGACCGCCTGAACATCCCCACCGAAGGCCAACGCATCGGCCTGGACGAAGCCTCCGGCCGCCCCGTGGTCCCCGACCAGCCGGTCATCCCCTACATTCTCGGCGACGGCATCGGCGTCGACGTGACCCCGGCCATGATCCGCGTCATCGACGCTGCCGTGGCCAAGGCCTACGGCGGCGCGCGCCGCATCGCCTGGGTCGAGTTGCCGGCCGGCGAGCGCAGCTTCCAGGCCACCGGCGAATGGCTTCCCCAGGTGACCTTGGACGCCTTCCGGCATTTTCGCGTGGGCATCAAGGGTCCGCTCACCACGCCGATCGGCGGCGGCATCCGCAGCCTGAACGTGGCCATCCGCCAGACCCTGGACCTCTACGCCAACGTGCGGCCGGTCTACTACATCCAGGGCCTTCCGAGCCCCGTTCGCCATCCGGAGCACATGGACATGATCCTCTTTCGCGAGGCGACGGAGGATGTGTACGCCGGCATCGAATGGCAGGCCGGTACACCGGAGGCGGAAAAGATCATCCGCTTCCTGCGCCAGGAGATGGGCGTGAAGGCCATCGCGGACGGCGACGAAGCGGGCACGGGCATCGGCATCAAGCCGATCAGCGAGCGCAAGACGCGCCGCCTGGTGCGCAAAGCCATCGCCTACGCCGTAGCCAAGAACAAGGCCTCGGTCACCCTGGTGCACAAGGGCAACATCATGAAGTTCACCGAGGGCGCCTTTCGGGACTGGGGCTACCAGGAGGCGCGCGAGAACTTCGCCGCCCAGACGGTAAGCGAGCAGGCGGTGGCCGAGCAGCATGGCGGCAAGGTCCCGGCTGGCCAGGTGGTCATCAACGATCGCATTGCCGATAACATGTTGCAGCAGCTCCTAACCCGCACCACGGACTACCAGGTGCTGGCCCTGCCCAACCTCAACGGCGACTACCTGTCGGATGCCGCGGCAGCGCAAGTGGGCGGCCTGGGCATCGCCCACGGCGGGAACATCGGCGACGAGGTGGCGGTCTTCGAGGCCGTGCACGGCACCGCCCCCAAGTACGCCGGGCTCGACAAGGCCAACCCCTCCGCCCTCATACTCTCAGGCGTGATGATGCTGGACCACATGGACTGGGATGATGCCGCCGCCCTGATCCGCCACGCTATCGGGCAAGCCATCACGGACAAGAGGGTCACCTACGACCTGGCTCGACAGCTGGACGGGGCCACCGAGCTGAGCTGCTCGGCCTTCGCCGAGGCGGTCATCGACCGGCTCTGAGCCACGCACTCGTTCGCCGGCCCGACCGCAACCGCGGAGGCGATGGACGGCAGGACGAGGAGCCCCGTCGCGCCGAGCGCGCATCTTCCACCGCAGACCGAATACAGGGAGCTTGGACATGAACGCATCCATCCACGTCACCGTCACCGGCGCGGCCGGCAACATCGGCTACGCCCTCCTGTTCCGCATCGCGCGCGGCGATCTCTTCGGCCCGGACCAACCGGTGCACCTCCGCCTGCTGGAGATCACTCCGGCTCTGGGTGCCTTGGAGGGCGTGGCCATGGAGTTGGACGACTGCGCCTTCCCTCTGCTCAGCGGGATGACCTTGACCGACGATCCACAGGTGGCCTTTGACGGTGCCAACTGGGGCCTGTTGGTGGGAGCCCGGCCCCGCGGCCCGGGCATGGAGCGCAAGGACCTGCTGGGGGCCAACGGGGCCATCTTCACCGTGCAAGGCAAGGCCCTCAACGCCCGCGCGGCCAGCGATGTGCGCGTGGTGGTGGTCGGCAATCCGGCCAACACCAACGCGATGATCGCCATGAACGCGGCGCCGGACATCCCCCGGGAGCGCTTCTCGGCGATGATGCGCCTGGACCACAACCGCGCCCGATCACAGCTCGCGGCCAAGGCCGGCGTGCCGGTGACGGAGGTCCAGCAAGTGACCATCTGGGGCAACCATTCCGCCACCCAGTACCCGGATGCCTACCATGCCCGCATCACCGGTCGGCCGGCGGCCGAGGTCATCGGCGACGAGGCCTGGATCAGGGAGACCTTCATCCCCCTGGTACAGCAGCGCGGCGCGGCCATCATCAAGGCCCGCGGCCAGTCCAGCGCCGCCTCGGCGGCCAACGCCTGTATCAACCATGTCCAGAGCTGGCACCATGGCACGCCGGCCGGCGACTGGGTGAGCATGGCGCTGCCTTCCACGGGAGACTACGGCTCGCCGGAAGGCGTCATCTTCGGCTACCCCGTGACCATCCAGGGCGGCGTCTGCCAGGTGGTGCAGGGCCTCGATCTCTCCGAGTTCGACCGCGCCCGCATCCAGGCAACCGGCCAGGAACTGCTTGAGGAACAGGCGGCGGTGCGCGAGTTGGGTATCATCTAGGAGATCAGGGTCGAGCCCCCTCCCGGATCCAGCGGTCGAGCAGGGCGATATCCGCCGCCGGCAGCGGATCGCCGCCGGGGGGCATGAGCAACCCGGCCTCGCCCTTGACCTTGCGCATCAGGAGGCTTTGCTCAGGATCTCCCGGCAACACCGCTGGACCGCTGATGCCGCCTGACATGATCGCCGCGTAGGTGGACAAGCTGATGCCGCCGCGGTTGCCGTGGCAACTGACGCATCGGGTGAGCATGAGGGGCAGCACCTCGGTCTGGAACAGGCTCAGGTCCCGCGGCCAGACCTGCGGACCGGTCTTGCCGTAGTTGGAGCCCACAAGCACCAGGTCGAAGAGGTCCACACAGCCGTTGGCCCCCAGATCGGCCGCTTCGTCGTAGCCCACCTGACCCTGGCAGATGCCGTAGGCGCGGCCCACGCGCACCAGATCGAAGAGATCCACCTTTTCATCGCCCGTCGGATCGCCGCCCAGCAGATCCGCCGCCGGTAGACTCACCCTGTCGCCGGACGGGCAGTCCAGGTCCGCCACCACCGGCAGATAGCCCGGAAAC
Source organism: Anaerolineae bacterium (assembly GCA_044228875.1). Classification (GTDB taxonomy): domain Bacteria; phylum Chloroflexota; class Anaerolineae; order Epilineales; family Epilineaceae; genus Epilinea. The sequence goes on from JBGAUA010000101.1 coordinate 7,233, forward strand.
ACGGCCGTCACACGCCGCGCGCCAGATTCCAGAGGCGGCAGAAGGAAGGCTCCGAGGGCGTCGGAACTGGCCGCCGTGGCCCCGTCCACCCGCAGGACAATGCCCCCGTGGGTAGCGCGGCCCTGCAGGTGGGCGAGCCCGCGCACGGTGCAGGTCGCGCCGGGCGCCGCGCTCGAACCAAGCGGCAAGGTCAGGAACGGGAAGAGGGACAGCAGCAGCCCCAACACGGCAATTCCCGCAGAGCGGGATCCGCCGCGGGGATGGAACGTCGAGATCATGGTGCGCTCCCAGGGCAGGTCGATCGATCCGATGCCCGGCCAGCCGGCATCCGGGCATGAGGATATCCCAAGCGCGGCCCCGACGTCTCCGCCGGAAGACCGATTGCGCGAAGCGACACAGGTGGCTATGCTGTGGATCGGGAGCCCGCACCTGTCGCGTCGCGGCGGGAACACCCTTGGAGCGTCACCCATGTCCGGACAATCCATCCGCCGGCTCGCCAGTCCGGTCTGCCTGCTGGTCGTGACCGCCCTCCTGGCCGTCACGGCGCCCATCTTGGCTGACGAGAACCACTGGGACCTCATCCGCCCCGCCGGAATCCTGCCACCGGGTCTGCGATGGGCGGCGCAGGCCCATGATTCGGTGCGCAACCGCTTGATGTTCTTCGGCGGCTTCGACACCAGCGGCTCACAGGCCGGCGACCTGTACACCCTGGACCTGAGCACCGACGCCTTCGTCAACCTGCGCCCGCGAGGCACGCAGCCGGCATCGCGCGAACGCGCGGCCATGGCGTTTGACACCACCGGCGATCGGGCCGTGCTCTTCAGCGGTTACAACGGCGGCAGCATCTACCTCGACGAGACCTGGTTCCTCGAACTGGGCGACAGCCGCGGCCCGGAATGGAAGAAGATGCCCTTTGCCGCCAGCAAGCCGGCGCCCCGCCTCGGCGCCTCGATGGTGCACATGCCCGCAGCGGCCGGCGCCGGTCGCATGATCCTTTTCGGTGGCTGGGACGGCGTCAACCGCAAGGCCTACCAGGACGTCTGGGCGCTGGCCCTGGAACCGGGCAAGGAAGCATGGACGAAGCTGATCCCGGCAGGAGCGGCCCCTTCCGCCCGTGACGGCCATGTGGCCATCTTCGATACCGCGAACAGCCGCATGCTGGTCTACGGCGGCTGGAATCGCCAGCGCACGGACGTCACGCTGGACGATCTCTGGGAGCTGGACCTGCGTCCCGGCCAGGAGCGCTGGACCGAAATCACCCCGGCCAACCCCCGTCCGCCGGCCCAGGCCTGGATGTCCGGAGTGGTGGACGACTGTCCCGACCGGCGGCGCTTGCTGATGTTCGGCGGTTGGAATGGTTTCGCCGACAGCGCCTTCACCTGGGCCCTGAACCTGGACGGCGAACTTGCCTGGACCCGCCTGGATCCTTCCGGCGCCAAGCCTCGCCCGCGCGATAGCCACGTGGCGGTCTACGATGCCAGGGGCCGACGGATGGCCATCTTCGGCGGCTGGGAGAACGAAGGCGATCTCATGCGCGACACCTGGGTGCTTGGACTGTCACCCTGCGGCGCACCGTCCCCGACCACCGCCATCCCCGCATCGCCCACGCCGACGCGCACCCCCACGCCGCGCCCAGGGAGCCCGACGCGCGAGCCGACGCCCACGGTCGACCCACGCTCCTCGCCCACGCCAGACCTGGTCGGGACCCGGATCGCTCAAACGCTGACAGCCATTGCGCCCCCCCCTTCGGCCAGCCCTACGCCGGACCTGCGCACAGCGGTGGCCATGACCTTGACCGCCTTGGCCCCCAGCCCGACGGCATCGGCCACAGCCGACCTGGTGGGCACCATCGTGGCCGGTACCCGAACGGCGCTGGCACCTACAGGGACACCGACGCCGAACCTGGTGCTCACCCGGATCGCGGAGACGCTGACCGCTGTTGCCGCTACGCCGGTGGTGGCCGCACGCATGTATCTGCCCTTGTTGTCACGCTGACGCGCCGCTGCTTCTCTCGTCTATCATCAGGGCCATGGATCAGCTCCCCGGACTCGATCTGCGTGCTGGAAGCCTGTGGTGCATCGGCCGCAACTACGCAGAACATGCCCTCGAACTGGGCAACATGGTGCCCTCCGCCCCCGTGGTGTTCCTCAAGCCGGCCTCAAGCCTGACCAGTGATGGCGCCACCCTCAACTGGCCCGCGGACATCGGCGCCGTGCACCACGAAGTGGAGATGGTCGTGGCCATCGGCTGTGGAGGCAGCTGGATCCCGCGGGAGTCCGCGCTCGCGCATGTCGCCGGCTATGCCGTGGGCATCGACCTGACCGCACGGGATCTGCAGGCCAAGGCGAAGGCAGCCGGGCTGCCCTGGACAGAAGCCAAGGGCCGCGACGGCTTCGCTCCCTTGTCCCGCTTCGTGTCGGCGGCCGACGTGGCGGACCCGGCAGCGCTGGCCTTGACGCTGCGGGTCAACGGCGCGCTGCGCCAGGAAGGCTGCACGGCGGACATGCTGTGGGACCTTCCTGCATTGATCGCCCATCTCTCAGAGCGCTTCACCCTGCGGCCTGGGGATCTCGTCTTCACCGGCACGCCGCCTGGAGTCGGACCGTTGATGCCGGGCGACCGGGTGGAAGCAGAGCTGGGCCCGGGTCTAGCACGACTCGCCATCACCGTAGCTCGCTGACGCCTGCTCGGCTGAGCCCGGTCACCTCCTTGCGATCGACGCGCCATCCGTCGCCACCGTTTCTGACCGGTTCGCGCCACGCCGCCTCAGCCATCGTCCGCAGAGGACAGGCTCGTGGTTTGCCAAGGTTACAGCAAGATAAATATTCGTGGCTCGACCCCCTTGCAATCGATGCTTGCTTTATAGTAGAATAACCCCGGAAGTTATTCTTGTGTTGTGGCCATCGGGATTCGTCTGACGCAGGTCGCTTGTGAATCGACTTCCACCCGTAAGAACGCCGGGCGGCCGATGTCGGTCGCCCCGCACGCCCAGTTGCCCGGAAGAACTCGGACCCCACCATGCCTCAGCACGCGATGGAAAAGGACAGGACCTCACCTTTGGTCAGCCAGCGGCAGACGCGTCGCCGGTTTTCCGCCGGACTGGTTCTGGGCGCCGCCGCCTTGCTGTTGAGTCGGCAGGCGATCGCGGCGCCGCGTCTGGTGATTTCGGTGTACCCAGACCAGGGGATCTCGGCCGCGTCGACGGACGCAGCGGCCGATGGAGCGCGCTGCGCCTGTGACGGCCGCTTCGACGCCGCCGACGCCCGGCTTGGGCAGGCGATCCCGCTGGGTGCGCTGACCGTGCGACTGGTGGACGCCGGCGGTGCGGAACTGGCGCGCGGCGCCACCGCGGCCCAGCCCAACGGCCGGCAGTTGGCCGTCCTCGATCTGCCCGCAGGTTCCAGCTGGCGCGCTGAGCTGCTGGATCTGCCGGCCGGGTGGCAGCGCTGCACCGGCGCCCACGCCTCGCGAGCCGCGGATCGCGGCGACCGTCGCCTCGAGATCGGGCTGCGGCCGAGTTGCACACCGGCCCAAGCGCCGAACGCCGTGGGACATTCATCAGGAATCAACGCTCCGACGACCGACCAGCCTCGGTCTGCCGAAGCGTTTCATCGGCAGGTGACAGGCCAGGTTTTCGTCGATCGGGATCTCGACGGCCTGTTCGACGCTGATGAGGTCGGACTGGCGGGGGTGCGCGTTACGCTGGCGGAAGGCCGGCGCACGCACAGGACCCGCACTGCCTTGTCGGGACGCTTCGCCTTCCGCGGCGATTTCGCCGTGGGCTATGTCGTGCAGGTGCAGCCCCCGACGGGCTACCGGGTCACCATGACCGACCGCTTTCAGCACGTTCCGCAGTCGGCCTCGCACGGCAACGCCATCGGCTTCGGCCTGGCGGCAACCGCGCGCGGATCGGCGGGCGTGGGTGCCCCCGCTGGCACCCCGTTCTCCGTGTCGACCTCGGCTCGCGTTCTGGCGTCGCCCCCGCGACAACCGAACGGCGTGCGCTTCGTGGCCGCCTGGCCGTCGCCTGCCGGCGCGGCCACCAGTTGGTTCTCTATCGGCATGACCGGGCCAGGGCTAGAGGATGGCGCTGGCCGGCACCCAACCCCTTCTTTTGGAAAGGACGATCCGACATGCGCAAGCTGATGTCCCCCCTTCATGTCCTGCTGGCGTCAACCCTTTTGGGGCTGTTCGCAGGCGTCATCACGCCGGCTATGGCAGCTCCGGCGCGCCAGCAGGCCACCCTGACCATCTTCGCGATTGGGTTCGCCGACCTGGCTGGAGGCGATGACCCGAACTGCCCCGGCTGTGACGAGTTCTTCGATCCCGAGGCCGATGAGCCCCTGGCAGCGCAGAATCCCCTGCCCGGCCTGACCTTCACCGTCACCGACAAGGACGGCGTCGAAGTCGGCACCTTCACCACGGAACAGTTGGCCACCCTGCAGCGCGGCATGATCGACGTGCCCGACCTGGCGGATGGCGAAACCTACACCTTGGAGCTGACCGGCGTTCCGGCCGGCTGGGAGCTCTGCGCCAGCCAGTCGGCCTCGCGCACCCTGACGGTCGACGACTTCCAGCTGGGCTCGACGCGGCAGGACTTCTTCCTGAACCTGATCTGCGACAACACCGAGCCGACGGCGATGCCGACGGTTGACCCCAATGTGACTGTCGCGCCGACGCAGCCGGGCGCCACGGACGTTCCCGGAGCCACGAGCGAGCCGAAGCCGACCAAGAAGCCCGGCGGCAATGGCGGCGACGATGATGACGATGACGACAAGGGCGGCAGTGCCGGCTCCTCGAGCGGCGCGTCGACCAGCGGTGTCACCACCTCCGGCGGCACGACGGCCGGCGGCGGCATCGGCATGATCAGCGGCGGCAATGGCAGCGGCGGTCTGGGCGATATCATGGGCCTGGCCTTCATCGATGTCGACAACAACGGCCTGCTCGGTCCGAACGATCCCGGGCTGAACGATGTCGGCGTGCACCTGGAGGGCGGTGGCCTGAAGCTGTACCAGGTCACCGGTGCTACCGGCCAGTTCAGCTTCGCCGGCGTCGGCGCGGGTGAATACGATGTCTACATCACCGTCGGCTCTGAATGGCGCATCACCACCCCCGCCCGCTACCACGTGAAGATCACCGGCGGCAAGGTCAGCGGTGTGGATTTCGGGATGAACCGCGGTGCGGCGCCCAAGGCGGTTCGCATGCCGGCCACGGGTATCGCCAATCTGCCGGCGGCCGGCCTGGCCGGCGGGCTGGCCCTCCTCTTGAGCGCCCTGGGCGCCATGGGCTTCGTGATGGAGCGCCGGCGCCAGGCGCAGCGCGGCTGAGCGGAGAGGCTCAAGCACCAGCTGGATTACCTCCTCGATTCCTCCTGGCCGGTCATGCCATCCACCCCGGCCCCGCAGATCCCGCGGGGCCGGGGTGGAGACGGCGCCCTCGGAGGGAATCGATTTCAAGGGCCCGGTGAGACGCCGCTATCGGACTCGCCCCCACCCTTCTCGCGGTGCAGAACCGTAAGGTGATACTGGAGACAACGCGCCGCGCTGCCCCGCGGTGCGAAGCCTCACCGGACCTAGGTCCCCGCGCCCCCCCGTGCCTCGCACGTGGGGGCGCCACCGTTGAGTGCCGTTATACTCAGGTCCATGCAGCGTCGTCCACCCAACCGCCTGTTCGTCATCGCCCTTGCCGTGCTGGCCGCCGTGGTGGCGGGCGGCAGCGTCGGCGTCGCAGCCCCTCGTCCGCTCCCGGCTCGGTCGACCGTCGTCCTGGCGGTGGATTCGCCGGCAGGTCTCGCCGACGCCTCGCCGCCAATCTACCCCGTGGTCACCGCCAGCGACCCGCACGGCGCTCGCCGCGAGCGCCGCGCCGCGGCCGTCCGCCATCTGGACGCTGTTGGTGACGCAAGTCTGGCGCCCTTGCTGG
>JBGAUA010000102.1:0-13010 GCA_044228875.1 Anaerolineae bacterium
ACCACCGGTTGAGCACTTCGCGCGCCGCCGGCAGCCGCTGCATGGCGCGGCGGTTGTCGACGAGGTCGGCGGCTCGGGGGAGGGCCAGGAGGGCCAGGAAGGGATCCGCTGCCAGGGCCTCGCCGCCGGCCAGGACGCCCCGCCAATGGGGCGCGAGCGCCGCGGCCTCGTGACGGCCGGCCAGGGCGCCGCGCAGCCATTGCCATTCGGCCTCGTCCTGCCCGTCGGTTTCGCCGCGGCGGTAGACGTCGATGACCAGGCGCTCGAGGCGGTCCCAGTCGGCGATGAAGGCATCGGCCGCCTGGGCCGACGTGGCGCCGGCCGGGCCGCCGGGCGGGGCGGTGACGCTCCGCAACCAGCGGGTGTAGGGGTTGGACGCCTCGGATGCAGGCGGCGGGTGGTCGACGGCCATGAGGAAACGGTAGGTCGATGGGGATCGCCTTGTCAAGGGCGGCAACGACATCGCCGGTCGGTCGATGTCCGTCGGCAGGCGCACATGGTGCCAGGCCCTTGCCTGTTGACCCTGGACCTGCGACAGGTTACGCTAGCATCCGCTGCCCTGGTCTCGGCCACAGCAGCGCAACCGTCACGACACAAGCCCCAAGGAGGCGACCCCCCATGAAGCTCCTGATCCGCTGGGTCATCACCGCCGTGGCCCTCTTCGTGGCCCAACGCCTGGTGCCGGGCATCGAGGTGGTGGCCGGGCCCCTCAAGGACTGGCAGGCCCTGGCCGCCATGGCCGCCGTGCTGGGCCTGGTCAACGCCCTCATCCGCCCCTTCCTCAGCCTGATCACCTGCCCCATCCAGCTGGCCACGCTCGGGCTCTTCACCCTGGTGCTCAACGCCATCATGCTCTGGCTGTCCAGCCGCCTCAGCATCGCGCTCTTCGAGGTGGGGCTCAGCTTCGACCGGCAGCTGACCGTCCTGTGGGGCTCCATCGTCGTCAGCCTGGTCAGTCTGGTGCTAAGCGCGGTGCTGGTGGACGCCAAGAAGCGTTGACGGCGTCCTGACGGCGTCCCGGGAACGACAACGGGGGCCGCCCTCGCAGGCGGCCCCCGTGCTTCATCGGTATTCCTGCCGCAGTCCCACCGGCCGGCGGCGCCGGTTCGGTCGCGTCAGCCGGCCGGCTCAGTACTCCGGCATCTCCGGGCTGTCGCTGTGCGGCTTCTCGCTCTCCGGGCGGTCGGCGATCAGGGCCTCCGTGGTCAGGATCATCGCCGCGATCGACGCCGCGTTCTCCACGGCCGCGCGGGTGACCTTGGCCGGGTCGATGATGCCCGCCTTGTAGAGGTCGACGTACTCGCCCGTCAGGACGTTGTAGCCCATCATGCCCGCGCCCGCCTCGGCGCGGCGCTCCAGCTCGCGGATGACCACGCCGCCGTCCTCGCCGGCGTTGGCCACCAGCTGCTTCAACGGAGCCGTCAGGGCATGCTCCACGATGCGGACGCCCGTGGCCTCGTCCGTGCCCGGGTCCACCTTCAGGTCCTTGAGGGTCTGGCGGGCATGGATCAGGGTCACCCCGCCGCCGGGCACGATGCCCTCCTCCACCGCCGCGCGGGTGGCGCTCAGGGCGTCCTCCACGCGGTGCTTCTTCTCCTTGAGCTCCACCTCGGTGGCGGCGCCGACGCGGATGATGGCCACGCCGCCGGCCAGCTTGGCCAGACGCTCCTGGAGCTTCTCCCGGTCGTAGTCGCTGGTGGTCGTGTCGATCTGGGCGCGGATCTGGTCGATGCGGCCCTTGATCTCGCCGGCCTTGCCCTTGCCCTCGATGACCGTGGTGTCGTCCTTCGTGGCCACCACCTTGCCCGCCCGGCCCAGGTCCTGGACCGTCGCGCTCTCCAGCTTCTTGCCCAGGTCGTCCGAGATCACCGTGGCGCCGGTCAGGACGGCGATGTCCTGCAGCATCGCCTTGCGGCGGTCACCGAAGCCCGGGGCCTTGACCGCCACGCAGTTGAACATGCCGCGCATGCGGTTGAGGACCAGGGTGGCCAGGGCCTCGCCGTCCACGTCCTCGGCGATGACCACCAGGTCGCGCTTGCCCAGATGGACCAGCTTCTCCATCAGCGGCACCAGATCGGCGGCGGCCGAGATCTTCTTCTCCGTCACCAGGATGAAGGGGTCGGCGATCTCCGCGACCATCGTCTCGGCGTTGGTCATGAAGTAGGCGCTGATGTAGCCGCGGTCGAACTGCATGCCCTCGACGTACTCCGTCTCGAACTGCAGGCTCTTGGAGTCCTCGACCGTGATGACGCCGTCCTTGCCCACCTTGTCCATGACGTCGGCGATCAGCTTGCCGATGTCCACGTCGGCGGCGGAGATGGTGGCCACCTGGGCGATCTCCTCGCGGCCTTCCACCGCGCGGGCCAGCCCGCGGATGGACTTGACCACCGCGGCCGTGGCCAGCTCGATGCCGCGCTTGATCTGCATCGGGTTGGCGCCGGCGGCCACGTTGCGCAGGCCCTCCGTCACCATCGCCTGGGCCAGCACCGTGGCCGTGGTGGTGCCGTCGCCCGCCACGTCGTTGGTCCGCATGGCGGCTTCCTTGAACAGCTGGGCGCCCATGTTGGCCCAGGCGTCCTCCAGCTCGATCTCCTTGGCCACCGTCACCCCGTCATGGGTGACCGTGGGCGCGCCGAACTTGCGGGACAGCGCGACGTTGCGGCCCTTGGGGCCCAAGGTGGTCTTCACCGCGTTGGCGACGGTGTCCACACCTTCCTTGAGACCGCGACGCGCGGCCTCGCCGAATACCAGCATCTTGGCCATGGTTGCTCAATACCTCCGTGAGGGTTGCTTGACGTTCAGCAGGGAATGGAAGCCAGGATCTACTTGGAGACCTTGGCCAGGATGTCCTTCTCGCTCAGGATGAGGACCTTGCGACCCGCCTCGATCTTGAACTCCGAGCCGGAGCCGGCGTACTTGGAGTAGATGACCACGTCACCGTCCTCCACGTCCATCTTGATGTGCTTGCCGTCATCGTCGCGCGGGCCGGGGCCCACCGCCAGGACGGTGCCGCGCTGCGGCCGCTCCTTGGCGGACTCGGGCAGGATGATGCCGCTGGAGGTGACTTCCTCTTCCTCGATCGGCTCCACGATGATGCGGTCCCCCAAGGGGACCAGGTCGATCTTCTTGGACATGGCTGACCTCAAAGCTCCTTGATGATGGTGCCGGAACCGCCCGCGCGCGACGCGCGCCCGTCCGGCCTCGCGGCATGGCCCGACCCGCCGCCTGCGTTGCGCAGGCGCACGGGGCTTTGGCTTGGAATGCGGACGCGATTCTAGCACTCGCCGGGGGTGACTGCTAAGGGTCGGGCCGTTAAAGGGCCGTTAGAAATCCCCGACCCCGGCGGCGCGACAGTCCGGCGCGACAAGCCGGCGCGACAAGCCGAAGCCGGCCGGGCGAGGGTCCGGGTCGCCGCGGGCCTGCCGGCCGACCGCCCCGTTGCCATCGGCCTTGCCTTGCCCGCCGCATTGCGTTACGGTTGCGCCATCTTCGTCTGCCAGGGCGAGCCCGCGCATCGCTTCTACCTGCTGCTGTCCGGGCGGGTCCGGCTCGGCCAGGTGACCCCGGAGGGGCAACAGGTGGTGATGCGCTTCATCGCCCCCGGCGAAGAGTTCGGCATCGTGGCCGTCCTGGGCCGCCTGCCCTACCCCGTGACCGCCGAGGCGGTCGAGCCGGCGCTGGCTCTGTGCTGGAGCGGCGAGGCCTTCAACCGCCTCATGCTGCGCCATCCCCAGATCGCCCTCAACGGCATGGGCATGCTCGCGGAGCGGGTGCAGGAGTTCCAGGATCGGCTCCGCGAAGCGGGCACCCAGCGGGTGGAGCGGCGCGTGGCCAACGTGCTCCTGCGCCTGGCGCGCCAGGCCGGGCGCTCCGTGGCGGAGGGCGTGCTGATCGACCTGCCCCTCAGCCGGCAGGATCTGGCCGAGATGACCGGCACCACCCTGTTCACCGTCAGCCGCACCTTGGCCGCCTGGGAGGAGCGCGGGATCATCAGCTCCAGCCGCAAGCGCGTGACCCTGCTCCGGCCGCATGCCTTGGTGGCCGTGGCCGAAGACCTGCCGGAGGGCTGAGCCCAGGGCGGCTGTCCTTGCCGCATCCACCGACGCGATCGCCGACGGCGCGGAAACTTGCGCCAGCGCAACGACAGCCGTCGCCCATGCCCGTACCCTGGACGCGCAAGGTCATGCGGAACCGAGGACATCCGGTGCTCGGCGATTCGCACCCTGCAACAGGACAAGCGGGTGGGCAATGGCGATCGACGGCTTGACGGCGGACCTGCGCGTGGCGGATGTGCTGGCCCGTTGGCCGGCGGCCATGCGCTACTTCATCGCTCGCCGCATGGCCTGCGTGGGCTGCAGCATGGCCGTGTTCTGCAGCTTGCGCGCGGTTGCCGTGGACTACCGGATACCGATCGATCGGTTGATGGCGGAGTTGGAGGCCTGCATCGAGGCCTGCGCCCTCGCGGCGGATTCGGCCGAGACGACCGTCGAGGGAGGGTGAGCACATGATCGCAGCGATCATCCGCGGCGGTTCGCGCGCCCTGTGGGCCGCTTCGCCGCTCGTTCTGGCCGTCCTGCTCGGCGCTTGCGACGGGCAGCCCGCGGCCACCGGAGGCGCCGCGCCGGGGGTGGCCGTCGACTCCGCTGCCGCCGACGAGGCGACCGGCCTGCGCGCCGAGCCGGCACGGCCTGAGCGACCCGCGCCCGCGCTGGCCCTCACGGACCAGAGCGGTCGGGACTGGAGCCTTGACCAAGGCCGCGGGAAGGTGCTGCTGCTCTTCTTCGGCTACACCCACTGCCCGGACTACTGCCCCCAGACCCTGGCCGCCATCGGTCAGGCGCAACGGGATCTCGGCCCTGAAGCCGAGCGGCTGCAGGTGGTGATGGTCAGCGCGGACCCCGAGCGCGACCAACCGGAGGTTCTGTCCCGCTACCTGGAGGACCAGCAGCCGGGCAGCATCGGTCTGACCGGCGAGGTGGCGGCGGTGTCCGCCATGGCCGCTGCCTTCGGCGCCGAGTTCCACAAGGATCCCGTCCGCCAGGCCGGCGGGGCGCCGGGGATCGCCGGCGCCTACACGGTCACCCATACCGGCCGCCTCTACCTCATCGACCCCCATGGGCAGATCCGCGGCTCCTACCTTGGAGCCCTGTCGCCGGACGATGTCGCGCAGGACGTGCGCGCCCTCCTCGACGAGGAATCTTGATCGCATGCAGCTCAACCGGCGGGGCGTGGCCGGACCACCTTGCTTCCGCGCCCATCACCTTAGGTTACAGAGGAGAACGACGATGAGACGTCTAGCCATCATGCTGGGGCTCGCCCTGGCCATGCCCATCATGGCCTCCGCCTGCCGGCGGGGGGACGTGGACACGAGCGGTGAAGCCAAACCCGCGGGGGAGGGCCAGTCCGCGCCCTCGGGCGGCGAGGCCACGTCCGCCCAGTCGCCCGACGAGATCGCCAAGGCGCGCAACCTCTCGCCCGCCGATGTGTCCGCGGCGCTCAAGACCTACATGCCCACCGGCCGCCACGACGAGTACGTGCAGTTCGCCTCCTCCGGCCACGGCGGGCAGGTGCTGGCCATCGGCCTGCCTTCCATGCGCCTCCTGAAGATGATCGCCACCTTCTCGCCCGAGCCCTGGCAGGGCTACGGCTACGGCGCCAAGTCCACCATGGACACCCTTGACGGCGGCAACGCCGGGGACAAGGAGCTCCGCTGGGCGGACGACCACCACCCCGCGCTCTCCGAGACCGCGGGCGACTACGACGGGCAGTTCCTCTTCATCGGCGACAAGGCCAATGCCCGCGTGGCGGTCATCGACCTGCGCGACTTCGAGACCAAGCAGATCGTCAAGAACCCCATCAGCAACATCGACCACGGCGGCATGTTCGTCACCCCGGACACCGAATGGGTGGTCGAGGGCGGCCAGTACGCCACGCCCCTTGGCGGCGGCTATGCGCCGCTGGAGGACTACAAGGACAAGTACCGCGGCCACATCACGTTCTGGAAGTTCGACCGCGCCGCCGGCCGCATCGACATGGCCAAGAGCTTCGCCATGGAGGTGCCGCCCTACTGGCAGGACCTCTGCGACTCCGGCAAGAAGGGTTCCACCGGCTGGGTCTTCTGCAACAGCATCAACACCGAGCTGGCCACCGGCAAGAGCGGCGAGGGCAGCGCCAACTTCGAGTCCGGCGTCTCACAGAACGACATGGACTACCTTCATGTGGTGAACCTGAAGAAGGCCGAGGAGCTGGTGGCGGCCGGCAAGACCACGGAGATCAACGGCTTCACGGTCCTGCCGCTGGACACCGCCGCGGCCGAGGGCGCGCTGTACTTCATCCCCGAGCCCAAGAGCCCGCACGGCGCCGACGTGACCCCCGGTGGCGAGTACATCGTGGTTGGCGGCAAGCTGGACCAGAACGCCACCGTCTACAGCTTCCAGAAGATCCAGGACGCCATCGCGGCGGGCGGCCTGGACAAGGATGACTACGGTGTGCCGATCATCCCCTTCGACAAGGCCATGGAGGCGCAGGTGCAGCTGGGCCTGGGTCCCCTGCACACCCAGTTCGACGACAAGGGCTTCGCCTACACCAGCCTGTTCCTGGACAGCGCGGTGGCCAAGTGGTCCCTGGGCGGCGACTACCGCAAGGACGGCCTCGAGCCCTGGAAGCTGGTCACCAAGACGCCCGTGCAGTACAACATCGGCCACCTGGCCACCGCCGAGGGCGACACGGTCAGCCCCGACGGCCATTACCTGGTGGCCATGAACAAGTGGGCCATCGACCGCTTCCAGAACGTCGGCCCGCTGGTTCCGCAGAACTTCCAGCTGCTGGATCTGGATCAGCCCGAGCCGGACAAGATGCCGGTGATCTACGACTCGCCCATCGGCGTGGGTGAGCCGCATTACGCCCAGATCATCAAGGCCGACAAGCTCAAGGGCTGGGAGAAGTACCCCGAGATCGGCTGGGACACCGACAAGATGGCCAAGGATCCCGACGCGCCCCTGACCGGCACCGAGCGGGTGGAGCGCGACGGCAACAAGGTCACCATCTACATGACCGCCATCCGCAGCCACTTCACCCCCGAGCGCATCGAGGTCAACGTGGGCGACGAGGTGACGCTCAAGATCACCAACGTCGAGCAGACCTACGATGCCACGCACGGCTTCGCGGTGCCGGTCTACAACCTCAACCTCTCGCTGGAACCCGGCGAGACGCAGACCGTGGAGTTCACGGCCGACCGGGCGGGGGTCTACCCCTTCTACTGCACCGAGTTCTGCTCGGCCCTGCACCTGGAGATGGTGGGCTACCTGCTGGTCAAGGACACGCCTGCGGCCCAGTAGCCGCGGCGGTCGAACCGAGGAACGAGGGGGGCCGGGCCCGGCGCCACGGCGCCGGGTCCGGCCCTCGACGCGTCGACCGCTTGCCACGATCGCCGAGCCGATGCATCCTGCTGAACAGCGAGCACCTACCATGAGCCAAGCCCTACGCGGAGCCTTCGGAGCCGCCGACCACCAGATCCCGGCGATCAGCCGCGTGGTCCGACAGCCGGGGTTCATCCGTTCGACCCTGCTCTTCATCGCCGCCGCCGCCCTCATCGTCGCCTCCATCTTCTTCCCTTACTGGCACATGCGGCTGAACGCGCCGCAGTTCCCGCAGGGATTGGGGCTCACGGTCTTCATCGACCACATGGAGGGCGACATCAGCACCATCGACGGCCTCAACCATTACATCGGCATGAAGCCCTTGGGTGGGGCGGCGCAGCTGGAACGCCTTCTGGCCCCCTTCGCCATGGGCGCCATCGTGCTGATGATCCTCGCCACGGCCTTCATCCATCGCAAGTGGTTCGCGCCCCTGGTCCTGCCGGCCATGTTCCTGCCCCTGGTCTTCCTGGGAGACATGTACTACTGGCTGCACAGCTATGGCCAGGGGCTGGACCCGCGCGCGGCGTTGTCCAGCTCGGTCAAGCCCTTCACCCCAACGCTGCTGGGGCATGGCGACATCGGTCAGTTCTCCACGGACGCGTCCGTCAGGGCCGGCTTCTGGATGGCCTCCATCGCCTCGATCCTCATCCTGCTGGGGCTGCACGAGCGACGCAAGGCGCGCCGGGCCGCGCTCCGCGAGGCGGCGGAGGAGGCGTGAGCGTTCTGCGCCGCGGCCGATTCGCGCAGGGGCGATGCCTGGCGGCCCTCTGCGCGCTGGTCGGCGCCCTGGCGCCGGTGGCCCGGGCCCGGGCGGATTCACGCGTGCTGGACGTCGGCTCGGGCGGCGCCTACGCCGACCTGACCGCGGCGTTGGCCGCCGCCCGTGACGGCGATCGGATCCTCGTGCGCGGCGGCACCCATGCCGGACCGGTGGTCGTCGACCACGCCATCAGCCTGGTCGGCGAGGGCTGGCCGGTGATCGACGGCGGCGGCAAAGGGACCGTGGTCCACTTCAAGAAGTCCGGCGGGCGGCTGGAGGGCTTCATCGTCCGCAACTCCGGCAACCTCCTGGAAAAGGAGGACGCGGGCATCGCCGCCGAGGGGCAGGTGACCTTGGTGGGCAATCGGCTCGAGGACGTGCTCCTGGGCATCGACCTGCAGACCGCTCCCGAGAGCGTCGTGGAGCGCAACAGCGTGGTCGGTCGGGACCTGGACATGGCCCGCCGCGGCGACGCCATGCGCTTGTGGGAATCGCACCGCTCCGTGGTGCGCGGCAACCAGGTGCGACGCGGCCGCGACCTGGTGATCTGGTACTCGCAGGACGTGGTCGTGGAGGACAACGTGGTGGAGGACAGCCGCTACGGGCTGCATTTCATGTATGCCAGCGGCAGCCAGGTGCAGGGCAACCGCCTGCGGCGCAACATGGTGGCGGCCTATGCCATGTACTCCCGGAACCTGGTCTATCGCGGCAACCTGATGCAGGGCAGCTACGGCTCGAGCGGCTACGGACTGGCCCTGAAGGACGCGGACCAGATCACGGTGGAGGGCAACGTCATCGCCGGCAACCGGGTGGGCCTGTACCTCGACAACAGCCCGGCGGAGGCCGGGGCGGTCAACGCCATCACCGACAACCTCATCGCCTACAACGACATCGGCGCGGCCTTCCTGCCGGCCGTCAAGCACAACCGCCTGGGCGGCAACAGCTTCATCGACAACTTCCAGCAGGTGGCCCTGGTGACGGGCGGCGCCTTCGAGGGCAACGACTGGACGCCGGATGGCCGGGGCAACCACTGGTCCAACTACGTGGGCTTCGATGCCGACGCCGACGGGGTGGGCGACCTGCCGCACGTGGAGCGCGGCCTCTTCGCCAGCATGTTGGAGACGACGCCCGAGCTGCGGCTCTTCGCCCTCAGCCCGGCCCAGGATGCCATGGACCTGGCCGCCCGTGCCTTCCCGGTGTTCCAGCCGCCGCCGACGCTCGCCGACACGGCGCCGCGGGTGCGGCCCGCCCCGGCGCCCCTCGACCTGCCCGCGCCCGACCGGCGTCCACTGGCCCTTCTGGGCGCGGCCTTGCTGCTGGCGGCCGCCCTGGTCGCCCATTGGGGCCGGGACCTGGCCGCCCGGCCGCTTGCACCGGGAGGCGCGGCATGATCAGGACGGAAGGCCTCAGCGTCAGGCTCGGCGGCGCCCTGGTGGTGGACGGCCTGGACTTCACGGTGGCCGCCGGGGAAAGCCTGGCCCTCTGGGGCGAGAACGGCGCGGGAAAGACCACCGTCATCCGCGCCCTCCTCGGCCTGGTGCCCTTCTCCGGCCAGGTGCGCCTGGCCGGACGGGAGATGCCCCGGGAGGGACGGGCCGCGCGGGCCGCCGTGGGCTACGTGCCCCAGCAACTGGCCTACTACGAGGACATGAGCTCGCTGGGGCTCCTGCAGTTCCTGGCCGCCTTGCGGGTCGCGCCGCGCGGCATGCCGGAGTCCCTGTTGGAGCGCGTCGGCCTGGCCGACCATGCCGCCAAGGCCGTCGGCGCCCTGTCCGGCGGCATGAAGCAGCGCCTGGCCTTGGCCGCCGCCCTCTTGGGTGATCCCCCGATCTTGCTGCTGGACGAACCGACGGCCAGCCTGGACGCCGGCGCGCGCGCCGAACTCACCGCGTTGATCGCCGATCTGCGCGCTTCCGGCAAGACCCTCCTGGTCACCACGCACCGCCTCTCGGAAGTGGCCGCCCTGGCGGACCGCGTCCTGGTCATGGACGGAGGCCGGGCGCGCGCCAGCTGCGCCGCGCAGGCGTTGGAAACCGTCCTGGGCCTGCCGGCGCGGCTGCACCTGCGCTGCGCCGGAGACCTGGGCCGGGCCGTCGCGATCCTGCAGGCCGCCGGCTTCCCGGCAAGGGCCACGGGACGGGGCCTGCAGGTGGAGGCGGAGCCAGGGCAGCGCATGGCGCCCGTGACCACGCTCCTGGCGGCCGGATTCGCGGTCGAAGACATCCAGACCGAGGAGGGACCGTGACGCCGCTGGGAGTCGTGCGCCTGGTGGCGCGCAAGGAGGTGCGCGACGCCCTGCGCAGCCGCTGGTTCCAGCTGTACGCGGTTGGATTCGCCTTGCTGGCACTGGCGCTGTCGCGCCTGTCCCTGGGAGCGTCGGCGGGCGAAGGGCTGGCCGGCTTCGGGCGGACGGCCGCCAGCCTGGTCAATCTGGTGCTGCTGACGGTGCCGTTGATGGGCTTGACCCTGGGGGCCGGGAGCCTGGCCGGCGAACGCGAGCGCGGCACCCTGGCCACGCTCCTGGCCCAACCGCTCACCCGCGGAGAGGTGTTGATGGGCAAGTACCTGGGCATGGCTCTGGCCCTGGGTTCCGCCCTGGCTGCCGGCTTCGGGCTCGCGGCGGTGTTCATCGCCCTCGGCGGCGGGGGCGCCGCGGCCGGCGCCTACGGCCTGCTGCTGGCCCTGGCCCTGCTGCTGGGCCTGGCCATGCTGGCCGTCGGCCTGGTCATCTCCGCGGCGGCCCGACGCACCACGGCGGCCACGGGGGCGGCCCTCTTCACCTGGCTGGGACTGGTCTTCCTGGGTGACCTGGGCCTCATGGGCACCGCCCTGACCATGCGCCTGCCGGTGGCGACGCTGCTGCTCCTGGCCGTCCTCAACCCGATCGAGGCCTACCGCATCGCGGCCATCCAGGCGATCACCGGCAGCGTGGATGTCCTGGGCCCGGCGGGGACCTATGCCGCCCGCACGCTGGGCGACGCCCTCGTGCCTGCCCTGGCGGGAATGCTGCTGCTGTGGACGGTGGTCCCGCTGATGGTGGCGCGGCTGATCTTCAACCGGAGGAGCGTGACATGAATCCTGTAGGCGGATCTGGTCCAGTCCCACGGTGGGCCGTCCGGACGACCCGGCCGGGCCGGCTGTTGCTGCTGCTCTCGACCCTCCTGACCCTGGCCGCGACCACCGCCTGCGGCCCGGCCAAGGACGCCTTGGCGCCGCCGGACATCGTCTACGGCGAAGATGCCTGCGCCGAATGCGGCATGATCCTGTCGGAGCCCCGCTTTGCCGCCGCCAGCCTGGTGGAAGCGCAGGGCCGCGTCGAACCGCTGTTGTTCGACGACATCGGCGACATGCTGGGCTACCACGCCGCCCGGCCGGAGCTGCCGGTGAAGCGCTGGTACGTGCACGACTACGAGACCGAGGCCTGGGTGGACGCTGAGGCGGCCGTGTTCGTCCGCGCGCCCGGTCTGCGCACGCCGATGGCCTCCCACCTGGCGGCCTTCGCCGACGCCGCAAGCGCCGAAACCTTCGCCGCGGGCCAAGGTCAGGCCGAGATCCTGCGCTTCGCGGACCTCGTCCCGGCCTCGGCGCCGGATTCCTGACCCGCGCGCACCGATCCATCAACCAGCACAAGGAGAGACCGATCATGAAACGACTGCCGACAATGCTCCTGGCCGCGCTCCTGGCGGCCCCATTGGCCCTCGCGGGCTGCAACGGCGACAAGGACGCGCCCGACGGACCGGACACCGAGCAGGGCGAGGAAGGCGAAGCGAAAGAGGATTCGGGAGAGGAAGCGGCCGCGGGCGACGCGACCGAAGGCGCCGAGGTCTATGCCGGCACCTGCTCCAGCTGCCACGGACCGGATGCCATGGGCATCGAGGGCCTGGGCAAGAACCTCCACGCCAACGCCTTCGTCGCCGAGCGGACCGATGACGAGATGCTGGCCTTCGTCAAGATCGGCCGGCCCGCCGGCGATCCGCTCAACACGACCGGCGTGGACATGCCGCCCAAGGGCGGCAACCCGGCCCTGACGGACGAGGACCTGCTGGACGTGATCGCGTATGTCCGGACGCTGAAGTAAGGCGCAGGGTGTGACGGAGGGCGACGGACGACGATGCGGGCGCGGAACGCGGCGCCTCCGTCGCCGTCCGCCGTCGCCGTCGTTCACGCGCCATCGATGCCACCGGTGAAGCCATGCGCGCCCTGTACCTGGTGTCCGTCTACCTGCACATCGCCGCCTCCCTCCTGTGGCTGGGGGGCATGCTCTTCCTCAGCCTGATCCTGGTGCCGGCTCTGCGCGCGTCCGGCGACCCGGCGCAGCTGTCCCGCATGATGACCCTGGTGGGCGGTCGCTACCGCAGCATCGGCTGGTGGGCCATGGGCCTGCTGGTCGTCACCGGCCTGCTCAACGCGGTGGGGCGCTGGACCCTGCCGGTGCTGCTCACCGGCGCGTTCTGGTCTTCGGCCCCCGGTCGGGTCCTGACGCTCAAGCTGATCCTGGTGGCCGTGATGTTCAGCCTGAGCGCCCTGCACGACTTCGTCCTGGGTCCCCGCGCCTCGGCTCGCCGACAGGCCGGGGCGCCGACGGAGGAGCTTGCCCGCCTCCGCCGTCAGGCGTCCTGGCTGGGGCGGGCCAACCTGGTCCTGGGGATGCTGGTGCTGGGCCTGGCGGTGTGGCTGGTGCGGGGCTGAGCCCGCGCGCGGGCCGGCCCGCGACCCCGGGCGAACGCGCCGCGCCGGCGGCACAGGTCAACGCATGCGGGGGCGAGGCCGCGACAGGTCGCGACCCCGCCCCGCGGGAGCTGATCGTCGTCACCGGTTCGGGTCCGGCTCCG
>JBGAUA010000103.1:0-2576 GCA_044228875.1 Anaerolineae bacterium
CGTCAGGCGCCGCCGGACAGGTGCCGAAGACCAGCGCCCGGCCGCCGGGAGGCAGCGGCGCCGACAGGACGCCTTCCGCGGAGGCGGCGCGCTCCACGATGAGCCGGTCGTCCACGGCCAGACGGTAAGCGGCGGCGGCCGGGTCGAGGTCGGTGAGCAGAGCCCGCAGCCCGGCAATCGCCGGTCCCAGGTCCAGTTGTCCGAAGGCCAGCGGCGCGCGGGGCGCGGCGCCGCTGGCCAGTACCAGCCAGGGCGCGGCCGGGTCGGCCCACAGGACCGCCAGCGCCGCCGCGGATCCGGCGCTGTCCACCGCCGGCATTCGGGCCTCGGCCGCGGGGTCCGTCGTTGCGCCGGCGTCTCCGATGGCCAGGGCGTGCAGCAGCAGTTGGGCCCTCTGCGGGCGGGCGGCGGTCACCTCGACGCGCCAGGTGCCCGGCTCGGCCGGCGCGCCTTCCAGTCCGGCGGCGCCGCCGGCGCGGTTGGCACCGTCGACCCAGTAGCGGTATCCCGGCCCGCCGATGGCCACGAGGCGGGCCTCGGAGGGCCAGAGCGTGGCCACCCGCAATTCGCCCTGTCCGCTGTTGCGCACGGTGAAGCGGCCGACAGCGCTCTCCAGGATGCCGTCGTCCGCCTTGCCCACGGTCACAGCGGCCTCGCTCAGCGACGGCCTGTCCGGCAGGTGCAAGGTGAAGCGAGGCGGCCCGCTGCCTTGCGTGGTGACCACACGGTCCAGGATGAGGATGCGCCCCGGCCGCAGGTAGAGCAGGTCGCGCTGCACCCGCTCCACCTTGGGGCTGTTGCCGGGCGTGCTGTAGGCCTTGCTGTTGTAGGCCCCGGTGAGGTCGCTGGCGATGCGCGTATAGGCCGCGGCGTCCTCGTAGGCTTCGATGCGTCCGCCTTCCAGGTGCATCCCCGCGTCGATGTGCTGCCGCCACTCGGCCACCGATTGCAGGCATTGCGGACAGCCGCGGCGGCTGTAGGTGTGGATGCGCTGCCCGTCGTCGTTGAGGTTCAGGCCGCTGCCGGGATGCTCCTCGAAGTCCTCGCCGTCGCGATGTATGAGCAAGGTGTTGTGGGCGACCGCGCGCAGGTAGAATCCCTCGCGGTGCTCGCTGCCCCAGGCGGCGTACACGCCGGAGTCCAGGGCCAGCGGGCCGCGATGCCAGATGTCCACGTGGCCCTGGTCCAGGTGCTGGTGCCCCGTGAACCACTTGCCCGCCCGGTAGCCCACGACGGTGGCGTCGGCGTCGAAGCCCGAACGGCTGATGATCTGGCCGAGGTCCGCGCGGCTCCAGACGCGGGCCGGCGGCAGGCTCCGCCAGCTCTCTTCCGGGGTCGCCGGCAGGCTGTCCATAACGCCGACGGGCAGGTTGTAGGGCAGGCTGTAGAGGTGGATGGAATGGTAGCTGCCCTCGCCGCCCCACAGGCCCCAGTCACGCTCGACGCGTCGGCCCCAAGCCGCCAGCGCCGGCTCGCCGTAGACCCGGGCGATGCTGTCGACGAAGGGGCGGTACTGCTTGTTGGGCCAGGTCTGCCCTGCGGGCATGTCGCCGCCGCGCAGCAGGGTGAGCCGACCGCCTGGCGATGCCGAGGCCAGTGAACCGTAGAGGAGATGCCAGGCCAGCCCGCGAAGCCAGTCGCCCTCCTCCTCGGCGATGGTGGCGAAGAGGCTGTCGTGGTCGGGGCTGTCCGCCGCCACGGCCGAATCCCAGGCGCGCAGGGCGTCCATGACGTACTGCTCCGGCGGGTCGGCTGAGAAGAAGTGGCTGCGTTCGTAGCTGTAGCCCTCCGGCCAGGCGCCACCGACCACGGCGTAGGCCTCCAGAGCCCGTCGCCGGAAGTGGAGCTCCGCTGCCGGCAACAGCGAGTCCTGACCGTCACCCGGGTCGGCCGCCAGAGCGACGAGGGCCAGGGCTCCGGCGAGGGCCGTGTAGCCGTGCCACAGATGCGGCCCGTTGCCTTCCAGGTCGGCGATGATAGATCGGCCGCAGGCGGTCAGCCGCGTGGATGCACCGCGGCGCTCGGCCGGCGAGAGCCGCTCCCAGAGCCAGTCATAGACCAGGGCCCAGCCGCCGGCGTCGCTGTGCTCCACGGCACCGTCGGCGCAGCCCGACCAGGCGTTCAGGCGGGCGACGGCCCGGTCGGCCGCCGCCGCCTCCCCGCTCAGCAGCCACCGCATGGCATCGTCCAACGCGTGGCGCCCGCCGATCCGGTCGCAGGCGCCATGCAGTTCCTGGCGGGCGCAGACCGCGCGCAGCTCCGCCGGCGCGGTGCCGCGGTAGCCGCCGATGATCAGGCGCGGATGCCCGGGAAAGACTGCGATCGACGCGCTCGCCGCGGCTGCCGGCATGCCGGAATCCGTCGCCCGGGCTGACGGCGGGTCCGGCGGACGGGCCGTGACGGCGCAGCAGGCCACAGCTGCCAACAAGGCCGTTCGGGCCATGGCGGGACGACCGGTGGGGCTGGTGATCATGGGCGGCCTCCGGGAGAGCGGAAGGATGCGGGGATACTACCGCACACTGCTGCCGGGCGGCTCGCGCCGGACGATCCACGGATCGCAGCCCGTCAGCAGCGCG
>JBGAUA010000103.1:2586-12976 GCA_044228875.1 Anaerolineae bacterium
CGATGCAGCGGTATCATTGGGTGTCATGAACACCCCCGCTGCCCCTCGACTCCTGAGCGTCGACCCACTCCGGCCTGATGCGGCCGCCTTGGCTCCCGCCGCGGCCGCCCTTGCCGGCGGCGCCCTCGTGGCCTTCCCCACGGAGACGGTCTACGGCCTGGGCGCCAATGCCTGGGACCTTGTCGCCGTGGCCAGGGTCTTCGCCGTCAAGGGGTGGCCGCTGACGGATCCGCTCATCGTCCACGTGCTCGATTGGGCGGCGGCTCGGCCCCTGATCCATCCGGACGCCTTCGTGGCGTCCGCGGACGGCGCGTCGGCCGTCGCCCGGGCGGCACAGTTGGCGTCGGCCTTCTGGCCGGGGCCGCTGACCCTGGTTCTGCCCAGGCATCCGCGACTGCCCGGCCTGGTGACGGCGGGCCAGGATTCGGTGGCCCTGCGCTCGCCGGCCCATCCCGTGGCCCGCGCCCTGCTTCGCATTGCGGCCGTGCCCGTGGCCGCACCGAGCGCCAACCCCTTCGGCGGCATCAGCCCCACCTGCGCCGCCGACGTGCTGGAGGATCTTGGCGCCGGCGTGGACTGGATCATCGACGGCGGCCCGGCGACGCTGGGCCTTGAGTCCACCGTCGTGGACTGCCGCGGCCCGCGCCCGCGGGTGCTCCGCCCGGGCGGATTGACCGTCGAAGCCCTGCGGGCAGTGCTCCCTGACATCGCGGGACCCGAGGGCGCGGACGAGGCGTCGGACCTGGAGGTAGCACAGGTGTCGCCAGGGATGATGGCCCGCCACTACGCGCCCCGAACGGCGGCCCTGAGCCTCTTCATCGGCACGCCTGCCGCGCAGCGTACGGCGATGGCTGTCGCCGCCGCGGCCGAGGCGACCGCCGGCCGGCGCGTGGCGCTGCTGGTGCCGGTTGAGGACGCGGCCGCTATGGCCGATGCCCTGCGCGGCTGGTCCGATCGGGTCGAGGTCGTCACCCTGGGCGATCGCGAGGATCTGGCCGGGGTCGCCCGGGGCCTCTACGCCGGACTGCGCCGCCTGGACGAGGCCGGCTTCGCGGTCATCCTCGCGGCTGACCTTGGGGCGCTGGGCTTGGGCCTGGCCATCCGCGACCGGCTGAGCCGCGCGGCAGAGGGTCGCGTCATCCGGGTCTGACGATGGTCCTGGGCCGCGCTCGCCATACCGCCGCCAAGGTGGCTGCCAGGGCCGCCGCGGTCACCAGTTGGGCGGCCAGCACCACCGTCGCCGCGTCGGCCTGCCGGGCGGCGATGCCCCAGGCCGCCCAGGCGATGACCAGAGGGTAGATGGCATCGCCGCGCAGAAGGCTCATGAGCCAGGCCAGGACGCCGGCCACGGCCACCATCAGCACCGCCCAGGATTCCGGCGACAGTGGCCCGCCGTCCCAGCCCAGGTGGATCAGCAGCACCGCGACGTTGGCCACCGTGGCCACCGAGATCCAGCCCAGGTAGACAGAGAAGGTGGCCCGTGCGCAGAGTCGTTCGCCCAGCCCCTCCGGCGCGCGGCGGCCGATGCCCAGGCGGTGGTGGATGACGATCAGGCTGCCCAGGAGCACCAGCATCACCGGCACCGTCGCGGGGATGCTCAGCCGGTGCCATAACACCAGCCACAGGCTGTTGGCCAGGCAGTTGACCAGGATGGGCAGGTCCAGGGCGCGGATCCGTGCGTCCCGGCGCTGGGCCGGCAGGGTTTGCCAGATGGCATAGGCGATCAGGCCGACGTAGATCAGGCTCCAGATGGCGAACACATAGCCCGCCGGCGTGAAGCGGCTGGGGTAGAGGTCGGAAATCGCGCCCGTGTCGCGGCCGAATAGCGGCAGGGATACGGCCAGGCCGTTGACGACCAAGGTGGTCACGATGGCCAGGGCCACCAGAAGGGGACGGGCGAAGCCGGCGGTCGGGGCGCGGCGCGACTGGGTGTTCATCGGGGGCTCTCCGCTGATGGTATCGGCGACGGGCGGGCGCGGCGGATCCGAACTGCCATGTCCGCCGCGACAGGATACCATGGTCGGGGCCGATGCGTTGACCGCCGATGTCGCAGGGCGGTACAATCGCCCGGCGCGGTCCGTCCGTCGCATGGTGTGCAAGGGAGTGAGGAACGATCCGGTGTTTCCGGGCTACACCGATCTGGAGACCATCTACGAGGGCCGCAGCACGCGCGTCCTCCGCGCGCGGCGCCAGCGGGACGGACAGCCCGTCATCCTCAAGACCCTACAGAGCGACTACCCAGCGGCGGAAGACCGCGCCCGACTGCGCCTCGAGTACGACATCCTGCGTGGAATGGACGATCCAGGGGTGGTCCGACCCATCGATCTCCTGCCAGTGGGCAACAACCTGGTGCTGGTGCTGGAAGACATCGGTGCTTCACCCTTGCATGCTCGCACGGACTACGGGCGACTTGCCCCAACGCAGTTCCTGGATCTGGCCATCCAGATGGCGGGCATCCTGGGGCGCATCCACCGCCACGGCTTGATCCACAAGGATGTCAACCCGGCGAACTTCGTCTACAACGCCGAGACCGGCCGACTGCAGATCATCGACTTCGATCTGGCCACACGCCTCGACGAAGAGCGGGTGCGACCCGGTGCCTTGGGGGCTCTGGAAGGAACCCTGCCCTACCTCGCCCCCGAGCAGACCGGGCGCATGAACCGCAACCTGGACTGGCGCGCCGACTTCTATTCTCTGGGAGCAACCTTCCACGAACTGCTGACCGGCCAGCCGCCCTTCGCGGTCGGCGACGCCCTGGAGCTCATCCACCACCACCTGGCGGTGCCGCCGCCTTCGGTTCGCAGCCTGCGGCCAGAGCTTCCGCAGCCCATCGCCGATATCATTCTGCGACTGCTGGCGAAATCCGCCGAGGACCGCTACCTGGGCGCCTATGGCCTCATCCAGGACCTGGAGCGCTGCCGACGGGAGCTGGCCTCTGGCAGCGAGCTGCGTTCCTTCACCTTGGGGCAGCGGGATGTGTCGGACCGCTTCCACATCCCCCAGAAGCTATACGGCCGGGAACGCGATGTGCGTCGCCTGATCGAGGCCTTCGAACGGGCCAGCAGTGGGCGAGCGGAGTTGATGCTGGTCGCCGGCGAGCCGGGCATCGGCAAGAGCGTGCTGGTCAACGAGGTGCAGGAGCCGATGGTCGGCCGGCGCGGGCATGTGGTGACCGGCAAGTTCGACCAACTGCAGCGCAACATGCCGTATTCGGCCTTGGCCCAGGCCTTCGGCGACCTGATGCGCCAGATCCTGGGCCAGCAGCAGGCCGAGATCGACGCCTGGCGGGAGCGGCTGGAAACCGCCCTGCAGCCGAACGGGCAGCTCATCGTCGATGTCGTGCCGGATCTGGCCCTGGTCATCGGCGACCAGCCCGCGGTGCCCCCTCTCGGCGGGCGCGAAGCGCGCAACCGCTTCAACCATGTCTTCCAGAGCTTCGCCCTGGCCCTGGCGCGGCCTGAGCATCCGCTGGTGCTCTTCATCGACGACCTGCAATGGGCCGATCTGGCATCTCTGGAGGTGCTGGAGACGGTGCTCGGCGACTCCCGCATGGCCCATCTGCTGGTCATCGGCGCCTACCGCGACAACGAGGTGCACAGCGGCCATACCCTCAACCGCAGCCTGGAGCGTATCCGTGAGGCGGGCACCATCATCGATGAGATCAAGCTGCTGGCGCTCGACGACTACAGCCTGACCGACCTGATCGCTGATGCCACCCTCACCCCGGCCTCCCTGGCTCGCGGCCTGGCCGCCCTGGTGCAGGAAAAGACCGGCGGCAATCCCTTCTTCGTGCGCCAGTTCCTGCGCAACCTGATCGACGAGGGCCAGCTGCGCTTCGACGAGGAGCGCGGCGGCTGGACCTGGGATATCGACCACCTGCGGCGGCAGTCGATCACCGAGAACGTGGTCGCCTTCGTGGTGCGGCAGATCTTGAAGCTGGACGCGCCCACCCTGGAGGCCCTGCAGCTGGCGGCCTGCATCGGCGCCGGCTTCGACCTGGCCACCCTCAGCCTGGCTGCCGAGCGGGGGCCGGAGGAGATGGCCCGGTCCTTGGTGGGTGCCATGGAGGCCGGCCTGATCCTGCCCAGCGGCTCCGGCTGGCGGCGCTTTCTTGCCTCGGGCGTTGAAGCCGAAGGACTGGATGCCAGCCGCGCCGTTTTCCATTTCGCCCATGACCGCATCCAGCAGGCGGCCTACGGTTCGATTCCGGCCGAGCGCAAGCCGACCATCCACCTGCGCATCGGCCGCGGCCTGGAGCAAGGCCTGGGCGTGGGCGGCGGCGACGACCGCTTCGCGGTGGTCGCCCACCTGAACCTGGCCCGCGAACTGATCACGGGCCAGGCCGAGCGCCGTGCCCTGATCATGCTGAACCGCGGCGCGGGCCAGCAGGCGATGGCCTCGGCGGCCTATGACGCCGCCTACGCGCTGTTCACGTCCGCGCTGGAGCTGTTGCCCGCGGACGCCTGGGACAGCGAACCGGCGCTCAGCCTGGCCTTGCATCAGGACGTGACCGACGCCGCCTGCGCCAGCCAGCAGTTTGCCGCGGCCATGCGCCATGGCCGGATCGTCATCGAGCGCGCGGCCGATCCCGTGGCCGCCACGCCGGCCTGTTGCCGGATGATCGAGGCCCTGGTGGCGCAGCATGACAACGTGGAAGCCTTGCGGCTGGGCCTTGAAGGTCTCGGCCGGCTGGGCATTCACCTGCCGCCGGATCCAAGCGACGCCGATTCCGCGCAGGCCTTGCAGGCCACGGCGGCCGAGCTGCAGCCCTACGAGGTGGCGGCCCTCGTCGACCTGCCGACCATGACCGATCCGCGGGTGCTGGCAGCGATGAAGCTGGCCGCGCTGGTCGCGATCCCCTGCTCCTTCGTCTCCGGAGGCCAGTTCGTGTCCATCACCACCACCATGGTGCGCCAGACCCTGGCCCATGGTCTGGCCGATGTTTCGGCCTTCGGCTTCGTGCTCTATTCCAACATCCTCTGCGGCCCGTTGGGGCAGCATCTGCTGGGCTACCAGTTCGGCAAGCTCGCGGTGGACCTCGTTGAGCGCCTGGACCGGACCCAGCTTTACCCCATGGTGGTGGTCAGCTTCGAGACCTCGGTGCGGCATTGGGTGGACCACCAGGCCCAGTCGCTGGCCCCGCTCCTGGATGGCTACCGCCTCGGCATCAGCCATGGCGACTTCGGCACCGCCACGCTCTGCGCCGTCAACCACTGCACGCAGTTGCGCCAGGCTGGCCGGCCTCTGGACCAGGTGTTGACGACCATGATCGAGATCCAGGCCGGACTGGATCGGCTCAAGCAGACGGGGCATGTCTATGCGATCCGCATCGAGCGGGCGGCGGTGGAGCTGCTCGTCCAGCGGGGTGACCCGGACCTGCGCCTGACCGGCGCCGCCTTCGACGAGCAGCGCGACCTGCCCCGGCTGCATGAGGCCAAGGATGTCACCCACCTGGCGCAGGTGGATATGGCCAAGGCCATCCTGGCCACCACCTTCGGCGACTTCCGGCGGGCGCGGGACCATGCCCTGGCGGCCCTGGACACGGTCTTCGACACGGGTTGGCGCGCCACGATGTACCCGCAGCTGATGTACTTCCACGGCGCCCTGGGTATCCTGAACGCCCCAGCCACCGACGACGGGCAGCGGGCCATGCTGGCGGCGGCCTTGGAGCGCTGCCGCGCCGGCCTGACCGCCGTGGCCGCGACGGGGCCGATGAACTACGGCCACAAGCTGGCCCTGGTGCAGGCCGAGGAGGCCCGTGTGGCGGGCCGCGTTCCGGAGGCGATGACCCTATACGACCAGGCCATCGAGGGCGCCCGAGAGCAGGGCTACCTGCAGGACGAGGCCCTGTCCGCCGAGCTGGCCGGCGCCTTCTACCAGGGCCTGGGCCATGCCCTGATCGCCGAGGCCTACCTGCATGCGGCCTATCGCTCCTATCAGGCCTGGGGGGCCAAGGCCAAGGTGCAGGCCCTGCAGAACCGCCACAGCTTCCTGCGCGCCGGCGGCGGCCGTGCCGGCGAATCCGCCGCTCGCGAGACCTCGCGCTTCGCCACCATCAAGGGCGAGACCCTGCGCTCGTCCGGGCAGGGCCTGGATCTGGCCACGGCCATCAAGGCCGGGCAGGCCATCTCCGGCGAGATCGAACTGGACCGGTTGCTGGCCACGCTGCTGACGGTGACCATTGAGTCTGCCGGCGCCGACGCCGGCGCCTTTCTGGTCCTGCGCGACGGCAAGCCGGTGGTGGCGGCCGCCTGCCGACCCGGCGGGTCGGTGCAGGTCTTCGCCGGGCTGCCCTTGGACGAGAGTGACCACCTGGCGCGTTCCGTGCCGCGCTATGCCCTGCGCACCGGCAAGACGGTGCTGATCGCCGACGCCCAGGCGGCCGGACAGTTCCGCGGCGATCGCTATCTGCAGCAGCAGGGCATCCGCTCCCTGCTCTGCGCGCCCATCAGCCACCACGGGACGGTCACGGCCCTCTTGTACCTGGAGAACCGCGAGGTGGCCGGCGCCTTCACCCCGGACCGTCTGGAGATCCTCCACCTTCTCAGCGGCCAGGTGGCCATCTCCCTCGAGAACGCGCGGCTGTACCGGGAGCGCAGCGACCTGATCCGCGCCTATGCCCGCTTCGTCCCCGAGACCTTCCTGAGCCACCTGGGCAAGGGCAGCATCACCGAGGTGGCATTGGGCGACCAGGTGGAGCTGCCCATGACGGTGCTCATCGCCGATATCCGCGGCTTCACCGCCCGGGCGGAGTCCATGGAGGTCAGCCGCACATTCGCCCTGCTCAACGACTACCTGGGCCGCATGGTGCCGCTCATCGAGGCCAGCGGCGGCGTGGTGGACAAGTACATGGGCGACGCCATCATGGCCCTGTTCCCCGAGCCGGGCGGCGCGGACATCGCCTTGCAGGTGGCCCTGGGCATGCTGGGTCGATTGGTGGATCTCAACGAGAGCCTGGCCGCGCGCGGCGAGTCGCCCCTGGTCATGGGAATCGGGCTGCACACGGGTACGGTGATGCTGGGTACCATCGGCTCGGCGGCGCGCATGGACGGCACGGCCATCGGCGACACGGTCAACCTGGCTTCGCGGGTGGAGGGCGTGACCAAGCGCTACGGCATCGCCCTGGCCCTTTCGGGCGCCACCCACGACGCCCTGGCTTTCCCCAGCAACTACCTGCTGCGCCTGATCGACCGGGTGCGGGTGATGGGCCGCGGTCAGCCGGTGGACGTCCACGAGGTCTTCGAGGCCGACCCGCCGCAGCGGGTGGAGCGCAAGCGCGAGAACCAGGCGCGCATCGCCGAGGCCGTCGCCGCCTACCAGGCGCATGACTTCGCCGCATGCGCGGCGCAATGCCGCCTGGCTTTGCTCCTGGACCCCGAGGACGAGGTGGCGGCGATGTACATCAAGCGCTGCGAGCTCATCCGTGAGCACGGCTTGCCGCCGGACGGTGATCTGGTGGCGGTCTTGACCGAGAAGTAGATCGGGCCGGACCATCGTCGCCATCCACCGCCGAGCCATCAGAGGAGAAAGACGCCATGGACCAGATGTTCAACACCAGCACCTACACCGTGCCGCAGATCGTCGTCTTCGGCATCGGCTGCGCCCTCTGGGCCTTGCTCTACCTGATCCTCATCCGCAACTACTTCCGCTATCGCTTCATCGAGATGCCCCTGGCCGCGGCCGCCAGCAACTTCGCCTGGGAGTTCCTGTGGGCCTACGTCTTCACCTCCGACATGGGCCGATTCGTGGAGACCCTGAACCGCATCTGGTTCGTGCTGGACATCGTCATCTTCTGGGCCGTCCTGCACGTGGGCGTCAAGCAGCTGGGCATCGAGCGGCTCAAGCGGCAGTTCGTGCCCTTGATGCTCTTCATGCTGGTGGCCTTCGGCTTCGGCTACTACTTCTTCGGCAAGGAAGGCTACGACACCGCCACGGGCCTGACCTCGGGCTTGATGGCCAACCTGATCATCTCCGGGCTCTACCCGGTCATGATGCTGCGCCAGCCCAGCCTCTACGGCATCTCGCCGGCTGTAGGCTGGCTGAAGATGGTGGGTACCGGATTGATCACGGTCTTCACCTTCATGTTCTTTCCGGAAGGGCATGGGTTCATCAAGAGCATGGGCCTGGCGGTGCTGGTGATGGACCTGTTCTACCTCTACCTGCTCTACGACCGGATGCGCCGCGACGCCGCCGCCGAGGGGGCGACCGCGGTGACCGCCTGAAGGGTGGTTTCAGCCCAGGCGCTTCAGCGCCGCGACCGAGTCGGGGATGAAGAAGGTGGCCTCGCCATTCCGACCGATCTTGACCGTGTCCCGCAGGAGGATGCCGGCGACGTAGCCGTGGCGGTTGGGGGTCAGGTCGTGCAGGACGCGGTCGATGAAGAGGGGCAGCTTCACGTAGATCAGCTGCAGCAAGCGGAACAGCGGCAACGGGAAGGCGCGCAGGCCCACCAAGGCCATGGCCGGTGGCTTCAGGGCGTCCTGGATCAGGAGCCGGGGCAGGACGCCGCAGCCCAGCAGGCGCATGGGCAGGGGGATCAGCTGCTGCATCATGTTCAGGTCCGCCCGAGCCAGGATGGCGCCATCCGGGTTCCGGTCAACGCTCACGTAGTTGCGGCGGCCATAGGAGCGGTAGAAGGCGGCGGCGTCGTCGAGGGTGGCGGGGATGTAGTCGAAGGTCGGCTCTGCGTCCCCGGTCACCGGCGGATGGATGCCCATCATCACCCCGAAGACCTGCCACAGGTAGTAGATGTCTTCGGCATCCTGGTCGGGCAGGTCGCCGACGATCTGCCGCAGGCTGTCGATGGGCAGGTAGGAGAAGCCCATGAGGGTGCCGAGCATGTCCTCCTTGCTGGCGGGTGATCCGGCCTCGGGATGCTCCGGGCCGAACTCGGGCAGCCGACGCCGAGCGACGCGCCTCACGCCTGCATGCATGAGGCGCATCTTCTGGGCGGCCATGGTGGCCGCGCCGCCGTCCTGGAAGCCCCTGCTACCGCCGATCTCCACCAGCAGTTGCACCACGGCAAGCACGCGCCGCCAACTGGCCGTGACCAGGTCGTCGGACAGGGTCAGGGTGCGCGACAGGCGCGGCGCCGCGTAGCCGGCCGGCAGGGAGCGCGTGAGCAGGAGGCTGCCGATCTCGAAGATATGGCGCATGAACGCGGCTTCGCCACGGGCGACGCGCGCCAGGTCGGTGCCGGCGGGGAGGCTCTGCGTGCTCTCCCAGAAGCGCCTCAGCGCTGCTGGGGCAGCGGCGGGCAGCACCGGGGTGTTGACGTTGATCTCGCGGAAGATGCGGTTGGCCGCCGGCAACTCGCCCTGCGCCTCCAACTCGGCCACGGTCAAGTCGGCGAGCTCGTCGCCTTGCGCCTTGAGGGTGTCCAGGAAGGCGTCGTCGGACCATTTGCTTGCTGCCATGCCGGTGTCTCCTCAGGCGTAGCGTTCGCACCACGGACTGTGCTCACCGCCCCCCGCCCATCTGCGCGGGGCATCGGGGGGCAATGGCGCGGGGCAATAAAGGCCCCCGGGCGCGGGAGCATACGCCGGGGCGGGGCTTGGGGTCAAACGGGTGATGGCGGGGACCCAGCGGTCGACCCCGGTGACTTCAGTCACCGGGGCGGTCGGTGGGTCCGCGCTATCGCCGGGATTTCAGCAGTCGCCGGGTCCGCGCCATCCCTCAGTCCCGCACCGGTGGTCGCCAAGTGAACAGCCAGCCGACGACGACAATGGCGATGGCAATCAGGATGGTGCGGCTCGCCGCCGGTCCCAGGTTCAAGGAACTCTGCGACGAAATCAAGATCCATGAGAAGTCGAGCGGCCACTTCATCGCGCTTGCGAGAGCCACTGCGATGGCAACCCGCCTTATACCACGGAATGCGTGGCGAGGACCCGATTCTGGTCGGTGCTTGGGGAGCAGCCGGAGCATCAGAGCGGAAAGGCCGACTAACAGCACGAGATCGATCCAAATGTATTCCGGCCAGCTCATGATCGATGTCGGAGGGTCGTAATGTTCCCGGTAGAGGTGGTAGTGCCGGATAGCCAGGATGGCGTTGGGAATTGCCGAAAGGCCCGTACTGAGTAATCCCACCGCTCCGACCCACAGGACCTGGCGCAAGCGTGGAGCGGGCGGCGCCGGACAGGCCGCCATCAGCTCGCTGGCCAGCAGGTCATCCACCAAGCCGGTCGCGAGCCAGGCTGCCAGGGCGAGGATGATCAGGAAAGGGGCAGCCTCCATGAGGTTCTGCCCACCCGGGAAAGATGCACTCAATTGTTCCGCCACGGAGAGAGGCCAGAGAAAGCCGGCGGCAACCGCCATTGAAAGGTACACGCGTTGCCAGCCGGGAGCCAGAGGCTTCGGTATGTCGAGCGCTGCGTCGACCCTAGCGCTTTCC
>JBGAUA010000104.1:0-248 GCA_044228875.1 Anaerolineae bacterium
GGAAGGCCGCCTCGCTCGTAATCGATCTTACCAGGGGATTGCGCCATGACAGGCTGGAAACCAAGCAGCGCGAGCAACACGGCCAGAACGCCGAGTCCACTCGAACCGAATAGCCCGAAGGATTGGCGATTTGTCAGAGCTTTGTCGTTGGCGATGTGGTTCGCCCGCAGAGTCCTGACCATGGGATGCTGGGAATACAGTCCAAATCGAGACGGCGGCTCATCACAAAGGTGTTTCATCCGCTTACT
>JBGAUA010000104.1:258-12964 GCA_044228875.1 Anaerolineae bacterium
CTGGTCGACATCCTGAGAGGATAGCAGATCATCACCAGGAATCCCCCGCTTGTTTTCTGAGCCTCGACCACGCGATGCATCACTTCCTGAGCGCGGTGAGTTGACAGGGGCAAACGAATCGTTTGACGGGATCAATCCTGAGTCCACGGGTCCTATCGACCATCTACATATCGGATTGCAGCGTCAATGTTCGTCTCCTCGGGCGCTGCCGCGTCCAACACCAGAACCTCCTCAGACCACGGTGTGTAGCGCGCCTTCACCTTGAGGAAGTCCGGCCAGGTCACCTCGTAGCCGTCGGGAAGTCCGCGGCGGCGCGAAGCCAATCGCTCTCGGTGCGCCGTCTCGTCCGAGCAGACACACTCAATGACCAGCCAGGCGGCTCCGTACTCTTCGGCCAGCGCGCGCCATTGATCCCGAACCGCGGTCGGGCCGACGACGCTGTCGAGAATCACCGACTGGCCGAGCGCCATCTGCCGGCGGGCCAGGACCGTCAGCAGCTCATAACCGAGGAAGCCGATCCGTTCATGGCCGTTTGCAGTGCCCAGTGAGCAGCGCAAGGTAGCGTCGAGCCAGTCCTTGGCGAAGACAGGCACTCCGATCGCCCGGCCCACGGCCTCGGCGATCGTGCTCTTGCCGGTCCCCGGCAGGCCGGCGACGACCACAATGCATGATCTATTGCAGTCGTTCCGGCTGAGATTCCCCAGCTGAGTCCAACGCTCGATCACCCAGGCCCAGAAGTCCCTCCGCCGGCCCAGGCGCGGTGCCAAGCGCGGCCATTCGGCCGCCACCTGCTGCGGCGTCACATACTGCCACACCTGGTCGGGCCTGGCTTCGCGCAGCAGTCGGGCCAGCAGATCGAGGTGCTCGGGATAGTCGGTCGATGCCATGGCTTCGCGCAACTCGGCGACCGTGATGCGTCGGTCCCAAAAGATGGCAGGGTCAACCGCTGCGCTTTCAGTCGCAGCAGGGCGGTTCGAATCCCCTTCCTCATCGCTCATTCCCCCACCGCCCCCATTCAAGCCATCGCCGGCTCTCGCTCCGCTTCGTAGCCCAGGTTCGGCGCCAGCCAGCGCTCCGCCTCGGCCAAGGTCCAGCCCTTGCGCGCCGCGTAGTCCGCCACCTGGTCGGCGCCCAGGCGGCCGACGGCGAAGTAGCGGGCCTCCGGATGGCAGAGATAGATGCCCGATACCGAGGAGGCCGGCCACATCGCGTAGCTCTCGGTGAGGCGCATGCCGATCCGTTCCTCCACCTCCAGCAGGCGCCAGAGCGTGGCCTTCTCCGTATGGTCCGGCTGCGCCGGATAGCCCGGCGCCGGGCGGATGCCGCGGTAGCGCTCCTTGATCAGGTCCTCCACCGAGAGGGCTTCCCCCCGGCCGTAGCCGAAGTAGGCGCGCACCTTCTGGTGCAAGCGCTCCGCCAAGGCCTCCGCCAGGCGATCCGCCAGGGCCTTGGCCAGGATGCTGTGGTAGTCGTCGTGCTCCGCCTCGAATCGCGCGCAGATCGCGTCCAGACCCATGCCCGTGGTGACCGCGAAGGCGCCCAGATGATCCGCCGGACCCGCGGCATCCAGTGGCGCCACGTAATCCGCCAGGGCCAGGCAGCTGCCCGCCGGCCGGTTCTCCTGCTGGCGAAGGGTATGCAGGGTGGCCAGCTGCCGGCTGCGCGCCGCATCTTCGAAGACCAGGATGTCATCCTGCCGACCGGCCGCCGGGAAGATGCCGTACACCGCCCTAGCCTGCAGCTGTCCACCGGCGACGATCTCGTCGAGCAAGCGCCGGCCGTCGGCCAGCAGCTCCCGCGCCCGGGGGCCCACCAGCGGGTCGTCCAACAGCCGCGGGTAGGCGCCGCGCAACTCCCAGGCCGAGAAGAAGGGCGTCCAGTCGATGTAAGGAACGATCTCCGCCAACGGGATGTCCCGCCATTCCCGGATGCCGATGAAGTCCGGCTGCGCGCTCGCCACCCCCGACCAGTCCGGCCGTGGGGCGCGGGATCTGGCTTCCGCCAGCGACAGCAGCGGGCGGGCCTCCGCGCGGCCTTGGTGTCGCAGGCGCAGCGCGTCGAAGTCGGTCGCCGTCTCGGCCATCAGTCGCGGCCGCTCCGCCGGGTCCAGCAGCCGGCTGGCCACCGTGACCGCGCGCGAGGCGTCCAGCACGTGGACCACCGGCGCCGTATAGGCCGGATCGATCTTCAGTGCCGTGTGGGCGCGGCTGGTGGTGGCGCCGCCGATCATCAGCGGCTGCTGGAAGCCTTCGCGCTGCAGAGCGCGGGCCACGTGCACCATCTCGTCCAGCGAGGGCGTGATCAGTCCCGACAGGCCGATGATGTCCACCTCCTGCGCCCGGCTCTGGGCCAGGATCTCCTCGGCCGGCACCATCACCCCCAGGTCGATCACCTCGTAGTTGTTGCAGCCCAGCACCACGCCGACGATGTTCTTGCCGATGTCATGCACATCGCCCTTGACTGTGGCCATGAGGATGCGCGGGCGCCTCGCGGCCGCCGGACCACCGGCCGCCGCGATCGCGGCCGACTCGGCCTCCAGATGCGGCGTCAGCCAGGCCACCGCCCGCTTCATCACCCGCGCGCTCTTGACCACCTGCGGCAGGAACATCTGCCCCGCCCCGAAGAGGTCGCCCACCGTGCTCATGCCGGCCATGAGCGGGCCTTCGATGACCGCCAGCGGCCGGCCCAGCAGGGCCAGGGCTTCGGCGATGTCTTCCTCGATATGGTCCACGATGCCCTTGATCAGCGCATGCTCGAGTCGCGCCGCCACCGGCGCCTGCCGCCATTCGGCCTCCACCTTGGCCGCCGCCGCCGACTCCGGCGTAGCAGCCCGCAGGGCCTCGGCATGGGTTACCAGCCGCTCCGTGGCATCCGGGCGGCGATTGAAGAGGACGTCCTCGATCAAGACCAGCAGTTGGGGCTCGATCTCCTGGTACACCTCCAGCATGCCGGCGTTGACGATGCCCAGGTCCAGACCGGCGGAGATGGCGTGGTACAGGAAGGCGGCGTGCATCGCCTCGCGCACGCCGTTGTTGCCGCGGAAGCTGAAGCTGACATTGGAGATGCCGCCGCTCGTGCGGCAGCCGGGCAGCTCGGCCTTGATCCAGCGCACCGCCTCGATGAAGGCCCGGCCATACTCCGCATGCTCCTCGATGCCCGTGGCCACCGTCAACACGTTGGGATCGAAGATGATGTCCTCAGCCGGGAAGCCCAACCGGCCGACCAGCAGGTCGTAGGCCCGGCGGCAGACGGCTGTCTTGCGCTCCAGGCTGTCGGCCTGTCCGGCCTCGTCGAAGGCCATCACCACCACGGCCGCGCCGTAGCGGCGGCAGAGCTCGGCCCGCTCCAGGAAGGCCGCCTCGCCGTCCTTGAGCGAGATGGAGTTGACCACCGGCTTGCCCTGCACGCAGCGCAGCCCCGCTTCCAGCACCGTCCAGCGCGAGCTGTCGACCATGAAGGGCACGCGGCTGATGTCCGGTTCGGCGGCCAGCAGGTTGAGGAAGCGGACCATCATCGCCTCGGAGTCGATGAGGCCCTCGTCCATGTTGACATCGATGATGTTGGCCCCGGCCTCTACCTGTTGGCGGGCGATCTTGAGCGCCGCGTCCAGGTCGCCTTCGCGGATGGCGCGGGCGAAGCGCGGCGAACCGGTGATGTTGGTCCGTTCGCCCACCATGCTGAAGCCGGTTTCGGTGCCTACCGCATAAGGCTCGAGGCCCGAAAGCCGCAGCCGCGAGGGCGGAGCGGCCGGTCGCCGCACGGGCAGATCCCGCACCGCGGCGGCGATGGCCGCGATATGTGCCGGCGTGGTGCCGCAGCAGCCGCCGACCACGTTCAGCCAGCCCTCGCGCGCGAAGCCGCCGAGCACCCGGGCCATGTGCTCCGGCGTGTCGTCGTAGCCGCCGAAGGCGTTGGGCAGACCGGCGTTGGGGTAGCAGCTGGTGAAGCAGTCGGCGATGCGCGAGAGTTCGTCCAGGTACGGGCCCATGTCGTCGGCGCCCAGGGCGCAGTTGATCCCCACCGACAGCGGCCGCGCGTGGCGGATGCTGTTCCAGCAGGCCTCGAGGGTCTGGCCTGACAACGTGCGGCCGGACTTGTCGGTGATGGTCGTGCTCAGCATGATCGGCAGGCGGCGGCCGGTGGCGGCGAAGGCCTCCTCCATCCCGAAGATGGCCGCCTTGAGGTTGAGCGTGTCGAAGGCTGTCTCGGCCAGCAGCAGGTCGACGCCGCCGTCGATCAGGGCCCGCGCCTGTTCGGCATAGGCCGCGGCCAGCTCCTGGAAGCTGATGGCCCGGAAGCCCGGGTCGTTGACATCCGGCGACAGCGACGCGGTCTTGTTGGTCGGCCCGAGCGCCCCGGCCACCCAGCGCGGCCGGCCGTCGCGGGCCATGGTGGCGTCCACCGCGGCGCGCGCCAGACGGGCGGCGGCGACGTTGATCTCGCGGACGAGGTGCTGGGTGTCGTAATCCGCCTGGGCGATGGCGGTAGCGGTGAAGGTATTGGTCTCGATGATGTCGGCGCCGGCATCCAGGTAGGCCTGGTGGATCTCCTGGACAATCTCGGGACGCGAGAGGCAGAGCAACTCGGCGTTGCCCTGCACCGGCCGGTGATGATCCGCCAGCAGCGCGCCTCGGTAATCGGCTTCCTGCAGCTGGTATTGCTGCACCATCGAGCCCATGGCCCCGTCGAGCACCAGGATGCGTTCCGCCAGGGCATCCTCGATGGGATGGGGCGGATGGCTGAAGGGTCGCGCGGTGTGCATAGGGCGGCTGCCTTTCCGTTGCGCGGGGAGGACGAGGACAGCGATCGCGGCTGCCCCTCTTGAACGACAATTCTACGTGCAGGTCGGGCCGATGGGGCAACCAGAGACAGGTGGGTACGTAGGGGCGGGACCACCGGGCGTCAGGATCCGCCGCCAACATGACGACGCGTCCCGGCTGGCTCGCCCACGGTTCACGCCAGACCAGGGCGAGCCAGCCGGGACGGACCGTCCAGGTGAAGCCGGATCCCCACGCCCGGCGGTCCCGCCCCTACGATGACCCGTCACCCGGGATCCACCCTCGCGCCTCCCTCCGCAGCGCATCCAGCATCACCAGCGCCTCCATCGGCGTCATCCCGTCCACCTCCAGCCGCCGTAGCCGCTCCAAGGCCGGATGCTCCTCCACGACCACACGCGGTGGCGCAGGCGGGCCGCCCAGGAAGGACAGTTGCCCCTTCGCCGCCGCCGGCAGGTCCGCGTCGGCCTGCGCGCTCGGCAGCGCGGTCGCCGGCCCCGCCGCTTCCAGGTCCGCCAGGATCTCCCAGGCGCGCTCGACCACCGGCCGCGGCAGGCCCGCCAGCTCGGCGACGTGGATGCCGTAGGATCGATCGGCCGCTCCCGGCAGTACCTGGTGCAGGAAGGCGATGCCGCGCGGCGTCTCCGCCACCGCCATGTGCAGGTTGCGCAGGCGCGACAGGCGATCCGCCAGCGAGGTGAGCTCATGGTAATGCGTAGCGAAGAGCGTGCGGGCCCCCAGGCGCGGATGGTCGTGGATGCGCTCCACCACCGCCCAGGCGATGGCCATGCCGTCGTAGGTGCTGGTACCGCGGCCCAGCTCGTCCAGGATGATCAGCGAGCGCGGCGTGGCATGGTGCAGGATCTCGGCGGTCTCCACCATCTCCACCATGAAGGTGCTGCGCCCCGCGGCCAGTTCGTCCTGCGCCCCGATGCGGGTGAAGATGCGGTCGGCCAGGCCGATCCGCGCCGCCTCGGCGGGCACGAAGGAGCCCGTCTGGGCCAAGAGCAGGATGAGCGCCGCCTGCCGTCCCACCGTGCTCTTGCCGGCCATGTTGGGCCCCGTCAGCAGGACGATCTCCCCCGCACCCAGGCGCAGGTCGGTGGGCACGAAGCTGCCGGGAGGACGCAGGGCCTCGACCACCGGATGGCGGCCGCCCACGATCTCCAGCTCCCGGCTGTCATCCATGCGCGGCCGGCTGTAGCGGCGCCGCACCGCCACCTCGGCGAGGCCGGCCAGCAGGTCCAGCTCGGCGATGTCGATGGCGGCCCCGCGGATCAGCGCGGCCAAGGCGGCGACGGCGTCCACCAGCTCGCCGAAGAGCCGCCGCTCGATGGCCACGATGCGCTCCTCCGCGCTGAGCACTTCCTGCTCGCGGGCCTTCAACTCCGGCGTGACGTAGCGCTCCGCGCCGGTCAGGGTCTGGCGACGCTCGTAATCCGCCGGCACCAGCGCCGCGTTGGCGTTGGAGATGTTGATGGTGTAGCCGAAGACCCGGTTGTACGACACCTTCAGGCTCTTGATGCCCGTGCGCGCCCGTTCGCGGGCCTCCAGGCCCGCGATCCAGTCGCGGGCGCCGGCGGTGGCGGCCAGGATGGCGTCCAGTTCGGCATCGTAGCCCTCGCGCATCAGTCCCGGCAGGCCCAGGACGGCGGGCGGCTGGTCCACCAACGCGGCGCGAACGCGCCGCAACAGGGCACCCAGGTCTTGCCGGCAGCGGCCGCGGAGGAGCGCAGGCAGGTCCGCGGCAGGTCCTGGCGCGGCGGCTGCTGGATCGGTCAGCGATCCCATCGGGTCGGCCGCGAGACTGGCCCCGTCCAGCAAGGCCGCCAGTTCCACCAGGACTTCCAGCCCCCTGGCCAGGCTCAACAGCTCGCGCGGGCCTCCGTAGCCCGCCAGGAGGCGGTTCAACAAGCGTTCGACGTCCGGCATGCCTTCCAGCCGCTGCCGCAAGGCCGCCCGCAAGCGCTCGTCGGCGGCCAGGGCGGCCACCGCGTCATGGCGCGCCGCGATGGCCGCCAGATCCAGCAGGGGCTGATCCAGCCAGGCCCGCAGGCGCCGGGCGCCCATGGCAGTGCAGGTCTCGTCCAACACGCCCAACAGCGTTCCCTGGCGCTTGTCGCCGCGCAAGGTCACCGAGATCTCCAGGTTGCGGCGCGTGGCCGCGTCCAGATGCAGGAAGGCGTCGGCCTGGTAGGTGGCCAGGCCTTGAATCTGGCGGGCTGCCGAACGCTGGGTCTCCATGAGGTAGGCCAGAGCCGCTCCGGCGGCGCCGGTGGCCAAGGGCAGCTGCTCGCAGCCATAGGCCGAGAGCGACACGGTGCCGAAATGCTCCAGGATCTGCCGCCGGGCGTTGTCGGGGTCGAAGCGCCAGGAGGAATACGGCATGAGCACGGTAGACAGATCGATGGCACGCAGGTCCTCCCGCAGCTCCGTCAACCGGCGGTGCTCGGATCCCGCATGCTCCGCGTGCAACAGCTCGGCCGGGCGCAGACGCGCGAGCTCGTCGAGAAGCCGCTGCCCGGCGGTGGACCCGCTCAGCTCGGTGCATAGAAAGTCGCCGGTGGTCGCGTCGATCAGGGCCAGTCCCAAGCGGTCGCCGGTCTCCCAGGACACCGCGGCCAACCAGTTGTTGGCCCGCGCCTCGAGCAGGTCGCCCTCCACCAAGGTGCCGGGTGTGACCACCCGCACCACCTCGCGGCCCATGATGGACCGCCCGCCCGTCGCTGCCGCTTGGGGCTGGCCCTGGGCGGCCGCCGGCTCCGGCGCGCGGCTCATCCGCGCCCGCTTCTCAGGCGCACCTTCGGCTCCGGTCTGCTCCACCAGCGCCACCTTGATGCCCCGCCGCACCAAGTGGGCGATGTAGCCGTCCACCGCGTGGTAGGGAACGCCGGCCATCGGGGCGCGCGCGCCCTGCTTCACCGGCCGGCTGGTGAGCGTGACCTCGCAGACCTCGGCCAGGCGCACCGCGTCCTCGTTGAAGGCCTCGTAGAAATCGCCCAGCCGGAACAGCACCAGGCAGTCGGGATGCGCTTGCTTGATCTGCGCCCATTGGCGCATCATGGGGGTGTCGGCGGACATGGCCGGGCAGTATACATCGGTCCGTCGTCCCCACCGCTCGCGCCGCCATCCCTCCACATGCCCCAGCCATCGCCCGACAAGGGTCGCCCGAGCCCGTCCGACCGCCCGATCCTGGTCTTCGACCTGGGCGGCACCTGGCTGCGCGCCGGACTCGCGGATGCCAGCGGCCGCTTGCAGCGGCGGTGGCGACGTCCGACGCCGACGGAAGGACCGGACGCGGTCATCGCGGCGATGGTAGCAGCGGCACATGAACTGGATCCTGAACGGACGGCGGTCGGCATCGGCATCGCCGCGCCGGGCCCCTTGGACCCGGCGGCGGGCATGGTGCTCACGATGCCCAACCTGCCTGGCTGGCGGGATCTGCCCTTGGCAGCCTTGCTCGCCAAAGCCCTCGGCCGACCCACGTGGCTGCACAACGACGCCAGCCTGGCGGCCCTCGGCGAGGCGCGGCTAGGCGCCGGCAGCGGCGCGGATCCGCTGGTCTACTTTACGCTGAGCACCGGCATCGGCGGGGGCATCGTCAGCGGCGGCCGGCTCTTCGAGGGGCGGCACGGGTTGGCGGGGGAACTCGGCCACATCCTCCTGGATCCCAAGGGTCCCGCCTGCGGCCTGGGGCATGCAGGCTGCCTGGAGGCCCTGGCCAGTGGCTCGGCCCTGGCGCGCCTGGCGCGGCGAGCGCTGGCCGCGGGGGAGATCCCGAGCGGCTCGCCGCTGGCGGCGATGGCCCGAGCCGCCGCCATCCCGCCCGACGCGGCCATGCTGGCCGCCGCCGCCCTGCAGAGCGATGCCTGGGCCATCGCCGCCTGGCAGGACGCCGGGCAGGCCCTGGGCCGCGGCCTGGCCTCGATCATCAACACCTTGGACCCGGAGCGCATCGTCCTGGGCGGCGGACTCACGGCGGCTTGGGACCTGTGGGCCGGGGCGATGCACGAGGCCCTGGCCGAGAACGCCGTCACCTGGCCGGATCGCGCCTGCGACATCGTCCCGGCCGACCTCGGCGACGACGGCGGGTTGGTGGGAGCGGCGCTGTGGGTGGCGGAACGGCTGGGTTAGGACGGACGGGTCGCAACTCAGGGGTTAGGGCTGAAGGTGTGACAGAACGCATGGGCGCGGCTGGCGGACATCGCCCATGAACCCACCACTGGCGCAACCTCGTCGCAAACGCGGCGCCCACCCCCTTCCCATCGCCCCAACCGCCCCGTAAGCTCATGGCGGAGGCAAGCCCCGCCATGCCCAAACCCAACGTTCCAGCCGATGACCCCCAGCCCGCTGCTGCCGACACCGACCCCAACGCCGACTTCGACTTCAGCCGCAGCCCCCACGACCAGTTCTTCAAGAGCAGCCTGCGCCGCCCCGAGGTGGCCGCCGACCTCCTCGCCCATTACCTGCCACCGGAGGTCGTCGCCCTCTTGGACCTCGGCAGCCTCGAGCTGCAAGACGGCAGCTTTATCGACGACGACCTCCGCGATCAGCAGAGCGACCTCCTCTTCCGCGCCCACCTGCTCGCCGGTGGCGAGACCTATATCTACCTGGTCTTCGAGCACAAATCCTCCGTCTTCCGCCTCACTCCTATCCAGCTACTTCGCTACCAGCTACGCATCTGGGACGGCGACATCCGTCTCGCCGGTCGCCGAGCCGTCTCACTTTGCCCCATCATCCCCATCGTCGTCTATCATGGACAGCGGCGCTGGACCGCGCCCCTCAGCCTCTCCGGGCTTTTCCGCAGCCCACCCGCCCTCGCACCCTTCCTCCCCGAGCAGCGCTACGTCCTGCTTGACCTGCAGTCCTGGAAGAAGGAAGAGATCATCGGCGGGCTCCTGTTGCGGGTGACCCTGCTGGTGCTGCAGGCCATCTTCCGACCCAACCTGCCCTTCAACCTCACCGCTATCGCCGCATTACTCCGCCAGCTCGGCGATCAGGTGCTGAGAGAGCAGGAACTCGGTCGCATCCTGACCTATGCCACCCGCGCCGGCCAGGGGCTCAGTGTCGCCGAATTCAACGACGTGGCCACCGCCGCCGATCCGGAAAGAGGAGGAACCATCGCCATGACCCTCGCTGAAAAGTGGCTCGCCGAAGGACTGCATGTCGCCATTGAAGACGCGCTTCACGACCGCTTCGGCGACGCCGGCCTGGCACTGATGGCCCAGATTCGCTTGATCACCAGCTCCGCCAGCTTACGGAACATTCTCCGGGCCATCCATCGGTCCACGGGCATCGACGAAGTACGCCAGGGACTCGAGGGACTCGCCAGCTGAGCAGGAAGCCCAACTCGTCCGAAAGGGTGTGGAAGAATCCGTTCGGCAGGGTCCCTACCGGACGGATTTTGACCACACCGTTGCCGGGTAGCGCGCTCGGACGGGGTGACGGGTCCTCATCCGCGGCAATGGGCGACGCCAGGTAAGTCGAAGCGGCGCTGTGGATCGCAGGGCGAACCTGAGGGTGGGCACTACCGTCGCCGGTGAAGCCAAGCCAACGGAAGATACACACCCAATACGGTCGGCCGCACATTGGGGCGTTCGGTGCCGATTGGATCGGGCGCGCCCGCAGTTGGCCTGGAGGGGGTAGGCGGAGGTCCAACCGAGACTTGGACGAAGTCGCGCAACGCATGCTTGAGCACGCCGTCATCATCGAAATGATAGACCAACGTGTCGATGTCTGTCCTGCTGATCTGCACAAGGAGG
The DNA here is from genome assembly GCA_044228875.1 of Anaerolineae bacterium. Lineage (GTDB taxonomy): Bacteria > Chloroflexota > Anaerolineae > Epilineales > Epilineaceae > Epilinea. The sequence goes on from JBGAUA010000104.1 coordinate 10,796, forward strand.
TAGATGTCACCTGCCGCACCGATCGCGAGGTCGCCCAGTTCCGACTGCACGTCTTCGCCGGCCGCTCCCGGCACATCCCAGACTCTGACTCCGGCACCATTGGCAGTGAAGATATCGATCTGGCCGCCTGACGCATCCACTGTCTGGTGGGCCACCGCGACATGGCCGTTCGAAAAGACATCGATGCCGGTCGGCCGACCATCGATATCCCAGGAAGTCTGGAGCCAACCAGTCGAGCCGTAGCGGGAGACGCTTCCGTGCCCTTTGCTTGAGGTCCAGTCGCCTACGAATACCGTCCCATCGGGAGCGACCGCGAGCGACTCGGCCCCATCGGCCACCGGCCAATCGCGCAGCGGCGCCCCATCGGCCGAATAATGATGGACCCGATGCCGGACAACAGAGCCGTTGACGACGGCCGTAAGCGCCATCACCGTGCCATCAGAGCCGGCAGCGAGCCGATCGATCCGTCCGGGGACGTGCCAGCGCGCCCGCTCCTGGCCGTCCGGGCCGATGCGCCGGATGAAGACAACGGTCGCGGCCGAGTCGCGGAGTCCAGCGGTAAACAGATCACCACCCGGATGAGCCGCCAAGGCAGTCACCGCGTCGGATTTCCAGAGTCGCCGGTACACCAGGTCCGTATCGTACTGCACCGCGCCACCGCTCAGGGTGTCAGTGAGCATCCCGAACCAGACATCGCCAACGGGTGTCGTTTCGACCGCCAGCGGGACATCGCGAAAGTCCAGAACAGCGCTGGGGGCGTTCGAGACCACAGGAGCACTTTCACCTGCATGTCCAGCAGGACCAAGCGGTATCCGCCCGTTCAACGCCCTGGGGAAGGCCGCAATCGCGGACGAGGGCAGGCAGAGCATGCCGATCAACGCAAGCCACATCAACCCAAGCTTGGATTCGCCGAGATGGCGCAATCGGATCATGGCAATCTGAAGCCTTTCTGTGAAGCGGCGTCAACCTTGGAGGATGGCGTCGAGCGCAGCCAGTCGGATGTCAAGATACCCTACTCCGCCTCGGCACCGAGCGCCGCCAGCACGAGCCCCACCTCCGCCGCCCCCACCTCACCGTCGCCCAGGTCCAGCGCCAGCACCGGCAGGTCCAGGTTGCGCAGCCAGTTGTCCTGGCTGCGCACCATGCGCCTCGTGTTATGTCGGATGAGCCGCAGCACCTCGGCCCGGTCGATCTCCCCCCTGAGGTAGGCGGCCCATTCCTGGTAGCCCACGCTGCGCATCGCCGGCAGCTCCCAACCGTGACCGGCGGCCAGCAGGCCACGCAGCTCGTCCTCCAGCCCCGCCTCCAGCATCGCGTCGATCCGCCGGTCGATGCGGGCGTACAGCACATCGCGCGGTCGGCCCAAGGCCACGATCAGCCAGGGATGCGGGGCGCCCTTCCGACCGGACTGGTCCGAGAAGGGCCGTCCGCTGTGCTGGATGACCTCCAGGGCGCGGATCAGGCGTCGCAGGTTGCGCGGGTCGATGCTCGCCGCCGCCGCTGGATCTTGAAGCGCCAGGCGGGCATGGAGGACGGCCGCGCCTTCCGCTGCCGCCTCGGCCTCCAGGGCCGCGCGCAGCGCCGGGTCCGGCGGCACCGCCGGAATCGTCCAGCCCTCCAGGATCGCCCGCAGGTACTGGCCCGTACCTCCGGCCAGCACCGGCAGCCTCCCGCGGCCCAGGATGGCATCGATCGCCCCATAGGCCAGAGCCTGCACTTCGGACATGCTCGGCGAACGCTCCGGTCCGGCGATGTCCACCAGATGGTGCGGCACCTGGGCCAGCTCGACCGCCGACGGCTTCGCCGTCCCGACGTCCATGCCGCGCACCATCTGGCGCGAGTCCAGGGAGACGATCTCGCCGTCGAGCGCCGCCGCCAGGGCCAGCGCCAGCGCCGACTTGCCGACCGCCGTCGGTCCGAAGATGACTGGGATGCGGCGCGGCGGCGGAAACGGGCCGGCGTCGTCGGCGGCCGCGTCGTCGGCGCCTCCCGGCAGGGCGCGGCTGACGCTGATCTCCAGGATGCGGTGCTTGTCCTCCGCCGACAGCTCCGCGGCGATCTCGCCGGGCGCGGGGACCTGGCCGGCGGGCAGGCGGGCCGCCACCGCCGCCGCAAAGCGGTCGCGCCCCACGATGCGGGCCAGGTCGTCCACCAGGGACTCGCCGATCT
>JBGAUA010000105.1:0-12847 GCA_044228875.1 Anaerolineae bacterium
TGGCGCTCCGCCTTCACTACTACCTTGGTCCCAGCTGGCTCGCCCTGGGTTCACGTGAACCGATGGGCGCCGGTCGGGGCGACCGCGTTGACCCATGCGTTTCGTAGGGGCGGGACCGCCGAGCGTTAGCGCTCCGCCTTCACCACTACCTTGGTCCCGGCTGGCTCGCCCGCGATGCACGTGAACCGTGGGCGAGCCAGTCGGGACGCCCCGTCGGGGCGTGCGGCGCACCGTAACGCCCGGCGGTCCCGCCCCTACGGAAGGACACCGTTGGGCCGCACGCCATGTGTTGCCGGCAGCCGTATACTTCCCGCAGGCCAAGGAGCCGTACCGCATGCCCCGCGCGTTCAACACCGCCGGCCCTTGTCGGGCGGAAGACCATTACATGCTGCCCCCGACGGCGCGCCTGCCGCAGGTGATGGGCCTGGTGGAGCAGAAGCATTACTTCGTGCTGCATGCACCTCGGCAGACGGGCAAGACAACGGCGCTGCTGGGGCTCGCGGAGGAGATGACCGCCTCCGGGCGCTATGTGGCGGCGCTGCTGTCGATGGAGGTGGGCGCACCGTTCGGAGATAACCCCGGAGCGGCGGAAGGGGCCATCCTAGGGAGCTGGAGCCGAGCCGCGGGCGCACAGCTGCCCCAGGAACTGCAACCCCCACCCTGGCCCGCGGCCGAGCCGGGAGACGGCATCGGAGCGGCTTTGGCGGCCTGGGCGTTGGCGGCCCCTCGCCCCTTGGTGGTCTTCCTGGACGAGATCGACGCCCTTCATGATGCTGCGCTGATCTCGGTCCTTCGCCAATTGCGGGATGGCTATCGCAATCGGCCGAGGGCCTTTCCATGGTCCCTGGCCCTCATCGGCCTGCGTGACGTGCGCGATTACCGGGTGGCGGCGGGCGAGGCCGGGCGGCTAGGGACGGCCAGTCCCTTTAACATCAAGGTCGAGTCGATCACCCTCCGGAACTTCGACGCCGCTGAGGTGGCTGCCCTCTACCGGCAGCATACTGAAGACACCGGGCAGCTGTTTACGCCCGAAGCCCTGGAGCGGGCCTTCGTCCTGACGCAGGGCCAGCCCTGGCTGGTCAACGCCCTGGCGCGGCAGGCGGTGGAGGTGCTGGTGACGGATCGGGCCGCGCCGGTGACGGCCGAGGTCATCGAAGCGGCCAAGGACCTGCTCATCGCGCGCCAGGACACCCACCTGGACAGTCTGGCCGAGCGCCTGCGTGAAGAGCGGGTACGGCGGGTGATCGAGCCTATCCTGGCCGGCGGCGCGGCGGGGCAGGACCTGCCGGAGGATGACATCCGCTATGCGGTGGACCTGGGTCTGGTGCATTGGAACGGCGGTCTGGAGATCGCCAACCCTATCTACGGAGAGATCATCCCCCGCGTACTGGCCATCGCGGCGCGGGCCTATCTGCCGCGGCTGGACCCGGTGTGGCTGCGGGCGGACGGCCGCATGGACGCGGAACGGCTGCTGGAGGCCTTCCTGCAGTTCTGGCGGCAGCACGGCGAACCGCTGATGCGCGGTCTGCCCTATGCCGAGGTGGCGCCGCACCTGGTGCTGATGGCCTTCCTGGACCGCGTGCGCAATGGTGGCGGCAGCCTGGAGCGGGAGTACGCGGTGGGCAGCGGCCGGATGGGCCTCTGCCTGCGCTATGGCCCGGACACCTTCGCCTTCGAGCTGAAGGTGTGGCGCGAAGGCCGGCCGGACCCGTTGTCGGAAGGGCTGGCGCAGCTGGACCGCTACCTGCTCGGCCTGGGCCTGGACACGGGCTGGCTGGTCATCTTCGACCGCCGCGCCGGCCAGCCACCCATCGAGGACCGCACGAGCGCGGCGAAGGCGGTAACGCCCGCGGGGCGGACGGTGACGGTGGTGCGGGCTTGATAGGGTCTTCTGAGTTCCTCGGTCGCGAACGACGAGCCATCCCCCGTCCCAAGCGATCGAGGACGGATGACCCTATCGCCTGGGACGGCGTCGTCGTAGAGTGGGCCCATCGTTTAGCGCATACCGGAAAGGAAGGGTCATGAACGCCTCGAAACGCACGCGCATCGCCGCCGGGCTGCAGGTCATCGCCAGCATCGTCGGCCTGTTCTCCGCCATCCGCATTCTGGCCGCCGGTAGCCAGGGTCTCCCGCCGCTGCCGGGGGCCGAGGAGATGGGGGGTCCGCCCTTCTGGGCCGGGCTGATGTTCTTCGCCCTGGCCGTCGCCGGCCTCTTCAGCGCCTTCGGCCTTTGGAAGGGCCAGCGCTGGGGCAAGGTGGTGGCCATCGTCACCTGCGCCGTCAACGCGGTGTTCGGCGCCGGCGACGTACTGGGAGCCGTCGCGGTCGGGTCGGTGGCCATGGGTGTGGTCATGGGGCTGAGCGTCCTGGTCTATGTGCTGATCATCGTCCTGGTGCTGCGGCGCGATCCCGTGCCGGCGACCGCCTGAGCGGGGACAGGAGCGGCGGTATGTCGGAAGCCCCGCGGTCGGAGCCGCCGGCCGACCTGCCGCCGCGGCGGCGATGGGATGGCAGCGGCCTGCTGGGAGGCGGCCTGCTGGCCGTCCTTCTGCTCGGCTACGTACTCCTGGCCTTCCTCGGAGTGGTCATCGTGGGCGCCTTGCTCACCGGCAACCGACAGATCGTGTTCAACCCGCCGTGGTGGCTCCATGTCATCGCCCTGGCCCTTGTGACCGCCACTTTCGCCCCCTTGCGCCGCTGGCTGCGCGACGCCATCGACGACATGGTCCAAGCCCAGGAGGACGACGCCTACGCGCTCGTCGGCCGGCTCAACGCCGAGTTGCAGCAGATGGTCAGCCCTCGGGCCACCCTGCCCCAGGTGGCCCGGATGATCGCCACGGACCTTCGCCTGCCCTGTGTGCGCATCACGGTGGACGAGCGCTACAGGGTGGATGGGACCTCCGGCACCGCGGACTTCAGCTTCGGTCAGCCGGTGGCCGGCACGCCACTCAGCCGCCTGCCGATCGCCTACTTGGACCAGCGTCTGGGCCTGCTGGTCGTCGGCGGTCGGGCGGCCGGGCGGCCGCTGACGCAGCGCGATCGGGCCTTGCTGGGCGATGTCGCGCGGCAGCTGGGCATCGCGCTCTACGCGGCGCGGCTCACGGTGGATCTGCAGGCGTCGCGCGAACACCTGGTGGCCGCGCGCGAAGAGGAGCGCCGGCGCATCCGCAATGACCTGCACGACGGGCTGGCACCCACCTTGTCCGCGCTGCAACTGCAGCTGGGCGCCATCCAGCGCCTGATGCGCGAGCGACCGGACGAGGCGGAACGCTTACTGGACGGCCTGCGCGAGAGCCTGCGCGCCGCCACCTCCGAGATCCGCCGCCTGGTGTACGACCTCCGGCCGCCGATGCTCGACACCTTCGGCCTGCTGGGCGCCATCCGGCAGCTGGTCCCCGCGCAGACGGACATCACCTTCGACCTGCGCGCGCCGGAGCCGATGCCGGCGCTGCCCGCGGCGGTGGAGGTGGCGGCCTACCGCATCGCCGGCGAGGCCATCCACAACGTGATCCGCCATTCCGGCGCCCGGCGCTGCCTGCTGTTGATCGAGCTGGTCGCCGCCACGCTGCGGCTCGAGGTAAGCGACGACGGCCGCGGCTTCCCCGCCGATCGCCCGGTGGGGGTGGGCACGTGCTCGATGCGCGAGCGGGCGGCGGAACTGGGTGGTAGCCTCACCCTGGAGAACGCCGCAGATGGCGGCGCGGTCGTGCTCGCGCGGCTGCCGTTGCGGCTTGCGCCGGCTGGGCTTGAGCCGCCGGGACTCGAGCCGGTGGAACACGAGCAGCAGAACCAGGAGCCTTGAGCATGGAGCCCTTGACCCTCTTGATCGCCGACGACCATCCGCTCTTTCGCACCGGCCTGCGGGCGCTCCTGGCGTCCATGCCGGAGGTCAGCCTGCTGGGCGAGGCGACCGACGGCGCGGGGGTGGTACGGATGGCGGAACAGCTGCAGCCGGACGTGGTGCTGCTGGACCTGCAGATGCCGGAGGGCGGCGGGCTGCCGGCCATCCGCCAGATCGTGCGGACCAGCCCGCATATCCGCATCCTCGTCGTCACCATGTTTCAGGACGACGACAGCGTGTTCGCCGCCATGCGCGCCGGCGCGCGCGGCTACGTGCTGAAGGACAGCGACGAGGAGGACATCCGGCGCGCCATCCTGGCGGTGGGCAACGGCGAGGCCATCTTCAGCCCGGCCATCGCGGCGCGCATGATGCGCTTCTTCGCCGCGCGCCCGGCGGGATCCAGCGAGGACTTCCCGGACCTCACCGAAAGCGAGCTCGCCGTGCTCCGGCTGATGGCCACCGGGGCCAACAACGACGCCATCGCGGCGCAGCTGGGCTTCAGCCCCAAGACGGTGCGCAACTACGCCTCGAACCTCTTCGGCAAGCTGCAGGTGGCCGACCGCGCGCAGGCCATCGTGAAAGCCCGTGAGGCGGGTATGGGGCGGTGAGGGTGGCCTCTCAAGCCGTGTCGGCGAGATCGTAATGCAGCACCATCAGTCGCTCAGCGGGAATCGCCAGGAGGGCAAGGGTACAGCCCGCGTCATCGCTGAACTCCACTCGCCCCCGCCACCCCCAGCGCCTTCCGCACCGCCGGCGCCACCACCGTGCCCAACAGCTCGATGGACCGCATGATCTGCGCGTGTGGCATCGTCCCGATGCCGATCTGGCCCAGGAAGCGCTGGTGGCCGAAGATGGCGTGCTGGGCCATCAGCTTGTCGATGACCTCCTGCGGGCTGCCGGCCACCAAGGCGCCTTGCGGCGAGCGCAGGCCGTCGAACTGCGCGCGGCCCATGGGGCCCCAGCCGCGTTCGCGACCGATGCGCGAGAAGACGCTGAGGAAGGGCGCTTCGAACTCGGCGGCCGCCTGCTGCGAGCTGTCGGCGACGTAGGCCGGCGAGTTGATGGAGATGGGCAGCGTGGCCGGATCGTGACCGGCGCGCTCGGCGCTGCTGCGGTACAGCTCCACCATGGGCCGGAAGGCGGCGAAGGCCCCGCCGATGATGGCGATGGCCAACGGCAGGCCCAGGGCTCCCGCCCGGGCCACCGAGGCCGGCGTGCCGCCGACGGCGATCCACACGGGCAGGGGCTGCTGCAAGGGCCGGGGGTAGACGCCGATGTCGCTCAGCGGGGCGCGATGCTTGCCGCTCCAGGTGACCCGCGCCTGCTCGCGCAGCTTTAGCAACAGGTCCAGCTTGGCGGCGAAGAGGGAGTCGTATGCGTCCAGCTCGTAGCCGAAGAGCGGGAAGGACTCGATGAAGGAGCCGCGCCCGGCCATGATCTCGGCGCGGCCGCCGGACAGCAGGTCTAGGGTGGCGAACTGCTGGAAGACACGGACGGGGTCGTCGGAGCTGAGGACGGTGACGGCGCTGGTCAGGCGGATGCGCTGGGTGCGCGCGGCCGCCGCGGCCAGGACCACCGCGGGGGCCGACACGGTGAAGTCCGGACGGTGATGCTCCCCCACCCCGAAGACGTCGAGGCCCACCTGCTCGGCCAGCTCGATCTCCTCGATGAGGTCCCGCAGCCGCTGCGCGGCGGCGGGCGCTCCGCCGGACAGGTCCGTGTCGCCGAAGGTGTAGACGCCGATTTCCATGGGGCTAAGTGTATGCGTCCGGGCGCCGGGAGAGGGCATGCCGAGAACCCGTTCGCCGCCCATCCTCCATGGGGTTGTCTTGGCGCTGCTGATGGCCGTCCTCGACGCCAGCGTGTCGATCGCATTGGTCAACCGGGTGGATCCGTACCGCGAGGCGCCGCTGAGCTGGTACCGGAGCGCCATCGCCAAGGCCGAGCTGTAAGCGGCGCCGGAACTTCCGCGTCCTTCTCCACGTAATGTCCTTGTCGCGGCACACAACTTGCTGCCGCCGGTCAGCGCCTACCGCCCGCGGGGGGCGGCGGCTGACGACAGGGAGGCCTACGTGGACGAACGCCAACGTTATTTTCCCATCGACTACAGCGATCAGCTGTGGCGAAGGCTGCGTGATGACGCGCTGATGCGCGCCGATCGCCTGGTCATCGCCCTGCCCTACCTGTATGTGGCCCAGGGCTTGTTCGAGGCGCCCCTGGGCATGCCCTGCCTGGAGGCTCTGCGGGGAGCGGTGCTGGAGCGCTACGCCAGCCACATCCGCGCCGACCGCCTGCGCGAGACGCCCAGCCAGTTCGTCTGCCTGCGCCTGGACGACGCCGTACGGGCCTTCGCCGGCGACATCGCCACCCTGGAAGGCTGGGCCTGGAAGCGCGGCCGCCCGGAAGACCCCTGCTTCTACCTCGGCGAGCAGCCGATCCTGACCACCGACAGCCCCAACGGCTGCATCACGGTGTACGCCGACCGGACAGAGCGTTCGGCATTGGAACAGTCCGGTGTACGCCTGGTGGAGCCTCTGGGAGCGGTGGCGGAGCCCTGGCCGACGCCCTGAGTCCGCATCCACGAAGGCGAGGACATCGTGAGCCTGACCGAGTACCATTTCCTTGAACGCTGGCATGCGGACGCCGCCCCCGACGCGGTGTGGGGCCTGGTCGCCGACCCGCTGACCTATGCGCGCTGGTGGTCCGAGTTCCGCGAGGTGCGGCCGTTGAACGACCTCCGCGGCGTCGGCGCGCGCGTCGCCGTGCATGTCAAAGCCACCCTGCCCTACCACATGCGCTTCGAGCTGGAGACGATCCGCTACGACCGTCCCCATGCCGCCGAGGTCGCGGTGAGCGGCGACCTGGTGGGGCGCATGCGCTGGGTGCTCGCCCCCTACGGCAACGGCACCTACGTGGTCTTCGAAGAAGAGGTGCGCACCGGCAAGGCGCTGCTGAACCTGCTGGCGCCGATCGGCAAGCCCTTCTTCGCCTGGAACCACCGGATCATGATGCGACACGGTGAGGCGGGGCTGGCGGCGGCGTTGGCGAAGGAGGCGGGGCTTCGGGAGGCGGTTGTAGCGGACGGTGTCGCGCTGCCGCGTCCGCCCGGGGAGTAGAAGGCCCTGGGCGATCGAGTAGGCGCAACCAACGTGGGAGGACCCCATGCCCCGCCCCATCGCGCTGGACATCAGCCCGTCCGCCTTACTTCCCATCCTGATTGCTTCCCACCCCGAAGAGCAGTTGCTGATCGACCCGATGAGCAACTGCTAATGGGGGTAACTCCCATGCCGGAATCACCCCCATTCCTAGTTGCTCCCCGAGACCGGTAGCGACCGCTACTGCAACCCAATCGCAATTGCGATCCGCTGCGCGATCAACGGCTGCCGGCAGGCCAGCCCAGGCGCCACGCTCGCTCGACAACAATCCTGGCCGGCAGTATCGTTCCTGCCGCCGTCAAGCCTGTCGCGCCGCCCCCCCTTGAGAGCCCTCATGAACGACGCCTCCCGCATCGTCAACAAGCTGTGGCCCTACTGCAACGTGCTGCGGGACGACCTCCGCGGCGCCCTGGCCCAGATCGAGGAGATCCTGGTGGACCTGGCCGAGGCGGCAGCCTGATGCCCAGCCTCGCCATCGACACCCTCAGGCGCTTGCCGGAGAACCTCGGCCGCTGGCGCGAGATCGTGGCCATCCTCGTGCGCTACGGCTTTCAGGACGTCGTCCTGCGCCTGGGCCTGGGGCCGGTCGGCCGCTGGCTGCACGAACAGGGGCCCGGCGCCGACGTGGCGACGCTGCCGCGCGAGACGCGGGTGCGCATGGCCCTCAGCGACATCGGCACCACCGGCATCAAGCTGGGGCAGATCCTCAGCACCCGCGCCGACCTGGTGGGCGCCGCGCTGGCCGCCGAGCTGGAGCAGCTGCAGAGCGACGCTCCCGCCGATCCCGTAGACGCCATCCGCGCCCGCATCGAGGCGGACCTGCATCGGCCCTTGGCCGAGATCTACGAGCGCTTCGACAACGTGCCCATCGCCTCCGCCTCCATCGCCCAGGTGCACGGCGCCACCCTGCCCGGCGGCGAGCGGGTCGTGGTCAAGGTGCGCCATCCCGGGGTGACCGAGCGCGTGCGCGTGGACCTCGACATCCTGCAGGATCTCGTCGGCCTGGCCGAACGCGTGCCGGACTTCGCCAACTACCGGCCCATGCTGGTGTTCCAGGAATTCCGTCGCACCCTGCTGCGCGAGCTGGACCTGTCGAGCGAGGTGGGCCACATGCGGCGCATCGCCGCCATCTTCCGGGCCGACCCCCACATCCGCGTGCCGCGGGTGGACGCCGAGCGCTCCACGCGCCGGGTGCTGACCATGGAGCGCCTGGACGGCATCCGCATCAACGACACGGCCCGCCTGCGCGAGGCCGGGTTGGACCTGGACCTCATCGCGCGGCGCGGCGCCGAGATGTACATGGAGATGATCCTGGGCCATGGCTACTACCATGCCGACCCGCATCCCGGCAACCTGCTGGTGCTGCCGGGCGGCGCCATCGGGCTCCTGGACTACGGCATGGTCGGCCGCCTGGATGACCGCAGCCGCGATGACATCGAAGACCTGATGCTGGCGGTCATCGACCTCGACGCGCCGCGCATGGCCGAGCTGGTGGTGAAGATGGCCGACTCGCCGCGGGGGCTGGACCGGGCGTCCCTGGCCTGGGAGCTGGACGAGATGGTGTCCAACTACGCCAACCAGCCGGTGGAGCGCTTCGACATGTCGGGCGCGCTGAGCGCCCTGGTGGACGTCATCCGCTCCTTCCACCTCGTGCTGCCGGCCGACATCGCCCTGCTCATCAAGGTGCTGGTGATGCTGGAGGGCACCGGCCGCCAGCTCACGCCGGGCTTCAACCTCATCGAGGCCATGCGGCCCTACCGTCGCCGGCTGCTGGCGCGACGGATGTCGCCCCAACGGCAGGCGCGGCGTTTCCTGCGCTTCGGCCGCGAACTGGATCGCCTGGTCAACCTGCTGCCCGGCAGCCTCATCGACGCCCTGGACCAGATGCGCAGCGGCCAGTTCTACGTGCGCATGGACCACCGCGGCCTGGAACCCTCCGTCAACCGGCTGGTGCTGGGGCTGGTGGCCAGCTCCCTCTTCCTCGGCTCGGCCTTGCTGCTGTCCTTCGAGGTGCCGCCCCTCGTGGGCGGCACCTCGGTGCCGGGCGCCCTCGGCGCGCTGCTCAGCGTCGCCCTGGGCCTGCGGGTGCTGCGGGCCATCGACCGCTCGGGGCACCTGGACGGGCCCTAGACGACCCCGTCCTACAGGTGCTCGCCGAACCAGGCCAGCATGTCGTTCCAGGCCTGCGTGGCCTGGGTCTCGTCGTAGCGCTGGCCGGTGTCGTTGTGGAAGGCGTGGTTGACGCCTGGATAGACGTTCATCTGGTGGGTGACGCCGGCGGCCGTCAGTGCCTGGTCCAGGGCGTCCTTGCCGGCGTTGACCCGCTCGTCCATCTCGGCGTACACGCCCAGCATCGCGGCGCTGATGGAGGCCACGGCGGCCACGTCCGGCCCGGGGCCGTAGAAGGGCACGGCGGCCTTGAGCTCCGGCATCTGCGTGGCCGCCTGCCAGGTGATGCCGCCGCCGAAGCAGTAGCCGTTCATGCCCAGGCGCTCGGGGTCCACCGTGTCCAGGCCCCTCAGGTACACGGCGGCGGCCTTGAAGTCGCCCACGTGACGCTCGGCGCCCGCGTTGGTGAGCAGGCCCGGGATGGCGTCGCGGTCGTTGGCCGCCGTGCCGCCCTCGCGCGACAGCAGGTCGAGGGCCAGGGCCACGTAGCCGGCCTTGGCGAAGCGCCGGGCCACGTCCTCGATGTGCGGCGTCAGGCCGCGGTTCTCGTGGCAGATCAGGATGGCGGGGTAGACCCCGGCGGCTGCCGGCTGGGCAAGGTAGCCGCTGATATCGGTGCTCTCGACGGGGATGGTGGCGCGGCTGCCCGTCACCGCCGGGTCGCCTTCCTTCACCGACAGGGGGCTCTGTGGCTCAGTGGTGGGCGCCGCCGTGGCGGTGGCCGTGCCGTCGGCGGCGACCGTGGCGCCGGCCGTGGGCGAGACCGGCACGGGCATGGGCTCGGTGGCCGTCGGCAGCTCCGCCGGGCTGCAGCCCACGGCGGTCAGGGCCGTGAGCGTGGCACCCATGCTGCCGGTGATGAAGGCCACCCGGCGGATGAAGGTGCGGCGGCTGATCTGGCCCTCACGGTAATCGTCGTAGAACTCCTCGATCAGGTACTTCTCGAAGGTGCCCAGGTCGCTCATCTGCTGTCGCTCCTATCGGTGTCGGTATCGGCGGCCTCTCAACCCTCTCCAGGCCATCCGACTGGAAAGCCCAGCCGCACCAGCCGGTTCAGGGGCACGTCCAGACCGCGCAGGCGGTCCGGGTTCAACGCTTCCACCAGCTCGGCGTGGGTGTACACCTGGCTGGCGGCCTCGAACCACCGCAGGCCGTCGCGGCGTTCGTAATGCCAGTACTCGATGCCCGTCCAGCTCCGGCGCCAGTCCAGGTCGCCGCGAACCAGGGAGGGGATGCGCTGCCAGCCGCGGCGCGCGGCGAGGGCGCTGAAATCCACCCAGTAGCCACCCGGCACCGTGCCGCCGCGCTTGCCGCCCGTGGCCATCAGGGCTTCGTCGCCGCTGCCGGCGGAGAAGGTCCACCCCGGATCGGTGAGCGGACGGCCCGCGCTGCCGTCCTGCGCCTCGGCCCGGAGGAACATCCGCCACTGCGTCCAGCCGCCCAGGTCCTCGCGCACCAGCACCATGTCGCGGCGCCGCCCCGGGCCCCAGAGCTCCATCTGGGTGTCGAAGGCGCGGCCGGTCTTGTGCCAGCTGAAGAAGGCCGAGCCGCTGCTCTTGAAGGACAGCGGCCGCCAGGCGTCGGCGAGGGTGCCCAGGAAGTCGCGCCCGGTGCCGGCGCGCACATCGGCCCGCAACGCGGCGAAGTCCTCCGCCAGGGCAGCGTTGATCCGGTCCCCCGGCACGTCGACGTCCGGCAACATGACCAGGCCGGGCGGTGCCGCCTCGTCCGCGGCGACGCCGTCGGCGCGATCAGAGACCGTCGGCGCTCCAGCGGAGGCCCCGGCGGCAACAGCCAGTTGCGGCAGCGCTTGCGCCGGCGCCTGGCGGCTCCAGGTGATGCCGGCCGGCCCGGGGGGCAGGTCGACGGTGGCGGCGCTGCTGAAGGCGCCGACCGGCCGCAGCGCCAGCTGCCGGCCGGAGCGTCCGACCGTGACGACGGCCAAGGCCTGCCCGCCCGGGAACCAGGCGAAGCCGCTCGCCTCGGCCGCGTGGGTGCTGACGGTGCCCGACAGCACACCGGGCTCGGCCGTCCAGCCGCGGCTGATCACCTGGCCAACGCCGTGGCGCTGCGCCAGCCAGGCCAGCCGGCCGCCATCGGGGGACCAGGCGGGAGCGCGGAGGTCCGGACCGTCGCCGGTCTCGGCCAGCACCCGCCGCTCGCCGTTGTCCGCGCGCGTCGCCTCGAGCCGGTAGGCCCCGTCGCTCCAGGCCGCGTAGGCCACCCAGCGCCCATCCGGCGACCAGGAGGGCTCGATCGCCGGACCGTCACCCCCTGAGAGCCGCGCGACGCTGCCCTCGCCCAACGCCAGGCCCAGGCGGTAGACGGCCAGGATGCCGTCGCGATGGGACGCGAAGGCCAGGCTCCCGCCGTCGGGCGACCAGGCCGGCCAGCCGTCGAAGGCCGGGTGGGTGGTCAGACGCCGCAGGTCGGAGCCGTCGCCGCGCAGCAGGAAGAGGTCCCAGTTGCCGTCCTGCCGCGCCGCGAAGGCCAGCTCCCCGCCGTCGGGTGACCAGACCGGCGCGGCGATCTCGTCGAAACCGGCCGCCAGCACCCGCGCCGGCCCCGCGGCCGACGGATCCAGCAGCAACAGCGCCTGTCCCACGCCGTCCGGGGCCACGAAGGCCACCGTGCTGCCCTTCCAGGGATAGGGGGTGGGCGATGGCGGCGGCAGGGCCACTTGGGCCACCGGTCCCGACGGCAGGGTCCACCCGCCACCGAAGGGTCCGCGGATGACGCGGGTCGCCACCAGCAGAAGGATGGCCAGAAGCAGGATCGCGGCGCGCCTCGGGTTCATGGGCGTGGGTCCATGGGTGGAGGGGAGGTCCTTGGGGCGGCGCGTTGATGCGTGGGGCGCGAGCGGAGGCGGGAGGGCGAGGACACAAGGGTAGCAGGATTGGCGGGGAGATATGGAGATCAAGGACGTGGTCCTTCCAGAGATCGTCCCGCTTACGGCGGATGCCGTGCCGCAACGGACGGATCGTCCGCGCGGGCCGCGTTCTCCGTGGCGATTGACATTGTTCCCGCCCGCGACAGCGACGCCCTGATCGGCCACCGTCCGCGACCGCCGGACTATCCTTCTGTTCCCGCCGCCGATCCATTAGGAGATGCCTCATGGCCATCGAGACCCTGGCCTACACCGTCGTCGAGCGCTTCGACGACATCGAGATCCGTCAGTACGACGGCTATGTCGTGGCGGAGACGGAGGTGGAAGGCGATCGGCGCGCGGCGACCAACGAGGGCTTCCGTCGGTTGGCGGGCTACATCTTCGGTAGCAACCACGGGGACCGCAAGATCGCCATGACGGCCCCCGTTCTGCAAGCGGAGGGGCGGAAGATCGCCATGACGGCCCCGGTGCTGCAGCAGGCTGCAGGTGGCGAGTCGTCGGAGACCGGACCCTGGCTGATCCAGTTCACCATGCCCGCCGCATACACCCTGGACTCCCTGCCCGAGCCCATCGACGCGCGTGTTCACCTACGCGCCGAGCCGCCGCGGCGCGTGGCGGCGTACCGCTACTCGGGCGGCTGGTCGACCGGCCGCTACGAACAGAAGCTCGCGCAACTCACCGATGCCCTGGTCCGCCGCGGCCTGGTGGCGGTGGGCACGCCCGTCTGGGCGCGCTACAACCCGCCCATCACGCCATGGTTCATGCGGCGCAAGGAAATCTGGCTGCACCTGAAGG
>JBGAUA010000106.1:0-12559 GCA_044228875.1 Anaerolineae bacterium
GAACTCGGCGCCATCGTCCGGCCGCAGTTCCGGCGGGCCAGTCAGCGTCATCCGCAGGTCCGGCTGGACGACGGCCAGGGTGGCGGCAACGTCGTTGTTGTTGGCGAGGTCGGCGTCCACCGACACGCTGGACAGTGTCGTCCGCAGGGGCGCTACCAGGCGCATGCCGCTGGAGGCCGTCAACGGGACGCGGCTGACCAGGGCGATGGTCCCCGTCCACGGACCGGGCACGGCCCGCCGCGAGAAGCGCAGCCCGCGGTCGACGGATTCGCGCCGCAGTCCGGCGGCGTCGGCGTTGTCGCGCAGCACGGTGAGCCCGGCGCCCGGCAGGATGTCCAGCCGCAAGCCTTCGGCCGAACCCTGGCCGACGTTGAAGACCTGCACGGTGTGCGTGATCGCTTCGCCGGGCGCCACGCCGATCAAGGGACCGCTGACCCCGAGCCGCAGGTCCGAAGACCGGACCAGAAGCGCCCTGTCCGCGTGGTTGTCCTCACCGCCCCCCCCCTCGCCGTCGCTCAGGACATGGCCCTCGACCAGCAGGCTGGAGGGAATCGGCTGCGACGCCGGCACGATGAGCGTGGCGGTGAGGATGCGCTCCGCCCCGGCCGCGAGGTCGCCGAGATCCCACGCAAGCCCCGATCCACCGGGGAGTGCATCGGCGCCGCCGGATGCACTCTGGGCGACCAGCGCACTGGGCCAGCTCACGGTCAGGGCGCTTCGCGCTGCCGTGGCTCCGCCGACATTGCGCGCCGTCCAGGTAAAGCGCGCCCAAGCGCCGGGCGCTGCCGGTCCGGCGACATCGGCCGACAACACCAGATCCGGCGATTGGCGCCGACCGGCGACGTCGGGGCTTGGTTGGTCGGGGGCGCCGCGGAGCGCGCCCAGGACGACCAGGGCCACGGCCGGCATCATGCCCAAGGCGATCGCCGCCGAGCGCAGGCGACCGAGGCGGCTGTCAGCGCGAGTCGATGGATCGAACACGGATGTCCAGGTGGGGGTTGGCCGTCGATGTCGGCCGCGCGGTCGTAACGGACGTTAGGACGGGTAGGACGGCCCGGTCGTTACGGGGTCGGCCTCGCGTTCATCCCCGGGGACCGGTCCTCCGAGCCTTCCGGGCAGAGCCCGGCGAGCCCACTCCGAAGCGGCGGCCAGGGCCCGGCGATACTGCTGTCGCAGTTCGGAACGGCTCAAGCGGTGGCCACGATCGGCCCAGGCCCAGACCGACTGGCCGATCACGTAGGTACCGGCGTAGGCCACCGCGATCTTGGGCACCAGGCCGATGACGGGCACCATGCCGACCAGCTCATGGGCGATCTGCCGGAAGAGCAGTCCCGAGCCGATGACGCTCAGCACCTGGCCGAGCATCTCGCGGTTGCTGCCGGTTCGGCCGGTGGCCAGCAGGATCTTGAAGGCCAGCATCAACTGGTTCTTGGTCAGGACCAGGATGTCGGCCGGACCGATCACCAGGCTGAGGCCGGGTGTCGCTTCCGCGATGCCGGTGGACATGGCGTAGACCGCGTTGCTGCGCGACGTGTCGTCGATCAGTCCGGCGACGACGGCCGGCCGCAGCGCGGGAAGCTGGCGCGCCAACGCCAACCGCGTTCCTGGACGATCCTCGGTGGCCTGGAGCAGGGCGGCCGCCAACGGCGAGAGGTCGTACACCGCGCCGCCGCCGGTCTCGACGAGCACGCCGCGTGCCGCCTCGCCGGCTCGAGGCAGCTCGGCCCCCAGGGGCAACGGACCGCCATCGTGGACGACCATCGTGACCGCGCGGATGCCGATCGAGGCGAACGTGTTCAGCTGCGCCCGCTCTGCCGGCGCCAGGTCCGGAGCGCGGGTGAGCAGCACGGCCAGCCGATCCATGGGCAGAGCGGACGCGGCGCTCGAAGCGACCGGCTCGGACGCGGAATGCAGCAACAGCCACGGATGGCTCCCGACCCTGCCCGCTTGTTCGCTTAGCCGGTCAGCCAGGCGTCGCGCATCGTCGCCGGCGCCGACGATGAACAGGCGAAACGGCGCCTCTGCGGCGCGTCGCTGCGATCGCAGGTCGATCTCGCGCAGCGTGCGTAGGGTTTGGGTCAGGGTGCCGAAGGCCATGATCGCTCCTGGGCGCAGTGTGGGCCTCTCGACCCGGGCAGATGGTAGCCGCAGGGCAGGCTCGACTCCAAGCGAGGGCAGTGCGGTGGCATCATCCGCTGCAGCGGCGACGGGGGCTTCTTCGGGACGGGCCTGCTTGACGGCTCAGAACGCTTGTTCTATACTTCGTTCATGCAATCCCGGCGCAGTCCCTTGAGCACCTTACAGGCCCTGGCGCGGCAGCATGCCATGTCCGTCCTGCTGCTGGTGGCGGCGCTGGCAGGCTTGCCGTGGCTGGCGGCTCGCGGCGCCCCAATGCCGCCGGCTCCGGCCGGAGAGGCTCCACGGCAGGCGGTCGACGCCCATGAGCCCGCCGGGGTCTTCCCTCGCGGCCGCGAACTCCTCATCCAGGACGCCGAACTGGTGCATGGCCCGGCCGACCGAGGCTTCGAGGCTGGGCCCTTCATCGTCACGCACCGCGATGCGCTGCCTGCGTCGCCGGACCTTGAGGTCCTGGTGTCCCGAACGGCGCTGCAGCACAGCCTCAGCCCGCGGCTCCTCCTGGCGCTGCTTTCCGTGGTGCCGACGCCTTCCGGCGCGACGACCGAGACGCATCTGGTGCAGATGGCCGCCTGGCTGGCGGACGGCTACTACGGTCTCAAGTATCGCGGGGAGCGCATCGTCCAATTCGCGGACGGCAGCAGGATCTCCGCGAACGTCCAGGGCGGCGCGGGCCATTTCGCGGTGGCGCGCCTCCTTGCCCGCTCGAGCACAACAGAGGATTGGGCCGCCTGGCGTCAGCGCTTCGCGGAGCGTTATGAATCGTGGTTCGGCCCCGCGACCTGGCAACCGTCGCCAGTCTCCCCTGAACTGCGTCAGCCCCCTCTGCTCCTGCCCTGGCCGGCGGAGCAGACCTGGTACTACACGGGCGGCCCGCATGGCGCTTGGGGCGTGGCCAGCGCATGGGGCGCCGTGGATTTCGCGCCACCGTCGCGGGTCGGTTGCGATGTCGCGCCCGAATGGGTCCTGTCCGCGGCTCCGGGCCGCGTGCTGCATGCCGCGGACGGCCTGGTGCTGCAGGATCTCGATGGCGACGCGGACCTGCGCACCGGCTGGGTGCTCGCCTACCTCCATGTCGCCACCCGGGACCGGGTGGCCGTGGGCACCGTGCTGGACGCGTCGATGCCCATCGGTCATCCCTCCTGCGAAGGGGGCGTCGCCGATGGCGCCCATGTCCATCTGGCCCGCCGCTTCAACGGCGAGTGGCTGCCGGTCGACGGAGGCCCCGCCCCTTTGAACCTCTCCGGCTGGGGGTTTCGCTCCCTTGGCGGCGAATACGACGGCGCCATGGAGCACGGCGAGCTCGGCACGCGCATGGCGGTCACCAGTCGGCGCGGGGGCGACAGCGCCGTGGTCTCCGACAACGGCGCGTTGCGGCGCGCCCAGCTCGCGCCGCAGTGGTCCGATGCCGGGGTGTCAGGCATCGGACCAGGCGGCGTCGCCAGCGCCAACAACGCGGCCGAGGCTCCCAGCGCCGACCTCGCCACCTCGGCGGCAACCACCGCCGTGGGCAACGCGCGGCCGGTGCAGGACGCGACGACCGGAACGGCGACCGGCGCGAAGCTGGGCCTCCGCGTGTCGCTGGCCGGAAGGGCCTCAGCGGCAACGCCGATCACCGTACACATCAGGCAGTCGGATCGGCAGGTCGCGAGCGTGGCCAGCCAATTGGACGCCTGGGGTCAGAGCCCACCGCTCGCCTTGCCCGACGGGATGGAGGGCGCCATCGACATCGAGGTGATCGTGCCGGGCTTCCTTCCGCTGAGCGCCATGGGCATCGTGATCCAGGGCGCGATGACCACGGTGGACCTCAGCGCCGGCGGCCAGTTGCTGGCGCAGCCCGGCGACGTCGATGGCGACGCCCGGATCGACACCGGCGACCTGACCGCCTGGTGGTCGGCGCGGAGCGAAGGGGCCGCGGCAGCCGATGTGACAGGAGACGGGTCCGCGAACCTGGTCGATCTCTGGCAGGTGCTGGGTAGCCTCGCCGGACGCTGAGGGCCACATCCTTTGGCCGCGAGGCCGATCGACATCGCCCGATGGTGAGGCGCCGTGTCGAAGGTTCGCGACCGTTCCGGGCGGCGGGCCGACATCGGCTGAACGCCCCAGCGGATGCGGCATGCTAGAATGCCGTCCCCATGCTCGCCATTCTACCTCTGGTGGCCGTGCTAGCCCTTCTGGGCGCCGGTGCGGTCGCTGGACGATCCGGCCGTGACCCGCACGGCGGCCGTCGGCCCAGTCAGCGCATCGCCATCTTGATGTGCCTGGCGAGCCTTGCCTCCACGGCAACCCCGGTCGCGATGGTTTTCACCGGATCGCAGTGGCTCCACCTGCGTTGGTTCGCCTGGGCCGACCCGGTGCTGCGGCCTTTCGGTCTGGGCAGCTGGTCCGATCTCTCGGCCACCGTCCCCGCCTGGTCGCGCGCGTTCGCCGGAGGGCCGGCCCTGGAGTTGGACCTTCGCGCCGCGGTGCTGCTGGCGGCGCTCTGCCTGATGTTGACCGCGGCGGTCTTCCAGGCCGATGCGGTGACACTCTCGCGCTTGTCCTGGCCCTTGATCGTGGCGGCAAGCTCGGCCCTCTTCGTCGCCTCCAGCGCTTCGCCCCTGGGCCTTGTCGCGGCGTGGCTGCTGCTTGACGCCAGCCTCGCCCGCTCCGGGCTGATCAGCCGCCGCGGCCTCCTCGCGAGCCAGCTCGGCCTGTGGATCCTGATCGCGGCGCTCGCCGCCCTGCCGATCAACCACGAGACGCTGCGCGCCGGCGATGGCGCCGTCTGGGAGCAGGCCTGGTCCCGTCTTCGGGTCTACCTGGCGGTCGCGGGTGCCGTGCGCATGGGCCTGTACCCGCTGATATGGACCGTGCCGCGGACGCCCACCGACATGCTTTGGCGCGGCGTGCTCACCCGCCTGGCTCCGATGACGGCCGGCATGGCCCTGGTCCTTCGCGCTGGAACCCAGGTGCCGGCGGAGCAGTCGTCCGTTCGTTTCGGCCTCATCGCCATCGGTCTGCTGGTCCTGGTCGCGGCGGCGGCGCTGGCCGGATCGACCTCCGAGCGCGGGCAGTATCTGGACAGTCTGTGCATGATCCCCGCGGCTTTGGCGGTCATGGCCATCGCGGTTCCCGGCCGCGTCGTGCCGGACCTCGTACTGGGCCTGGGTCTCGATCTCCTGTTCGGCCGGGGTCTCATGATGCTGATCGAGGCTCGCGGGGGGCGACGCCTCGCCTGGGCCTGGTGGCTGGGCGCTGCCGGCGCCATGGGCGTCCCGGCGACCCTCGCCTTCGGGCTCCGCTGGTGGCAGCTGGCGGATTGGTTTCCGCAACTGCCGGCGTCTCTAGGCGTCCTGCTGTTGCTCGGGCTGGCCTTGCCCGTCGCCGTGCTGAAGCCGCCCACCTGGACAGCCGATGCCCGTGGCCGGCTTCGGGCCGTAGACCTGATGCTGGCTGCCGGTGCTGCGGCCCTGGCCGTCACCGGCATCCTGGCATCCTTCCTGCCCCTGGGCAGGCCCTTGGCCCTGGCGCGCATCCTGGTCCTGCCGGAGCCGGATCTGGATCTGCGCCTGCTCATGGGGCTTGCGCTGCCCCTGGTGCTGGGCGGCCTGCTCCGCTCCGAGCGTTGGCCCAAGCCGCGCGATTCGGCCGGCTGGGGCCGGCTGGGGCGATGGTTTCGACTGGGTGAGTTCTTCGACGCCTGGCGGTCGGCGCTGATCCAGGCCGGTCGCGCGCTGCACCGCAGCGTCAACCTGCTCGACAGTCGGCGCACCATGGCGTGGACCGTGTTTGCCGGACTGGTCATGGGCCTGTCCATCCTGGCATCGGATGCGGGAAGCGCGCCGGCCGCCATCAGCGATGCCAATCTCGGCCTCTGGGCTGTCACCGCAGTCTTCGGCTTCGCCGCCCTGGCGGCCGACCGTCCGCTCGGACAACTGGCGACCTTGCTGAGCGCCTACGCGCTGGGCGCCGGCATTCTGCTGACGACCATCGGACCCGACGATCCGGAGGTCCTGGCGATCATCGCGCTGGTGAAGCTGCTGGCCGGGCTGGTGGTGGTCGCCATTCTGGCGATCGGCACGGTGGACGTGCCGCGACGCCGAGGCGACGCCTTGACCGCGAGGCAGGCCTTGATGGTGCGACACCGTTCGTTCCCCGCTGAGCGCCGTTTCCTGCTGCTCGCCGCACCGGTGACCTTCCTACTGCTCACGGGCATCCAGTCCAACCTGCTGGCCGACCAGTTGCCCCTGGCCCTTCTCCGGCCGGCGTTGACGCTCATCTGCGCCGGCTTGCTGGGCACGGTCTTTGCCGAGGGCGCATTGCGACTGGCCTGCTGCGCCTTCATGGCCTTCATCGGCTTCGAGCTGATCTACGGTCGCCTGGATCCGGGCCTGCTGGTCACGGGCGGTCTGGCGGCCTTCCAGATCCTGTTCGCGCTGCTCTTGTCCGCCTACTTCGGCATCGACCTCGGCGACAACGACGCCGCTGAAGACCGGGAACGGTCATGACCAGCAAGCTGCCCCTGCTGGCCCTCATCCTCCTGCCCTTCCTGACCGGCGCGTCGATCCTTTGGCTGCGCCGCGATCGACCGCAACTGGTGGCGCGCGTCTCGGTGTTTGCCGCGGTGCTCCTGGTGCTCCTGGTTTCCCTGGCGATCCCGGACACGAGTCTCGACATGTTCGCCCAACGCGAGTTGAGCCTCCTGCCGGAGGCGCAGCTGGGTATCCAGCTGCTCGGCCTCGCCATGCTTGGCTTCGTTCTGGCCAACAGCACCGACAACAAGGACGAGGGCCGATCCGTGGACTGGCTCTTGATGGCATGGTTCAGCCTGGGAGGCATGATCCTGTCGCTGTTGGTGCGCAACCTGCCCATTGCGCTGCTCTTCTTCATCGGCGGCGCGATGATCTGGACCCAGGGCTTGCCGATGGTCGCCCGGCGCCGGGCCGCATCGGCCACCCTGCGCTACCTGACGTTGTTGGCCTTCTGCCTGCCCTTGATGCTCATCGCGCTCCGGCTGGCGGAACTGCGTGGTGAACTGCGCGACGTCGAGTCCATCGAACGCCTGGCCTTGGCATTGGTGGTGCCGGCCTTCGGCCTCATCCTGGGGCTGATCCCGCTCCATGCCTGGGTGTTCACCCTGGCCGGCAAGACGCCCCGGGCGATGGTCTACGGCGTGACATCGCTGGTTCAGACCGCCGGCTTCGCGCTGCTCCTGCGAATGCTGGCTGACAATCCCTGGATGACCTACGGCGCCCGGGCGGTGCTCATCGGCGGCGGCGCGCTGTCGAGCTGCGTGGGAGGCTGGCTGGCCCTGTCGGCGCCCAAGGACGATCCCGACGATTGGTTGATCTACGCCACCGTGGCCAATGGCGGCATGATCCTGGTCGGGCTGGGAACCCAGTCCGAGGCGGCGAGCACGGGCGTCGCCATGCTGCTGTTCGCGCGGGTTCTGGCCCTGGTCCTCACCGAACTGGCCTCGCAGGCCGAGGCGCCGCTGCGACGGCTGGCCCATGCCGTGGGTACACTCACCCTGGCTGGGACGCCTGGACTGGCCGGTTTTCCAGGGTTCTGGCTCATCATCCGTCGCTTGCAGACGACCGACAGCATGTTGGCCGAGGTGACCGTACTGGCCGGAAGCGGCCTGCTCTTCGCCACGGCGATCCGACGCTGGTCCAACATGATCACGCCGATCGAGCCGCCGACACCGCCATCTGCCCACATGCAGGGAATCCGCCGCGCGGTCGCCCTGCTGATCATCCTCTTGATCTTGCTGGGCCTCATGCCGGGCCTCGTGGCCCATTCGCTGGATGACGCCCTGCGCAAGCTCAACATGCCCGGTCCATGAGGCGAGGCGTCGCCGGCCCGCCATGCCGGGCTCGTGGATCGTCTCCCGAAAATCGACCGCTTGACAGCGCAAGCTCCGGGCGCTTTAATGGTTCATTAAATCGGCGCGTGTCGCGACGCCGGCAAGAACCTTGAACGTGACAGCTGGCACCATGACCGACTTCAACATAGCGACAACCGAACCATCAGGGCCAACGCTGTCCGAAGACTACTGGCAGGCCCTGCTCTCCCAAGGCGAACAGACCGTCGAATCGCCCGGCGTCGTCGGCGTAGGTCGGTTGGATGCCTCGACAGCCGGCGCCGCGCGACTCGGTCAGCGCCGCACCGACGAGCAGTGGACCCAGTTGGCCGCGTGGATGGAGGAGGGCCGGGTCTTCGACGCACCGGTCATCGGCTGCAACAAGGGCGGCCTGCTCGTGCGCATCGCCGAAGGTCTGGGCTTTGTGCCCGCCTCGCAGCTTGCCGTGCTTCCGCAATCGCTGGGCACCCCCGACCTCCGGTCCGATCTCGAAGGCATGGTCGGTCGCGATCTGAAACTCCGCCTCATCGAGATCGACCCCGCCCGCGACCGGGTGATCTGTTCGGAACGCGCCACGCAGTGGCAGGAGCCGCAAGCCGACGGCGATCGGCTCGCCGGCTTGAAGGACCGGGTCGGCGACGAGGTGACGGGCGTTGTCCGCAGCGTCTGCGACTTCGGCGTCTTCGTGGACCTCGACGGCATCGACGGGCTCATCCATATCTCGGAGCTCAGCTGGCAGCGCGTCCGCCATCCGCTTGACATCGTCCAGCCGGGTATGACCCTACAGGTCAAGGTGCTCAACGTGGACATGGAAGGGCGCCGCGTCGGCCTCAGCCTGAAGCGCCTGCATGCCGATCCCTGGCGGTTGGTTGCCGAGCGCTACCATACCGGCGACGTCATCGACGCCACCGTGACCAACGTCGTGCAGTTCGGCGCCTTCGCCCAGGTGGAGGAAGGCGTGGAGGGCTTGATTCACATCTCCGAGCTGTCGGCGGTCGCCTTCAACGCCGCCGAGGACGTGGTGCGCGAGGGTCAGCGGATCAAGGTGCGCATCCTGCACATCAATCCGGTCGAGCGCCGGCTGGGCCTGAGCATCCGATCGGCCGGCTAGTCGTCCGACGTGCATGGCCGCGGCGCCCTTGGGGTTCGGCAATCATGGATCCAACGCCTGAGGCCGACGTCAACCACCCCCTGGTCACCTTGGGTCGCTTCATGCTTGCGCTGTCCGTGCTGGCGGTCGTTGGCCTGCTCTTCGGTCCCGGCACCTGGTTCGAGGCCTTGACCCTGGACCCGCTCGGAGGCGTCGCAGCCTGGTGGTCGGGCCTCTGGGGGCGTGGCGCATGGCCGGTGGCCCTCGCCCTGGGCGCAGGGGGCTTCGGACTTTTGAGCCATGAGGATCGCCCGCTCTGGACCCTGCCCTGGCTTCGCGTGGTGGCCTTTGAGCTGGGGCTCCTGGCCGGCCTTGCTCTGGCGACCTTGTGGCTGGGCAGCGGCGAGGGCGGACTGGTAGGCCTGAGCCTGGCCGAGGCGGCGCGCTTCGCGGTCGGGCCACAGCTGGCCGGCCCTTTGTGGGCCGGATTGGCGCTCCTCGCCCTCTGGCTGGGCCTGGGCGCGGCGCTCCCCGCCGCGCTGACCACGCGCCTCAAGGCGATGCTTGAAGCCGGAAGCCTGACGCTGCCGCTCGATGCGCCTCGCCCATCGCCCCGTCGTCCCGAGCAAAGCCGAGCCATCGCGGCCTCGCTGGCCCCGGACGCGATCACCGCCGCGCCGATCACCGTCTTTCCTCCCACCGGCCGGCAAGCGGCCGTCCCGCCGACCAAGGCCCGACCGCAACCAGCGGCTGCAAAGCCACGGCTTCCCGCCATAAGGGTGCACCAGCCCAGCGGCCGGCGCCCGATGCCCGCGGCCGCACCGGCGCGTCGCGGCCGCGACAGCCTGCTCCCCCCCCTGCGCCTGCTGGATCCGCCGGACGCGGACGGGTCGGCCATCGACTCCGCCGGCCTGCGCGGCCAGGCGGCACGCATCGAGCACTGTCTGGCCGGATTCGGCATCCCGGTGGAGGTGGTGGAGATCGAGCCCGGACCGAGCTTCACGCGCTTCGCCCTGAAGCCGGGCATGGTCATGCGGGCCGGAGAGCCCAGGCGCGTGCGGCTCAGCCGCATCACGGCCCACCGGCACGACCTTACCCTGGCCCTCTCCGCGGAAGGGTTGCGGATCGAGGCGCCCATACCCGGCCGCTCCCTGGTCGGCATCGAGATCCCCAGGCGCAGCGGCCGGGTGGTGACCATCGGCGGGATCATGCAGGATCCATCCTTCCAACGGCTCGCGGCGGAAGGCGGCCTGCCGCTGGCCATCGGGCGGCAGGTGGGCGGCCAGGTGGTGATCGCCCGGTTGACCGGCATGCCGCACCTGCTGGTGGCCGGGGCCACGGGCAGCGGCAAGAGTGTCTTCATGAACAGCGTCCTGGTCAGCCTGATCACCCAGCAGTCACCGGACCAGGTGCGGCTCATCCTCATCGATCCCAAGCGCGTCGAGCTGGGCCGCTACGCGCGCCTGCCACATCTGGTGGCCGCGCCGATCACCGACCCGGCCGAAGCTGTTGCCGCGCTGCGCTGGGCGGTGACGGAGATGGAGGACCGCTACCGGCTGCTGGCGGACCGCGGCGTGCGGGATCGGGCCGGTTTCAACCGCCAGACAACCGGCGGCGAGGAGCGGTTGCCGGCCCTCGTGATCGTGATCGACGAGCTTGCTGACCTGATGATGACCGCCCCGGGTGAGGTGGAGCCCATGCTCACCCGCCTGGCCCAGATGGGTCGAGCCACCGGCATCCACCTGGTGGTGGCTACCCAGCGCCCCTCGGTGGACGTCATCACCGGGATCATCAAGGCCAACTTCCCCAGCCGGGTGGCCTTCCTGGTGTCCAGCGGCATCGACAGCCGGGTCATCCTGGACCAACCCGGGGCGGAGAGCCTGATGGGCAGCGGCGACTTGCTGTACCAGCCGCCCGACCAGCCGCATCTGGTCCGCGCCCAGGCCGCCTGGGTGAGCGATGCGGAAATCGAGCGGGTACTGGCGTTCTGGACCTCCTCTGCCTGGCAGCCACCGGCGGCGGAGCCTCCCTGGGCCGATCTCATGAACGAGGATCCGGACGCGGCGCTGTACCTGGCCGCGCAGGAAATCGCCCTGGCCAACCCGCACCATTCGGCCAGCCTGCTGCAGCGCCGTCTGCGCATCGGCTACGCCAAGGCCAAGGCGCTGTACGACCGGCTGCTGGAAGATGGCTTCGAGAGCGAGTCGGGCGGGGGGCGCCAACGCGGCGGGCGGCGCGAACGCGACCTGGACGAACGGCCCCAACCCTTCGACGACGGACTCGGCTGACCGCGGCCAATCGGACGGACGTCGACCGTCCGCGCCTGCCTCATCCCCGTTGCGCGGCCGCGCTGAAGGCGGCCAGGGCCGCCGCCAGCGGGCCATGCTCCGGAGCCGCAAGGTCCGGATCGGCTTCCAGGATGCGCCCGGCTGCCGCGGCGGCCAGGGACAGCGCCCGCGACGGCGCAAGGCGCGCGAAACGGAAGCGGTCCACGACGCCGCTCTGCTGGATGCCGAAGTAGTCGCCCGGCCCCCGCTGCTGCAGGTCGAACTCAGCCAGCTCCAGTCCGGACAGCGGGCGCCTGACCGGCTGACCGTCGGGCCCGCTGGCGGTCAGCAGCTCGGTCATCTTCGCGAGCCGGGCGCTGGCCGACTTGCCGGGATCGTCGGCCACCAGCAGGCAGGCGCTTGCCGCCGCGCCGCGCCCCACCCGGCCCCGGAACTGGTGCAGCTGCGCCAGGCCGAAGCGGTCGGCACCCTCGATCAACATCACGGTGGCGTTGGGCACGTCCACGCCGACCTCGATGACGGCCGTGGCCACCAGCAGGTCCAGTTCGCCTCGGGCGAAAGCCTGCATGACCGCGTCCTTCTCGGAAGGGCGCATCCGTCCGTGCAGCAGACCCAGGCGCAGGTCGGCGAAGACCGCCGCTTGTAGACGCTCGTACTCGGCGGTGGCCGCCCGCGCCTGGATCTGCTCCGAATCCTCGACGAGGGGGCAGACAATGTAGGCCTGCTCGCCGGCCTCGACCCGGCGGCGAATGAAGGCATAGGCGCGGTCGCGCTCATCGGGGGCCAACCAGAAGGTCTCGATCGGCTGCCGCCCCGGGGGCAGCTCATCGATGACCGACTGGTCCAGATCGGCGTTGATGGCCAGAGCCAGGGTGCGCGGAATGGGTGTGGCGGTCATGACCAGCAGGTGAGCCGCCGGAATGTCGTCGGAGGCCGGCGACGCGGTTGCGGGCTTGGAACCGCCCTCGACGGCGACCGGCTCGCGCGCCTTCAGCTGCAGCTCGGCACGCTGAAGGACTCCGAAGCGATGCTGTTCATCCACCACCGCCAGGCCGAGGCGCGGAAAGCTGACGCCCTGCTGAATGACGGCGTGGGTGCCGACCACCAGGTCGACGCGGCCATCGGCGATGGCCGCCGCCACGCGCTTCTTGGCGCCGGCCGCCAGGCTGCCCACCAGCCGGGCGATGAAGGGGCCTGTCT
>JBGAUA010000107.1:0-12422 GCA_044228875.1 Anaerolineae bacterium
CCAGGACCAGCCAGCTGCCGGCCGGCAGGCGATCGTCCCAGGCCTGGGCATGGCGGTTGTAGAGCACCCGGTCCCAGTCGCCGTCGCGGTCAGCGTCCACCAGGACGCGTAGCTCCGCCTCGGCGGGGATGCGCCGCGAACCGCGGGTCTTCAGGGCGAAGCCCAGCACGATGGATCCGCTCTCGTCCGCTTCGACCAGCCCGTAGCGGACGCCCACCGCCTGCAGGTCCAGCTTCGGCGGGAAGCCGGTCACCAGCGTCGATTCCGCCGGGTCCCGGCCCGCCAGGGCAAAGGCCTCGACGGCACCGTCGCGGCCGCAGCCGTTGAGCCAGCCCTGGGCTGCCGACTCGCCTTCCTCCCAGAAGGTGATGTCCATGGCGGTGGCCGAGGCCAGGCAGGCGTGGTGGCGGGGCAGGGCATGGAAGGGCAGGCCCGGCCGGTCGCCGCCGACGACGGGACGGCCGTCGGTGTCCACCGTCACCAGCCGCACGTAGCCGTCGAACTCCAGCTCCGCCAGGCGGGCCTCGTCGCGCAGCGGCTCGGCGCTGCGCAGCCGCCAGGCGCGCAGCGCGGGCGCGTCCACCGTCAGGGTCACCTCGATGGTCCCCTCCGAACGCGGCGGGAGCTGCAGGATGGGCGGGTCGAAGCTGAGCCCCAGGCCCGCGCCCGCGTCGTCCTCGGGAAAGGACAGGACCGTTTCCGGCCGGTAGCGCTGGCCGAAGGGAGCCAGGTTGCGCACCCTGAGGGTCTGGCGCAGGCGCGCGCCGCCGTCGCCGACATGGACATGGCCGAAGCTGAGCCCGGCCAGACCGACCTCGCCGCGCACCACGGTCTGGCCGCGCGCGCTCTGCAGGGCGTCGGCCCTGCCGGCGCCCTGGCGCGCGACGGACGCCGTCGGGCCGGTGTCTCGACGCCCCACGCGGACGGCCGGATCGGCGTAGTTCATGGCCAGGGCCGCCACCTCGGCGGCGTCCAGACCCAGGCCGTCGCGCTGGTTGCGCTGCCACAGGAGGGCCAGCATGCCGGCCACGGCCGGACCGGCCATGGAGGTGCCGGACATGGACAGCAGGCGCGTGCCGCCGCCCGCCCGCGCCGAGAGGATGCCCGTACCGGGCGCGGTGATGTCGGGCTTGATGGCGGCGTCGAAACGGGCCGGGCCGCGGCTGGAGAAATCGGAGATGGTGTCGGTGAGCTGCTCCTGCCACCGCGCCTCCAAGGCCACCCGGACGACCGCGCCACCCAGCAGGCGATCGCGCAGGGCGATGCCGGGCTCGCGGTCGATCATGCCCGCGGGAATCGGCGGCAGCAGGCCGCAGGGCGTGGGCGCCGCGCAGGCCATGGTCACCTTCTGGGCGCCGTCGGTGAAGACCACCGCGCCGATGGCACCGGCCTTGGCGGCGTTGAGCAGCTTGTCGAAGAAGGTGCAGCCGCCGCGCTCGATGAGCGCGATCCGGTCGACCGCCAGGCGGAGGTCGGCGATGGGCTGGCAGGCGTCGCCCAGCCAGGCCAGGTCGCTGCTCGTCGCGGGCAGCTCGCCGAATCCGGGCAGCCAATCCGGCGCCGCCTCCATGACCTCGATGGGCTCGGTGGTGAAGCGCCCGTCGCGTTCCCGCCATGTGGCGGCCACCCGGGGCTCGTAGACACCCCGCGGCACGGAGCTGGCCACGCTGAGGGCCATGCTCGCCGACCCCGGCGATCCGGTGACATAGGGCAGGGGGCCGGCGTTGCCGGCCGAGGCCACCACGATGATGCCGGCGTCCACCACGTTGGCCACCGCTTCCTCGATGTCCACCATCCGCGCGGACCAGTCGGTGCCCAGGGACAGGTTGACGACGTCGATGCGACCCTTGGGAGGGCTACCGGGCACGGCCAGGCCGGCATTGTGCTTGACCGCCCACTCCAGGGCGCTGAGCGCCAGGTCGCTGGTGGCCGGCACCCCTTGCGGGTTGCCGAAGATCTTCAGGGCCACCAGGCGCGCTCCCGGCGCCATGCCGGCCGGCACGCGCGGCCCGGCGGCCTGGCCGGCGATGATGCCGGCCACGTGGCTACCGTGGCCGAGCCCCGCCGGGTCCAGGGGATCGGCGTCCGGCTGCGGCCGGTTGGGGCAGTCCGGCCCGCCGCCGCAGGCGGCCGAGTAGCGGGGGCCGGCGAAGTCGTAGCCTCCGGTCACCTTGGTCGTGGGAAAGCTGCCGCGCTCGACCTTGTTCTCGTCGTTCTCCAGGTAGGCCGCCGGGTCGCCGCCGCCGCCCAGCATGGCATGCTCGTAGTCGATGCCCGTGTCGATGACCGCCACCGTCGCCCCGGTGCCGTCCAGGCCCAGGGTCTCGGCGACCTGGTCCGCCTTGACCGTGCGCCGCAGGTCGGCCACCTCCAGGCCCAGCACGGGCGCCGGCGCGACACCCGCGACGCCGTCCAGTTCGGAGAGCAGCCGCGCCTGCTGGGCGTCGGCATGCAGCAGCAGACCGTTGGCGATCAGCTGGTAGCGGTCGATCACATCGGCGCCCAGGTCGGCCGCCGCGGCGGCGTAGCGGTCCTGGGCCGCCGCGCGAGCCGCCAGGCGCCGGCCGATCTCATCCGCGGCCAGGGTCTCGCCGGCATCCTGGGCGCGGCGCAGCGTCTTCCACAGCGGCTCCCCCTCCAGGCGCAGCAGCCAGCTGTCCCGCTCGAGTGCGGGCGGGGGCGCGGAAGCGCGCGCCGCGGCGGGCAGGGCCAGGAGGCCCAGCGCCAGCAGCAGCTGCGCGGCGGGGCGCCCGAGGCGCCCCAGGAGAGCATGCCGAATCGCCAATGGTCAACACCCAGAAGGTACGGCCGCGCCGCTCGCGGCCCCGGCTCCCGCGCCCCCCGGCCGATGACCGCCGGAGTCCGGTGCCAGGGTGGGGCGGAACGCGGTGGCATGCGCCGCACGCTCACCGCGACAGTAATGACGCGGCTGACCGCGCGATGTAACGGCGGATTCTGGATGACCGCAGCCAGCGCACCGTTTCGGCGGCAGGTCGCGACGGGATCAACCCCGCCGCGACGACCGGTCAGCGCCGCTGCAGCAGCGGCAGGTAGGTGGTGGGCATGGACGTGGCGGAGGGGCTTCCGGGGCCGGGCGTCGCCGAGGCTGGTCCGGGCGCCGTCGCCGACGGAGAAGCGGTGGGCGTCGACGACGCCACGGATCCGGGCGTGGCCGGCGCCAACAGCGGATCCACCACCGTCACAGCCTCGCCGTAGAACGGCACCGCGTCCATCCCCACCGCGTCAGCTTCCACTTCCGTGTTGATCAGCACCTTGTCCGTCTGGCCCGTCGCCCGCTTGAGGGCGATCCAGGGGGCGAACGCGTCCACGCGGGTGAACAGGCTCAGCGAACCCGGAACGCCGCAGAGGTCGTCGGTGACGGCCGAGGTGATGCCCACCTGCACCCAACCGCCGTCGGCGCGCTGAACCACCAGGGGGCCGCCGCTGTCGCCGTAGCAGGCCGACGCCCCGCCCTCAGGTTTGCCGGCGCAGAGCTGCTGCGCCTGGTCCACCTCGTCGGCGCAGCGGCCCGCGCCGGAGATGGGCAGGCGCGCCTCCTGCAGGTAGTCCGGGCTCTCCTCGGCGAAGGCGTCCGTCGCCCCCCAGCCGGTGACCACAGCCTCCTTGCCCGGCGCGCGCAGGGCGCTGTCGGCCGCGGCGGCCAGGGGCACCGGCGCGATGGCCGGCCGCAGGGGCAGCGGCTCCGTCAGCCGCAGGAGGGCCAGGTCGGCGTTGTCGTCGAGCAGGTAGCGGGCGTTGAGGAAGATGGCGTCGATGTCGGCCAGCACCTGACCGCGATCGTCCGACAGGCTGTTGCTGCCCGCCATGACCCCGATGAGGTCCGGCGGCAGCAGGCCCTCGTCGTAGACGCAATGCGCCGCGGTCAGGATCCAGCTGGGGTCGATGACCGTGCCGCCACAGAACTGGCCGCTGGCGATGTCGACCGGCGTGGCGAAGAGCGCCACCTGCCAGGGCCAGGCCCGCTCCGCCGCGTCCCGCCCGCCGACCACCAGCGGCGCGACCGGGCGCCCGGGGCCGTCCGGGCCGGGTCCGTCAGGCCGGACACCGTCCGGTTCCCGGTCGCCGGCCGGTTCGTCCCACCCGCCGCCTTGGTCGCCGTAGCCCTCGTCCTCGCCGTCGCGGTACGACGCCGCCCAGTCCTCGGCGATCTCGGCCTGGGCCGCCAGCGGCGAGCCCGGCCGGGCAGGGTCCTCCTCGACCGTGATGCGCAAGGTCCGCTCCTGGCCCGCCGGCAGGCCGCCCAGCTGCCAGCGCACGGAGCCCCGCGACAGGGCGCCGCCGTCGGAGGCCGTCACGAAGCGCAGGCCCGGCGGCAGGGCGTCGGCGACGGTCAGGCCCGCGGCGGGCTCGCGACCGGTGTTGCGCACGGCGATGCTGTAGTCGAAGCGCTCGGCCGCGCGGATGAGCTCCGGGGCCTTGATGCCCAGCTCCAGGTCCGCTCCGCGGTCGGCCATGGTGGCGCGGATCCAATCCAGGTAGTAGGGGACGCTGGTGTACAGGGTGTGGTTGCCCTCGCCGCCGCAGACGTCGGTGGTACCGGTGCTGACCAGGCCGGCCAGGCGCCAGCCGTCGGCATCGCCCACCACCAGCGGCCCGCCGCTGTCTCCGTAGCAGGCATCTCGGCCCAGGGCTCCGGCGCAGAGGCTCTCGCCGTCGGTCGGGGCGTCGGGATCCTCGCGGCACAGCGACTCGTCGACGAGGGGCACCTCCACCTCGTGCAGCACGGTGGCATAGCTGCCGTCGTCGACCATCCCCCAGCCGGTCACCCAAGCCGGCTCGCCGGGCTGCAGCGCGGCGTCGACCGCTGCCTCCACCAGGCCCGCAGGCCTGACCGCGGCGGTGGCCGTGACGCGTTCGGCCAGGCGCACCAGGGCGATGTCGCCCATCTCCAGGCCGGAGTCGTAGTAGTCGGGGTGCATGACGATCTGGGCGGAGGCCACGCGGCGGCCGTCACCGGCCTCCAGGTCATGCATCCCCAAGCCCAGTTGGATGTCGATGGCGTCGGACTCGCCCCAGGCGCCTGCCCCTTCGACGCAATGCGCGGCGGTCAGGACCCATTCGGGATCGATCAGGGTGCCGCCGCAGAACTGGGCTTCGAGGTTGTCCGCTGTGGCGGCGTCCAGGATGGCCACCTGATGCGGCCATTCGCCGGGCGCCGCCTCCCGCCCGCCGACGATGTCCGGCTGGAAGAGGTCCACGGTCTCCCGCGCCATCGCGGAGCGCGCGCCGGCCGGAGCCAGCGCGAGGACGAGGACCATGGCCCAGGACCGGCGGCGCAGGGCCGAGGGTGGCGGTTGGGAGGTCATGGGGTGCTCCTTGGCGGGGCGGACCGGACGGCGAGCCGGGGTCGGCCGGCGGGATCGCGGCGGTGACGGCCTGCCGCCGCGCTCCCGTCAAGCATAGGCCTTCCCGAAGCGGTTGGCGATGAAGGTGGCATAGGGCACGGATTCCTGGCGCACCATGCCGGTCTGCTGGATGTGTCCGCCGGCATGGAGGTCCAGCACGGCGCAGATGCCGCTCGCGGTGCTGACCTGGATGGCTCCCCAGACGCGGCCGCCGATCTCCCGGAAGCGCATCTTGTGGGCGAAGGTGCGCTCGGTCAGCACGCCCCCGAGGTAGCCCACGGCGGAGACGTAGACCAGCACCTGGTCTTCCGTGGTATGGGGGACCGTACGCTCCAGGAGGGCTTTGAGGGCCTCGCGGTCCTCCTTGAAGCGCAGGTCCTCCAGCAGAAAGGCGACGAGGTCGCGGTGGCCGGGATAACGGATGGTCTTGTAATCGGCGCGCTTGACCCGGCCCATCCAGCTGTCGGCCAGGGTGCCTAGGCCGCCGGAGGTGTTGAAGGCCTCGTAGGTCTCGCCGTCCACGGTGATCGTCTCGAGGCCCTCCAGGGCCGGAACCATGACCAGGTGGCCGTCGACGACGGCCTCGCAGGGATTGCAGTACTCGTTGATCAGCCCGTCCGTGCTCCAGGTGAGGTTGTACTTCAGGCGGTTGCGCGGGTGCAGGGGCAGGGCGCCCACGCGCAGGTGCACCTGCTCCAGCGGCGCCATCCCTTCCGCCAGATGGGCGGCGACGATGGAGATGAAGCCCGGCGCCAGGCCGCATTGGGGGATGAAGGCGGTGGCCGCGTCCTGGGCCAGCCTCATCACGCCCTTGGTGGTGTTCACGTCCTCGGTCAGGTCCAGGTAATGGGCGCCCACCACCTTCGCCGCCTCGGCGATGATGAGGTTGCAGCGGTAGGGCGCGCAGCTGACCATGTAGCGCTGGCCCTGCCCCAGGGCCACGAGCGTGGCCGGATCGGTGAAGTCGCCGGCCACGCCGCGGGCATTGGGGTAGCTGCGGCCGTCGGCATCGCGCACGGCGGCTTCGGCCTGACCGGCCTGCAGGTCGACGGCGGTGACGGCATAGTCGCCGCTGGTGGCCAGGAGCTGGCAGACGAGGCGGCCGATCTTGCCGGTGCCCAGCACCAGCACGGGAATGGGCGAGGAGACGGTCATGGCTTGAGGGGCTCCAGATGGCGGCGACCGGCCGTTGGCGGGCCGCGGAAGGGAGATGGGTGGCGCGGCGTCGGCGGCCCCACAGCGCGCGCGCCGCCGCCGACGGATGATTGTGACGCGGGGGGCCAAGATGGGTCAAATGGTGGTTGGCAAGCCCCCCGGCGCGGCATTACAATCTGGCGTCCGACTCCGACACCGCCCTGAGGGGCCGCGCGGAGCGGGTGCGACCCGGCCCAGGCCGGCGCCGCGACGTTCTCGGGATCCGCCGGGGATGGCGAAGGAGGAAGGACGGACATGGGCAAGGCTTTGAAGCGCCTGTTCAAGCTGGGCGCCCTCTTGGGCGCCATCGTGGCCCTGGCCAAGGGCGCGAAGCGCTTTCGTGGCGATCCGGAGGGCGTCGGCGGGGAGGGCTTCAGCTTTGGCGAGGAAGCGGACGATCCCTACGCGGTCGACGAGTCCAAGCTGGGCGGCGAGGTGAGCGCCACGCTCCTGGAGCGGCTGGTCTGCCCGCTGGACAAGGGGCCGCTGACCTTGGTCGACAAGCAGTGGCTGGTGAACCCGCGCAATGGCTACCGCTACCCCATCGTCGACGGCATCCCGGTGATGCTGGTGGAGGTGGGCGAGCGCTACCGGCAGGGCGGCGGCGCCTCCGCCCAGGCGG
Source organism: Anaerolineae bacterium (assembly GCA_044228875.1). Classification (GTDB taxonomy): domain Bacteria; phylum Chloroflexota; class Anaerolineae; order Epilineales; family Epilineaceae; genus Epilinea. The sequence continues at coordinate 7,183 of JBGAUA010000107.1, forward strand.
CCACGGGCACGGCTCCTTCGGCCTGACCACGGCGCGCGGCCGACCGCATCCCATTCAACCCCAGGCAGCGACCGCCGCGGACGGCAGCGGCGGTCGCGCCGTCGCGGGCGGCCGCCGGCCGCCGGCGTTCATTCGATAAGACCCCAAAGCGAGGAACCTGTCGTGAGCAAGTCAGTCCGTGTGGCGATCATCGGCGTGGGCAACTGCGCCTCCTCCTTGGTGCAGGGGGTGCAGTACTACCGCGGCGCCGACCCCAAGGCCACGGTCCCGGGCCTGATGCATGTGGATCTGGGCGGCTACCATGTGGGCGACGTGCAGTTCAGCGCCGCCTTCGACGTGGACGAGGAGAAGGTGGGCAAGGACCTGAGCCAGGCCATCTGGACCGGCCAGAACAACACGATCAAGTTCGCCGAGGTGCCGCCGCTGGGCGTGACGGTGCAGCGCGGCATGACCCATGACGGGCTGGGGCATTACCTGAAGCAGCGGATCCACAAGGCCCCGGGCGAGACGAGCCCGGTGGTCCAGATCCTGAAGGACACAGGCACGGACGTGGTGGTGAACTACCTGCCGGTGGGCTCGGAAATGGCCACCAAGTGGTACGTGGAGCAGGTGCTGGAGGCGGGCTGCGCCTTCGTGAACTGCATCCCGGTGTTCATCGCCCGCGAGAACTACTGGCAGGCCCGCTTCGTCGAGCGCGGCCTGCCGATGATCGGCGACGACATCAAGAGCCAGGTGGGCGCCACGATCGTCCACCGGGTGCTGGCCAACCTGTTCCAGGACCGCGGCGTGCGCCTGGAGCGCACGAGCCAGCTGAACGTGGGCGGCAACATGGACTTCTACAACATGCTGGAGCGCCAGCGGCTGGAGTCCAAGAAGATCTCCAAGACCAACGCGGTCATCAGCCAGCTGGACTACGAGATGGACCCGGACAACGTCTACATCGGGCCCTCGGACTACGTGCCCTGGCTGACGGACCGCAAGTGGGCCTACATCCGCCTGGAGGGCCGCGCCTTCGGCGACGTGCCCCTCAACGTCGAGCTGAAGCTGGAGGTCTGGGACTCGCCCAACTCGGCCGGCGTGGTGATCGACGCGGTGCGCCTGGCCAAGCTGGGCCTGGACCGCGGCCTGTCGGGCACCCTGGAGGGCCCTTCGGCCTACCTGATGAAGAGCCCGCCGATCCAGCATCCGGACGAGGTGGCGCGGGAGATGGTGGAAGCCTACATCGCGGGCCCGACGGCGTGACGTCCCGGCCGCGGGTCTACATCACCCGGTCGCTGCCCCCGGGCGCGGTCGAGGCCCTGGCGCCGCATTGCACCGTCCTGCAGCATGACGGCGACGACCCCGTGTCGCCGGCGGCGCGCCTGGCGGCCTGTACGGCGCGGGGCATCCCGGTGGGCAACACGCCGGGCGTCCTGACGGAGACGACGGCAGACCTGACCTTCGCCCTGATGCTGGCCACGGCGCGGCGGGTGGTGGAGGCGGCGGCGGCAGTGCGGGCGGGGGAATGGCGCACCTGGAAGCCGATGTGGCTGACGGGCCCGGACGTCTGGGGGGCGACCTTGGGCATCGTGGGCATGGGGCGCATCGGCGCGGCGGTGGCGCGGCGGGCGGCGGGCTTCGGCATGCGCGTCCTCTACCACAACCGCAGCGAGTCGCCGGAGGCCAAGGCCCTGGGAGCGCAGCGGGCGACATTGGACGACCTGTTGGCGCAGAGTGATTTCGTCAGCCTGCACTGCCCGCTGACGGCGGAGACGACGGGGCTGGTGGACGAGGCCTTCCTGCGCGGGATGAAGCGGTCGGCGATCTTCATCAACACGGCCCGCGGGCCGATGGTGGACGAAGCGGCCCTCTGCCGCGCCCTGCGCGAGGGCTGGATCGGCGCCGCGGGCCTGGACGTCACGGTGGTGGAGCCGATCCCGATGGACTCGCCGCTCCTGGCGCTGCCGAACTGCCTGATCCTGCCGCATATCGGCTCGGCCTCGGTGGCCACCCGCACGCGTATGGGGCTCATGGCCGCGGACAACCTGCTGGCGGGCCTGGCGGGCAGACGGCTGCCGAACTGCGTGAACCCGGAGGTGTATGGGTGAGCAGTTCGAGGACGTGGCGGGCGGATCTCAGGTTCTGAGGCCCGCGGCGATGACCACCCGCCTGTCCAAGGCCGCCAAGGCGGCCCGCATCCGGGAGATCCTGGACGCCCTCTACCCGGCCCCGCCCATCCCTTTGCTGCACGGGGATCCGTTTTCGCTGCTGGTGGCGGTGCTGCTGTCGGCGCAGACGACGGACAAGAAGGTGAACGAGGTGACGCCGCGTCTGATGGCTCTGGCCCCCACGCCGGCGGCCCTGGCGGCCTTGCCGGAGGAGCGGATTCGCGAGGTGATCCGCGAGGTGGGCCTGGCGCCGCAGAAGGCGCGGGCCTTGAAGGGGCTGGGCGCGATGCTGACGGCGGAGCATGGCGGGCAGGTGCCGCGGGACATGGCGGCCCTGGAGCGATTGCCGGGGGTGGGGCACAAGACGGCCTCGGTGGTGATGGCGCAGGCCTTTGGCGAACCGGCCTTTCCGGTGGACACGCATATCCACCGCCTGGCGGCCCGCTGGGGTCTCTCGGACGGGCATTCGGTGGCGCGGACGGAGGCGGATCTCAAGGCGGCCTTCCCGCGCGATGCCTGGAACAAGCTTCACCTGCAGATCATCTACTTCGGCCGCGAGCACTGCCCGGCCCGGGGCCACGACCTGGACGCCTGCCCCATCTGCGGCTGGGCGGCGACGCAGGCGCGCAAGGCGGCGGAGAAGCGGGCGGGGACGGGGAAAGGGCTGCGCAATGCGGTGGCATGACCCCCGACGACTGGACAGCTGGGGCCGAACGACGGGCGGTTCCGGCACCATCGGCCTCCGCCCTCCTCCGCACCTCCAGATCTCCGAACACATCGTCTATCTGCGCGAGGGAGGAGCGGAGGTCGGAGGCCGTTTCCTCGGCCAGCGGATGAGGCTCGGGGCGGGATGGGCCGCGGCTGGCGCCCTGCCAACTGCCCGTTGTATCCTGTACCGACCACGGCTCGGCTCCCCGGCGGATCAGGGGATATCACTCTATCCGCCCGGGCCGCGTGCGACTGGCTCCTCTTCCGCTCTGTCCCAGCGCGGACCTGCCCAAAGCCATGACGGTGCCCCCCTCTGCAAGGAGAGTCTGAACGTGAAGTCAAGCAATGTGTGGCGTTGGACCCTCTGGGTCCTCGGCCTGCTGACCGTCTCTGCCCTGACCCAGTTCAGGCCCGCCACCGTGGCGGAGTCCATCCCGAAGACGACCCGCACAGGCGCAGCCATCGTGGCATCGACCTCCGCCATGACGCTGGCTCAAGGTGACATCGCCTTCACCAGCAACCGAGACGGCAACTCCGAGATCTATGTCATGAAGGCCAACGGCAGCGACCAGACCCGCCTCACCAAGAACGCGGCGGAGGATTTTCATCCGGCCTGGTCGCCCAGTGGCCGGCAGATCGCTTTTGTCAGTACCCGCGACGGCAATGAAGACATCTACGTGATGAACGCCGACGGGAGCGGCCAGACCCGACTGACCAGCAATGCAGCGGTGGATTACGAGCCGGCCTGGTCGCCCAATGGCAGGCAGCTCGTCTTTGCCAGCCTGCGCGACGGCAACAGCGAGATCTACGCGATGAACGCGGACGGGACCGGTCAGACCCGACTGACCGATAGCACGGCCGGCGACGCGAAGCCGATGTGGTCGCCTGATGGCCGCAGGATTGCCTTCCACAGCAATCGCGATGGCAACTACGAGATCTATGTGATGAACGCCGACGGCTCCAGCCCCAACCGCCTGACCCAGATCGCCGCGGATGATGCCGAGCCGGCCTGGTCACCCAACGGCCAGCGCATCGCCTTCCGAAGTTACCGTGATGGCAACCACGAGATCTATGTGATGAACGTCGACGGCACCGGCCAGACTCGCTTGACCAGGAACCAGGCCGATGACTTCCAGCCGGTCTGGTCTCCGGACGCCAAGCGCATCGCCTTCTTCAGTAACCGCGACGGCAACCACGAGATCTTCACCATGGCTGCCGATGGCAGCGACCAGCTCCGCCTCACCCATCAGGCGGCGGTCGACGGTCACCCGGCATGGCGTTGGGCGTCTGACGAAGGAACGATCGCCTTCGTGAGCTACCGCGATGGCAACGCAGAGATCTACGTCATGCACACCGACGGAAGCGGCCAGACTCGACTGACCAACACGTCGGCCCGCGAGGATGCGCCGGAGTGGTCGCCCGATGGCCGCCGCATCATCTTCCGAAGCAACCTCGACGGCAGTGACGAGATCTACGTCATGAATGCCGATGGGAGCGGCCGGACCCGTCTGACCACCAACAGCCAAGTGAGTGGAACCACCTTGGCCTGGTCGCCCGATGGCCAGCGGATCTTGTTTGTCAGCACCCGCGACGGCGACCAGGATATCTATGTCGTCAACGCCGACGGCAGTGGCGAGAGCCCACTGACCCACAACGATGACATGGACGACTACCCCGACTGGTCGCCTGACGGTCGGATGATCAGTTTCACCAACAATCGCACCAACAGCCCCGACGTCTATGTCATGAATGCCGATGGGAGCAACCAGGTTCGCCTCACCGATAGCAGTGCACTTTATCCGAGCTGGTCGCCCGACGGCAAGCGCATTTTGTTCACGAGTCCGAGGACGACTCCCCTGCGCCTGGAGTGGGAGATCACCGTCATGAATGCTGATGGGAGCGGCCAGACCCTCCTGACCAACAACACGACGTATGAGGAGGAGCCGGCTTGGTCGCCGGATGGCAAGCGCATCGTCTTCCGCATTGAACGGGACCGCAACATGGATATCTACATCATGGCTGCCGACGGCAGTGGCGAGACCCGCCTGACCAACGACGTGGGCGCTGACTTTGATCCTGCATGGGGTGCTTCTCCGCAGCCCGCGTATGCCGTCTTGCTGCCACGGATCCAGAAGTAGCGGCATAAAGGACACGATTGGCGCATGTCCTTTAGATGGCCCGATGTGTCCAACAGAACTGCGCCGCTCCCATTGCAGTCGTCGCTCTCTACCGCACGACGTCATGACGCCAGACGTCGGCCTTCCGGTCGTCTCCATGTGCCAAGCGACGCCGGCTGTCCCGCTGTAGCGGGCCGCCGCAGGTTAGCTAAGCAGGACGTCCACACTCAGTAACTTCGACATGGAGTGTTAGCTAACCCCGACCCCC
>JBGAUA010000108.1:0-5647 GCA_044228875.1 Anaerolineae bacterium
CAGCCTCTCGGACAAGACCCGTCTGGTCATCCTCAACTCGCCCTCCAACCCCACCGGCGGGGTGCTGCACCAGGACCAGATCGCGGCCATCGCCCGACTGCTGGCGGACTGGCCGCGGGTGATGGTGCTGTCCGACGAGATCTATTCGCGGATGCTCTACGTGGGGCAACACCACTCCATCGCCAGCGAGCCGGGAATGCTGGAGCGCACCATCATCCTGGACGGCTTCTCCAAGACCTACGCCATGACCGGCTGGCGCCTGGGCTACGGCGTCATGCCCGAGGCCCTGGCCAAGGCGGTCACCCAGCTGCAGATCAACGCCACCAGCTGCGTCAACGCCGCCACGCAGATGGCGGGCATCGAGGCCCTGCGCGGCCCACAGACCGACGTGGACCACATGGTGGAGGCCTTCCTGGGGCGCCGCGACCGCATCGTCGCCGGGCTGAACGCCATCCCCGGCATCCGCTGCGTGCTGCCGGAGGGCGCCTTCTACGCTTTCCCCAACGTCAGCGACCTGGGCATCGGGGAGCAGGCGCTGGCCGACGGCCTGCTGCAGGAGGCGGGCGTGGCGGTGCTGCCGGGCACGGCCTTCGGCAGCCACGGCAAGGGCTACCTGCGCCTGTCCTACGCCAACTCGGTGGCCAACATCGACCGGGCGCTGGAGCGGATCGCGGCGCACGTGGGGCGGCTGGCGCCGGCCTGACGCCTTGATCCACCTCTACCACGGCCCTGACCTCTTCTCCCTGCAGCTGGCCCTGGAGCAGCTGCGCGCCGCGGTGCTTGCCGACGACAGCATGGCGGCCTTCAACGAGACCCGTCTGGACGGCCGCGGTCTGAAGCTGGGTGAGCTGCAGGCGGCCACCGAGGCCCTGCCCTTCATGGGCGAGCATCGATTGGTGCTGGTTCGCGGCCTGGCGGCGCGCGGCGAGGGCCAGGCGGCGGAGAAGGGGGCCAACAAGTCGCTCACCGAGGGTCTCACCCTGCTCTGGGGCCGGCTGCCGCCGAGCACCGTGCTGGTGCACGTGGAGGGCAACCTCAGCCCGGCCAACCCGCTCCTCAAGGCCCTCACCGCCTGGCGTGCCGCCCAGCCGCAGGCGGCCCAGGCCGCGGAGATCCGCGCCTTCGAAGCGCCCAAGGCCGCCGAACTGCCGGCCTGGCTCCGCCGCCGCGCGACGGATCACGGTGGCGCGATGGAGCCGGCGGCGGCCGTCGCCCTGGCGGATGCGCTCACCCGGGACCGCTCCGTGGACCTGGGTACCGCCGACCAGGAGCTGCTCAAGCTCATCACCTGGGCCGACGGCCGCCCGGTGACGGCGGCCGACGTGGCCCAGCTGGTGACCAGCATCAACCTGGAGAGCATCTTCGTGTTCGTGGACGCCCTGGCGGAGCGCAACGGGCGCCAGGCCATCGGCATCCTGCACAAGTACCAGGTGCAGGGCGAGCCGCCGCTGCGCATCCTCGCTCTGGTGGTGCGGCAGTTCCGCATGCTCCTGATGCTCCATGCCCTGCAGGCCGAAGGCGTCCCCGGTGGGGAGATCCGTTCCGCCCTGGGCGTGGCGCCCTTCCTGGTGCCCAAGCTGCAGGGCCAGGCGCGGCGCTTCAACACCCGCTTCCTGGAGGCGGCCATGCGCCGCCTGCGCGACATCGACACCCAGGTGAAGACGGGCAAGATCGACGCGGGCCTGGCGCTGGACCTGTTCGTGGCGGGGGTGTGCGGGGTGGCGACGCGGCGCTAGGGTGGGGGCGGGTCTGCCGGATCGCCCTGGATTCGTGCGAACCCATTGCCCCACGTAGGGGCGGGTCTGCCGGGCGTTTGGATGCGCCGCGCCCATGATGGCGCGACCCGGCTGGCTCGCCCGCGGTCTACGCGAACCCAGGGCGAGCCAGCCGGGTCGCCGGTAGGACGGTGGAGGCGGGGCGTTCACGCCCGGCAGACCCGCCCCTACGAAAGACACCGTCGGCAATAGGAATGTGGACGGCGAAACGTGGGTCGGAGCGCAACTTCATCGTCGTCGCGGTGTTTACTCATACGAATGGCATAATTATCGCCATCATCCCCTGACCCTGGCGCGACGAGCGCCGGAGCCCATCCTCGTCCCCAGTCACGGAGTCCCCGCTCATGGTCTCATCCCCCCAGTCGCCGTCGCCCGCTTCGCCCGGCCCCGCCTCGCCCGGGCCCGTGCCGCCCGCCCGCCGCTTCGGCCTCCTGCCCCGCGCCGCCAGCGGCTCGGTCTCCTGCGTGGTGGCCGCCGCCGCGATCGCCATCGCCGGCCTGGTGGCCGTGGGCGTCGGCAGCGCGGGGCTGGTCTACCTGCGCTTTGCCGGCTCCCTGCCCGCGCCGGAGGAACTGCGCGCCCGTGCGGCCACCTTCCGCAGCAGCCGCATCCTCGACAAGGACGGCCAGCCCCTGGCCGAAGCCTTCGACGCCAACCAGGGGCGGCGCGACGTCGTGCCGCTCTCGGAGATCTCGCCCTTCCTGCTGCAGGCCACGGTGGCTACCGAGGACCGCAACTTCTACCAGCACAAGGGCGTGGACCCCGTGGCCATCCTGCGGGCCATGTGGTACGCCGTGCAGGAGCGAGAGCTGGTGTCGGGGGGCAGCACCATCACCCAGCAGCTGGTCAAGCGCATCCTGCTCACCCCCGAGCGCACCCTCAGCCGCAAGCTGAAGGAAGCGGTGCTGGCCGCGGAGATCAGCCGCCGCTACAGCAAGGACGAGATCCTGGAGCTGTACCTCAACGAGATCTTCTACGGCAGCCTGGCCTACGGCTGCGAGAGCGCCGCGCAGACCTTCTTCGGCAAGTCGGCCCGCGACCTGAGCCTGGCCGAGGCGGCCCTGATCGCCGGTCTGCCCCAGGCCCCCGCCTGGTACGACCCCTACAGCAACCCGGACCGGGCCCTGGGCCGGCAGAAGGTGGTGCTGGACCTGATGGTGGAGGCGGGCAACATCGACCAGGCGCAGGCCGACGCGGCCAAGGCCGAGGGCGAAGGCTTGAGCTTCCAGCCCTGGCGGGTGAGCATGGCCGCGCCGCACTTCGTCTCCCTGGTGCGCCAGCAGGTGGAGGCCATCACCGCCGACCCGGCGGCCCTGGACACCAAGGGCCTCACGGTCACCACCACCCTGGACCGCCGCCTGCAGGACGCCGCCGAGCGGATCGTGGCGGAGAAGGTGAACGCCCTGGCGGCCCGCAATGTGGGCAACGGCGCCCTGGTGGCCATGGAGCCTGATACCGGCGCCGTCCGCGCCTTCGTGGGCAGCAAGGACTGGAACGACGAGGCCATCGCCGGCCAGGTGAACATGGCCCTGGCCCCCCGCCAGCCGGGCAGCTCGCTCAAGCCTTTCGTCTACCTGGCGGCCTTCCGCTCGCAGCGGACACGCTGGACGCCGGGCACCCTGCTGGCGGACATCCGGACGGAGTTCCCGGACGGGGCCAACCCGCCCTACGTGCCGACGAACTACGACGGCCAGGAGCATGGCATGGTCACGATGCGCACGGCCCTGGCCAACAGCTACAACATCCCGGCGGTGGCCGCCCTGCAGGCGGTGGGGGTGGAGGCCTTCCAGGACCAGCTGGCGGCGCTGGGCGTGACCACCCTGACGCGCCGCGACTACGGCCTGAGCCTGGCCCTGGGCGCCGGCGAGGTGCCGCTCATGGAGAACACGGCCGCCTTCGCCGCCCTGGCGGCCGGAGGCCGGCGCACGCCGCCGGTGGCCGTGCTGAAGATCGTTGATTCCGCAGGCGCTGTTGTCTGCGAGGCGGGTACGGACAAGCCCTGCCTGGCTCCCGAGGCCTTGGACGCCGGACGCGAGCAGGTGGTGGAGCCGGCGGAGGCTTTCCTCATCTCCGACATGCTGTCGGACAACGCCGCCCGCGTCCCCGCCTTCGGCGCGGGCAACGTGCTGGAGCTGGACCGGCCGGCGGCGGTGAAGACGGGCACCACCAACGACTACCGCGACAACCTGACGGTGGGCTACACCCCGCAGCTCGTGACCGGGGTCTGGGTGGGCAACGCCGACAACACGGCGATGCAGGGCATCAGCGGCGTGACCGGGGCCGGCCCCATCTGGCACGACTTCATGCTGGCGGCGCACGAGGGCCTGCCGGCGCAGCCCTTCGCGGCACCGGAGGGGACGCAGCCCTTTGAGATCTGTCGCGACACGGGCACGCGGCCCAGCCGGGCCTGTCCGGAGCGCGCGACCTGGTTCTTCGCCGTCGATCGCCCGCCCCTGGGCGCGGACAAGGACCTGTGGCAGGTGCTGCGCATCGACCGCGCCACGGGCCTGCTGGCGAGCGAGCACACGCCCGAGGACGAGGTGGAGGAGCGGACCTACAAGGTCTACCCGCTGGCCGAGGGTTGGGCGGACCCCAAGGCCTGGCGCGCCTGGGCGGCGGCCCATGGCATCGCGCAGCCGCCGGAGGGCAGCAGCGATCGCTATGCCTTCGCGGCGCGGGTGGAGATCGGCAGCCCGGCGGAGGGGGCGACGGTGGCGGGCGAGGTGCCGGTGCTGGGCACGGTGCTCGTGCCGGAGCTGGACCGCTACGAGTTGAGCTGGGGCGAGGGCTGGGATCCCGACGGCTTCAACCGCATCCGGCGCGACGACGAGGCGGTGGAGGACGGCGAGCTGGGCGTCTGGGACACCGAGGGCCTGCCGCCGGGAGGCTACACCCTGCGCCTGGTCGCCCGCGATGCCGACGGTCATGCCCACGAGGCGCGGGTGCGGGTGAACCTCGCGGTCTTGGCCACCGCCACGGCGACGGCGACGGCCACCACAGGTTCCGCGGCGACGCCGACCACCACAACGGCCACCGCCACGGCGGAAGCCGGCGCCACGCGCACGGCCACGACGGCCGCGCCGCGGGAGACGGCCAAGCCTTCACCCGCGCCGGCGACCCTGGCCCCGCGGCCGACCCTGGTCCCGCGTCCCACCTTCGTGCTGCCTACGGATGCTCCGCCGGAGGAGCCGACCCTGGCGCCGCGCCCGACGGTGGGTCCGCCCCAGGAGCCGACGGTGATCAGCTTTCCGACGGAGGCGGTGCCATGACGGTGGTCGGGTAGGGGCGGGGTCTGTGGGGTTACTTGAATCTTACGGCGCTCTCCGTTAAACTAAGCGCATCTGGGGCGCTCCGTAGAGCCAGCCCCGCCTTTGGATCTGCGAGGTATGGGCCATGAACCATCGATTGCTGCGCGTTGCGCGCTCTGTCCTCACCGTAGGTGTGCTGGCCTTGGCGGCGCTCGGCTTCGCCGGAGGCCCGGCCGCGGCGGACAGCGCGGCGGATGCGGATGGGGCGCTGCCGCGCCTCACGACCCCCGATCTGCGCGCCGGCCTGGCGGCCCTGCCCGCGCCCCTCGCGGTTCCGGCCGTCGCGGCGGACGCGGCCGGGCAGTCCGACACGCCTCAGCAGCAGCCCGTCGACCGCCTGCTGGAGGACTTCGAGCGCGGCGGCTGGCCGGGCGGCGCGCCGGCGGCGCCCATCCTCACCTGGCTGCCGACGACCCTCACGGACCTCTGGGCGGCGCCGGGCGCGGGCTACTTCTGGGCCACCAGCGTCTGCCAGGCGGGCGGCGGCGTTCGCTCGCTCTGCCCCATCTGCGGCGGGCCGCAGGGCGGCGGCCATGCTTGCGGGGCGCGCTACCCGGAGCTGAC
>JBGAUA010000108.1:5657-12408 GCA_044228875.1 Anaerolineae bacterium
GGCACGCCGCCGCTGTGCACGACCACGCCGTCGATGACCACGGCCGGGGTCGACATGACGCCGTAGCTGACGATGGAGGGCATGTCCTCGACCTTCTCGAGCTGGACCTGGGCGCCCAGCAGGGGCTGTCCGAGTTGCAGCTGCGGCTGGACATCTGGGCCGACGCCGAACCGCACGAAGGCCTGGTGGTCAACTACCTGGAGCGCCAGCCGGGCGTGCCGGCGCCGACGCGGCGCCCGCTGCGCTCGTTCACGGGCGACCTGAAGGCCTGGGCCCGCGACCAGCGCGTGGACCTGCTGAACGCCCGGGACGAAGAGGATCCGCGCTGGAAAGCGGACCTCAGCGGCAAGGTCGTGGACCTGGAGCTGCTCTTCATCAGCCATTCCAACCAGCCGGGCGTCCAGAACGGCCAGGGCATCTTCGTGGACAACCTGCGCCTGTGGAGCCGGCCGCGCACGGTGGTGGTGACGGCGCAGCCCTCGGCGACGCCGCGGGTGACGGCGACGGCCACGCCCACGCCCCTGCCCACGCTCCCGCCTTCGGGCGACCGCAACGTCTTCTGTCCCAGCGGCGAGCCCTGCGGCCGCCTGCGGGTGGAGACCTACGTGGACGCGCGCTGCGACGGCCGCTTCCAGTCGGGGGTGGACAGCTGGCTGGCCGGTCAGCGCATCGACGTGAACACGGGCGGCGAGCTGCTGCGGGCCACCACCAGCCGCCTGGGCGGCGCCTACTTCCTCCTGCCCACGCGGCGGACGACGTCGGTGTCCTTCACCCCGCCCGCCGGCTACCAGCTCTGCGCCAACAGCCCGGCGCCGCTGAGCCTGAGCACGGCGGACTTCGGCCGCTGGGGCAACAAGCAGGTGGCCTTCCGGGTGCGGCGCACACGCTGAAGGGCTGACGGAGGCGACGACGGTTCGACGATGGCCAAGGAGGGGGCAGGAACAGTGGCGGCAGGCGCTTCGTCGAACAGCAGGCGCAGCCGCCGGGCCTTCCTGGGTCTGCTGGGCCTGGGACTGGGTGGGACGGCCGTCGGCTGCTCCGCCGATGAGGAGCCCGCGGCGCCCCCCGCCGGAGGACCGGAGGATGCGGCGGAGGAGGCTGCGACGATGGCTTCCCAAGGTCTGAGCGAGACGGCCGGGCAGAAGACCGACGTCCCCGCGGTCGATGTCATCGTCGTGGGGGCGGGGGCCGCGGGGCTGGCGGCGGCGCAGCGCCTGAAGCAGGCGGGGCGGCGGGTGTTGCTGCTGGAGGCCCGTGACCGTGTGGGCGGGCGGGTGCATACCAGCCGGGCCTGGCCAGAGCTGCCGGTTGACATGGGCGCTTCCTGGATCCAGGGCTCCGCCGGCAACCCGATGACGGCCATGGCCGAGCGCCTCGGCGCGCACACGGTGGCGACGGACGAAGAAGCAGCCATGGTCGTGGATGCCGACGGGCGCCGCCTGTCGGAGGGCCGGCTGGAAGCGATCTACGACGGCTACGAGGAGGTCCTGGAGCGGGCCGCGGCGGCAGCCGAGGAATGGGACCGCGACGCCTCTCTGGACCGAGCGGTAGCCGAGGCACTGGAAGGTCTCGACCTGTCGGCCGCGGATCGGCAGGCCCTGGACTGGGCCCTGGACTTCGCGGTGTCGCTGGAGTACGCGGCGGCGCCGAAGGACCTCTCGGCCTGGTACTGGGATGACGACGAGGCCCTGGGTGGCGAGAACCTGCTGCTGCCAGAGGGCTACGGCAGGCTCCTGGAGCGGGTGGCCGCCGATCTGGATGTTCACCTGGGGCAGCCGGTCACGCGCGTCGAGCACGAGAGCGGCGGGGTGACGGTGAGCGGACCGGGCGGGGTCTTCCGCGCCGATCAGGCGGTGGTCACCCTGCCCTTGGGGGTGCTCAAGGCCGGTGCGGTCACCTTCGACCCGCCCCTGCCGGAGGCCCACCGGCAGGCCATCGGCCACTTGGGCATGGGCGTGCTGTCCAAGCTCTGGCTGCGCTTCGACCGCGTGCGCTGGGGCGAGCGGGCCCATTGGCTGGGCGCCCTGGGCCCGCGGCCCGGCGAGTGGACGGCCTTCGTGAACCTGGCCCCGCAGACGGGCCAGCCCCTGATCCTGGCCTTCAACGCCGGCGACTTCGGACGCCGCGCCGAGGAGATGGACGAGGGGCGCGCCGTCGCCGATTGCATGGCCTCCTTGCGCCGCATCCTGGGCCCCGACCTGCCCGACCCGGTGGCCTGGCAGCGCTCCTCCTGGGGCCGCGACCCGTGGTCCCGGGGCAGCTACTCCTACCGCCCACCGGGGGCCAGCGCCAAGGACCACCGGCTGCTGGCCACCCCGGCCGGCCCGCGGCTGCTGCTGGCGGGCGAGCATTGTCACCCGCAGTACCCGGCGACGGTGCACGGGGCCTGGCTGAGCGGGTTGGCGGCGGCGGAGCGGATCTTGTCCTGAAGCAGGCCTTCGGGCCTGGCCGCAGCGTTCCCCAGTCATCGGCGAGCAGATACCGGAGCGACAGGATCGACATGAACGACGACGCGGCAAGGACGGGAACGGCGACGCAACACGCGGTGCTGATCGCGGGAGCCGGCCCGACGGGGCTGATGCTGGCGGCCGAACTGGCCTTGGCGGGGGTCGACGTCGCCCTCGTCGAGCGGCGTGCCGATCAGGCCCTGGCCGGTTCGCGGGCGGGCGGGCTGCATGCGCGCACGATCGAGATCCTCGATCAGCGGGGGATCGCGGATCGCTTCCTCGCGCAGGGGAAGGCCATGCAGGTCGCGGGCTTCGCGTTCAACACGCTCGACATCAGCGACTTCCCGACGCGCCACAACTACGGGCTCGCGCTGTGGCAGGAAGCCATCGAGCGCATCCTCGCCGACTGGGTCGAGGAGCTGGCGGTGCCGATCTATCGCCAACGCGAGGTGACGGGCTTTGCGCAGGATGACACGGGCGTCGACCTTTCGATGTCCGACGGCCCTTCGCTCCGGGCGCAGTACCTCGTCGGCTGCGACGGCGGGCGCAGCCTGGTCCGCAAGCAGGCCGGTATCGACTTCCCGGGCTGGGAGGCGTCCGTCAGCTACCTCATCGCCGAAGTCGAGATGGCCGAGGAGCCCGAGCTGGGCATCCGCCGTGGCGACCGGGGCATCAATGGCCTCGGCAGGATGGAGGACGGGAAGCGGGTCCGGGCGGTGTTGATCGAGTCGGACGTCCATACCGGCCACGAGCCGACCCTGGACGCTCTGCGCGACGCCTTGATCGCCGTCTACGGGACCGACTACGGTGTGCACAACGTCACCTTCCTCTCGCGGTTCACCGATGCGACCCGGCAGGCGGCTTCCTACCGCGCCGGACGGGTGCTCCTGGCCGGCGACGCGGCGCATGTGCACTCCCCGGCCGGCGGACAAGGGCTCAACATGGGCGTCCAGGACGCCGTGAACCTGGGATGGAAGCTGGCCCAGGTGGTGAAGGGCAGGTCGTCGGAGAGCCTGCTCGACAGCTACCAGGCCGAGCGGCATCCGATCGCCGCGCGCGTGCTCAGGACCACCATGGCGCAGACGGCGGCCAACCGCGGCGACGAACGGATGCAGGCCTTGCGCGAGACGCTCACCGACCTGTTCTCGATGGACGAGCCGCGCAGGCGCTATGCCGGGCTGATGTCGGGCCTGGACATCCGCTACGACCTCGGTGCGGGACATCCGCTTTTGGGGCGCCGCATGCCGGATCTCGACCTGGTCACCGAGAGCGGCCCCCGGCGGGTGTTCACCCTGCTGCACCAGGCCCGACCGGTGCTGCTGAACCTGGGTGAGCCCGGCGCTCTCGACATCGCGTGGTCTGGTGGACGCGCGCTACGCCGGCGCGTGGGAGCTCCCGGTGCTCGGCGTGGTCGCCGCGCCGGCCGCCGTGCTGGTCCGTCCGGACGGCCACGTGGCCTGGGTGGGAGCGGGTACGGACGAGGGCCTGGGCGCTGCCCTGACCACCTGGTTCGGATCGCCTGTTCAGGGCTGAGCGCGAGCCGGTGGGTTGGCTCCTGGCGTTGAAGCGCATACGAGACAGGGAGTCGGCGGAGCGAGTCCTGCCGGCGCCGGTGTCGAAGACAGGCATCGAGCGGACGGCGTCAGCGCTAGACTGATGCGAGGCTCGGGCCGCCGATCATGCCTGATACGCTAGGAGGAACCATGTCTTTCCAGGGTAGGTCCACTGAGGATCTCGTGCGCATCGCTACCGCCGGTGGCGGGTTCACGCTCGATGCTGCCGGTCGCCCCACCGACGACCTCGTGACGATCGCCGCCGCCTCGTCTGACTGGGGTGTTCGGTTGGTCTTCGCGGGTATGAATGACCGGCCGACAAAGGACCTCGTCAGGATCGCGGAAGCGGGCCAAGGCAACGTCCAGTTCGAGGGCTGACGGCATGGCTGCTGGTGCGCCTGGTCCATTCGTCGGTACAATCCGCCTGGTCGGCTGATCCGGGCCGGCGGCGTGGAGGTAGGCATGGACATCGCGGCTGCTGAGCGCGCCTACTGGGACATGGTCATCGAGGGCGTCCCGGCGCCGCTCGAGGCGCTGCGCGCGGTGGTGACGCACTTGAAGGCGCAGTTCGCCGCGGGGACGCAGCCGGTGCTGACGAACCGGCCGCCGGCGGTGGAGGGCGATCGCCTGGCGGGGCGTCTGCGCCGCTTCCGGCGCGTGGCGGCGCATGCCGCCCGCGCGACGGCGTACTACGCCGAGGTCTTCGAGGGTATCGGGCTGGATCCGGAGCGCCTGGCCTGGGAGGACATCCCGCGGATCCCGCTGACGCCCAAGGTGCATCTGCGCGATCGGCTGGCGGACTTCGTGGCGGCGGACGCGGAGCCGATGTTCTGCTCCTATACGGGGGGCACCTCGGGCGGGCAGCCGATCGGCCTGTGGTGGTCCGACCGGGAGTTCGAGGCGACGGCGCTGATGACCAACATCATCGCCCTCCTGGGTCCGGAGCTGGACGAGGACATCTACCTGTTCACGGGCGACAGCACGCAGTTCCTGTCGATGACGGTGAACGGGCGCAGCAACCAGATCTTCGGCGACCCCACGATCTGGGGCCGCATGCACAGCCCGGACAGCACCCTGGACCAGATGACGACGGCGCACCGCCGCGGCAGCGGCCGGATGCGGCCGTCGGTGATGATCGCCTTCCCCTCCTACTGGGGCCTGCTGGTGGAGGCGGCCCGCCGCCGCGGTCTGGGGCCGGCGGACTTCGGCCTGCGCTTCCTGAACATGGGCGGCGAGCTGGCCACGCGGGGCCTGCGCCGCCGCTGCGCGGCGGTCTTCGGCGACATGCCGGTCTACGATGTCTACGGCTCCTCGGAGCTCTGGGGCTCGGGCAACGCGATGATGTGCCAGGAGGGCCACCTGCACTTCGGCCCCAACGCCCACTGGGAGTTCCTGGACCCGGACAGCGGCGAACCGGCGGCCCCGGGCGCGGTGGCCAACCTGGTGGCCACGGTCCTGCCCCCGCTGCGCGAGACGACGCTGCTGCTGCGCTACGACTCGGAAGACTGCTTCCGCATGCTCGAGGGCCCGACGACCTGCGGCTGGCCGGAGCCGGCCAGCGGCCCGATGCTGGGCAAGCGCGCCCTGAGCCTGCGCCACGAGGACGGCGGCTGGACCTTCCCCCGCCAGATCCTGGAGGCCATCGAGGATCTGGACGAGATCCCTCTGCCGGCCCGCTGCGGCTTCTGGGCCCACGAGGGCGGCGTGGCCGTGGAGCTGGTGGCCCCGGGCGCGACGGCCGCGCTCCGCCGCCGGCTGGGCGAGAACCTGGAGCGCGAGGGCGTCCGCCTGACCGCCCTGCACCTGCGCGAGGACCGGGCGGGTCTGGCGCGGGCGTATCCGCTGCGCTGCGACGGGCGCTGACGGATGTCCTGCGCCCTGGGCGTCTGGGCGCGCCGATCGGATTGACAGGCAAGCGGCCCTGGCGGATACTTGCCGGCGCCTGATAGCGCCGTCGGTCGCCCACCTGTTCCCTGCGCTGTAGCCATCGCCGGCGCGCGCGCCTGATGACTCTGGAGCCAACAGACCCGTGGACCAGGCAACGCACAACAAGATCGTCTCCTTCATCTGGGGCATCGCCGACGACGTGCTTCGCGACCTGTTCAAGCGCGGCAAGTACCCGGATGTGATCCTGCCGATGTGCGTCATCCGCCGCATGGACGCGGTGCTGGAGCCGACGAAGGGGCAGGTGCTGGCTGCCAAGAAGACGCTCGACGAGGCGCGCATCACGGAGCAGCGCGCCGCGCTCTGTGACGCCGCGGGCCAGGCCTTCTACAACACCTCGGCCTTCACCCTGCGCGACCTGAAGTCCCGCGGCAGCCAGCAACAGCTGCTGGCCGACTTCGAGGACTACCTCGACGGCTTCTCGCCGAACGTCCAGGACATCCTGGAGAACTTCAAGTTCCGCAACCAGTTGACGACCTTGTCGCGGGCCGACGCGATCGGCACCTTGATCGGCAAGTTCCTGGACCCGGGGATCGACCTCTCGCCGGCCGGCATCGACAACCACGCGATGGGCACGGTCTTCGAGGAACTGGTGCGCAAGTTCAACGAGGAGAACAACGAGGAGGCGGGCGAGCATTGGACGCCGCGCGACGCGGTGCGTCTGATGGCCAACCTGGTGTTCCTGCCGATCGAGGAGCAGATCAAGTCGGGCACCTACCTGCTCTACGACTGCGCCTGCGGCACGGGCGGCATGTTGTCCGAGGCGCAGAACTGGATTCGCCAGCACAACGAAGGGGCGCGCGTTCT
>JBGAUA010000109.1:0-12215 GCA_044228875.1 Anaerolineae bacterium
GCCCTCCTGGGCCTTCCAGCTCGAACCGCGCGAGACCTGGGACCTTGCCTTCCTGGCCTGGTCAAGGGCACTTGGGCCGAAGGCGGGCGACGAGGCGCGCTTCGCGGCGCATTGCGCCGCCTGCCATGGCGGCTCGGACGCCGCGGCGGCGGCCACCAGGCTGGATCGCGCCTCGCGCGCCGCCGCCAGCTTCGATGATGCGCTCTCCGCGCTGGCCGAAGGCCCTCATGCCGGATTGCGCGCCGTCTCCGAAGCCGAGCGCGAGGCCGCCCTGCGCTGGTCCTACACCTACCTGTACCGTCCCGCGCCCGCTGCCACCGCGGGTCCGCCATGAGCCGTGCCGGCGGCGCTCGCTTCGGCGGCGGCGCGCATGGCAGGCCGCCGGGCGGCGTAAGGACGGCGATTCCGGCCGCGTCGATGGTGGCATGAACACCCACCGCGCACGGCGTCTTGCCCGGAGTGCCCGGCTCCCGACGGTCGCCCTGTTCCTGTCGCTGGTCGCCGCGGAGGCCCTGCCGCATTCCGGTCCGGCGGCGGCGGAGGGTTCGGCCTGCCGCCCGACGGTGGACCAATGGGCCGAGCCCGAGCGGCTGCCCCTGGGCCGCGACGTCACCGTGACCCTGCGCCTGTCGCTGGACTGCCGGGCGACGCGGATGCCCCTGGCGATGGCCCTGGTCATCGACCGCTCCAGCTCCATGCTGCGCGGAAACGCCATCGGCAAGGCTCGCGAGGGCGCCCTGCTCCTCGTGGAGCATTTGCGGGCCGGCCAGGATTGGGCGACCCTGGTGACCTTCAACGAAGCCTCGCGCGTCGACCAGACCCGCCGGCGGCGACACCAATATCGGCGCCGGTCTGGCCGAGGGCCGCAAGCAGCTGCGGCGCCTGGGCGATCGGCCGCACCTGCGCGCCCTGGTTCTCCTCACCGACGGCCGCAACGAAAGCGGCGCCGCGGCGGTGGTCCGCGAGGCCGCCGCCCTGCGCCAGGAGGGGGTCTACGTGGCTGCGGTCGGGCTCGGACGCGATCCTGAACGGGCCATCCTGGAGGCGGCGGCCACCAGCCCGTCGGATGCCTGGTTTCCCCAGGACCCGGCTGAATTGCCGGCCATCTTCCAGCGCATCGGTGAGCGGTGGATCGGCCTGCAGGTGCGCGAGGCCGCCGTCGTCAACCGCATTCCGCATGACCTCGCGGTGGTCGCTCCGGCCCTGCCCCCCGGGCGCGAGGCGCCCGCCGGCGCCTGGTCCTGGGAGCTTCCGGCCGCCGGCATTCTGCCCATCGACATCCGTCTGCGCCTGCGCCCCACGCGGACCGGCCGGCAGCCGGTGAGCAGCGAGGCCCGGCTCGCCTGGCGGGACGACGCGGGGCAGAGCGGCGCGGCCCCCTTCCCCATCCCCTACATCGAGGTCGTCGCGCCCGAGCTCTGGCCGACGGCCGGAGCGAGCGCCACGGCCGTCCCCGAGGCGACCGTCGCCGCCACCGTGTCCGCCACGGCGCGCAGCACGGATCCGCCGGACCCGACCGCCACCATCACTGGACCGGCCACCGTCAGGATCCACCTTCCGGCGCTGCTGCTGCGCGGCGGCGAGGCGCCGACCCTGTGGTGGCGAACGGGCGCCACGACGCGGGGGACCGGCGTCGGTCTGCGCTGAGCGACCAGCCGGGGACGGGGCAGGCTCGACCGCCGCGGCGATGACGGACGGCGCTCGGGGGCGAACTGGCTTTTGCCGCCGCCGCCCGTATCATCCCCCACCGTGATGGCAAGGGGCGGACGGTCGTGGCAGCTGTGGCTGGGCATCCTGGTGAGCCTGGTCGCCTTCTGGTTCGCCGCGCGCGAGGTGGACCCGCGGGATCTGCTCGCGGCCATGGCTCGGGCCGACTACCGCTGGCTGCTGCCGGCGCTGCTGCTGTTGATCCTGGACCAGGTCGCGCGCACCTGGCGCTGGCGCCTCCTGTTTCATCGGGCCACCCGGCCGCCCTGGCGCGAGACCTTCGCCGCCCTCTCGGTGGGCTACCTCGTCAGCACCGTGATCCCCCTGCGCCTGGGCGACCCGATCCGGGCCTGGGCGGTGGGGCGTTATACCAAGGCCGGCTTCGCCGAGTCCCTGGCCACGGTGATGGTGGAGCGCGCGCTGGACCTCCTGGCGGTGATGGTGCTCCTGGCGTGGGTGGCGCCGGGCATCACCGCCGAGCGCCTGGCGGCTCGGCTGGGTCCCGGTCCCTGGGCCCATGCCGACGGGCTGCGCTGGTTGACGGTCGGCTTCGTCCTGGCCTGCTACGTCGGCCTGGCGAGCCTCGCCACCATCGGGCACCGCTCCGATGCCGCCCTGGAGCGGCTGCTTTCCGTCCTGCGCCTTGCCGAGCGCCGCCGCGCCCGCCTGCGCGCCGCCTGGTCCGGGCTGGTCGACGGTCTGTCGCCGCTCCGCCGGCCCTCGCGGGCCTTGGCCGGCCTGGCGGCCTCACTGGTCGTCTGGGGGATCGGCGCCTTCGCCTACTGGCTGGTGATGCTGTCCTTCCACCTGGGCCTTTCGCCGACCACCGCCGTGTTCATGATCTGCGCCGTGGCCTTCGCCGCCATCCTGCCGTCCACGCCGGGCTATCTGGGCGTGTTCCAATGGGCGGTGGTCTGGAGCCTCGACGTGGCGGCCCAGGTGCCGGGCGACGATGCCTTGGCCTACGCCTTGGTGGTCCACGCCGCCACCATTGCCGTGCTGCTGGTGCTGGGCCCGATCGGTCTGCGGATGCTGGGGCTGTCCAGCGGCGACCTCCGGCAGCGTGTGCTCAGCCCGACCCAGTTCGAGGCCGAGGATGTAACCCCCTCGCGTCCACACTGAATGGGCTGCGGCGGGGCGGCGTGGAATCGCGTGCGACGCTCCGGTGACCGGCCGTCCGTGCGCGATCGCGGCGCTCCGAATCGCGGCCCGCTGGAACCGGTCGCGGGTTGCGATTAGAATCTGCCTTCGCCTGCCGCCAACCGCCCGGCCTTCGGCCCCCCGCCCGTGAGCCAGCCATGGAACGTATGCCCGCCGCCGCGGCGCCGCCCGTCACACGATTCGACCCTGAGCGCTTGAGGCGCATGCTGGCCAACGAAGCCGACATGTCCTTCAAGCGGCGGGCCGAGGCGGTGTTCCGCTTCATCGATGTCCAGCCCGGCGACCGCATCCTGGATGCCGGATGCGGCCGTGGTTTCTACCTCAACTTCCTGCGCGCGTTGTATCCGGAGGCGGACGCGACCGGCATCGAGCTGGACATCCCGCTGCTACCGCTGGCTCGACGTGTCGTGCCCGGGGCCGCGGTGTCCTGCGTCAACCTCTACCACGTCCCGTTCGCCGACGGCAGCTTCGACAAGGTCATCTTCTCCGAGGTCATCGAGCATATCCCGGACGACGGGCGCGCCCTGGCCGAGCTCTACCGCGTGCTGGCCCCCGGCGGCACCCTGGCGCTCACCACTCCCAACGCCGACTACCCCTTCTGGTGGGATCCCATCAACAAGACGCTGGAGGCGAGCCTGGGCACGCATGTCCAGCAGGGTCCGCTGGCCGGCATCTGGGCCAACCATGTGCGGCTGTACAGTCTGGAGGGCCTGCTGCGACTGGTCAGCGACCAGGGCTTCGAGGTGGAGGCCCTGGAATGCCACACGCACCATTGCTTCCCTTTCATCCACAACCTGGTCTACGGTCTGGGCAAGGAGCTGATGGTCCGCGGCCTGCTGCCGGATTCGATGATGCAGGCCGCCGACCGCTTCAGCCTGGACGCTGACCCCTACCAGGGCTCGCCGCTCAACCCGGTGAACCTGGGCCTCCGGGTGCTCAACGCCTTCGATCGGCGCAACGATGCCGATCCACCCACGCCCGAGGACAGTTTCCTGATCATCGCCCTGAAACTGCGCAAACCTCGGGAGGCGGCATGAGCGACATCGACGCGCGCGGCGCCAGCCCGCCGCCCTTGCCGCCCGAACGGCCTGAATCCCTCGACCCGACCGGAGCGCCGGCCGAGCCTTCCGCCACGCCGTCCGACATGACGAACATTCCGGTCCGGCTTCCGGAAGCGCCGGCCGAGCCGCAGCCGGAGCATGCCGAGCAGCCCGGATCGACGTCGCCGGCGGAAGACTCGCCGGCCAGGCCCCCAGCACCCGATGGCGCTGCACCGGGTTCCACCGACAGCGACGACGGCGAAACGAGCCAGGACATCCTACCGGCCGCCGACCCGTCGGCCGACCGTGGCGTCGCGGACGACGGTCCGGCGCCGGCCGACTTCGTGCTCCCCTTTGGCGCCCTGGCGCTCGCCCTGCTCCTGGCAAGATGGGCCGTCACCGCCTGGCGCGAGGCGCCGGACCTGTGGTGGGATCCGCTGCTGGCCGCCGCGGCCGGCCTGGGCCTCCTGGCCCACGGTCTGCCGCGCCTGGGCCAGGCCTGGCGCAGCCTGGCCGCCTTCGCCGCCGCGCTGCGGCCGGAACCTGCGCCGCGGCCCGACGGGCTTGACGGCGAGGCGGCGGCGAATCCGGCGGCAGACGACGGCGGCGACCCGGACCCGGCGACGGCATCGGTCGCCGCGGACGACCTGGGTCGGGGGGCGGAGGCGGCTGGTTCCGCCGTTCCTGGTTCAACCACACCCGGTTCCGCGTCTCCTGTTCCTTCCGGAGCCGCGGGGTGGCGCGCCGTTCTGGGGGCGCGTCGATCGGACCTGGCTGTAGGCCTCGGCCGTCCCGTGGACGCCGGATTCTGGCTGCCGCGCCTGGTCACGGTGCCCGCCTGGCGCCTGACCGCGGCCTGCGCCCTGGGCGCCATCGGCCTGAGCCTGGCCCTGATCACCCAGCTGCGCTTGGATGTCCTGGCCCAGACGGTGGGGGAGAAGGCGCCCGTGCTGGGCATGACGACCGTCTTCCTTCTCGTGTGGGCCCTCGTCTTCGCCGTGGCCATGGAGGCTCTGGCGCCCGAGACGGTCGACGACCCCGCCCTGGCCGCGGTGCCGACGCGGTCCGCGGGCGGCGCGGGCTGGCCGCTGGCCGCCCTTGGTCTGGCCCTGGCGCTGCTGACGGTCGCCTTCTCGTCGCGCACCGGCGCCGCGCCGCCGCCCATCGCCTTGCTGCGCCCCGCGCCGCAGTTCCTGAACGCCACCCTGCAGCCCCTGGGCCTGCTCCTCTGGCTGACCGGCATCGCCGTCCTGGTGATCGCGCTACGCGAGCCGGGGCGCGGGGCGCTGGACCTGATCGGCGGCTGGATCGGCGCCCTCCGTCGCCCCCGGACCTGGCTGCTCCTGGCCATCCTCGCCCTGGCTGCCTGGATGCGCTTCCACCTGTTGGCCGAAGTGCCGGCGGAGATGACCAGCGACCATACCGAGAAGCTCAACGACGTTCGCAGCATGCTGGACCAGGGTCTCCGCCCGGTGTTCCTGCCGGGCAACGCCGGGCGGGAGGCCATGCAGTTCTACTGGCTGGCCTTCCTGATGGGCCCCTTGGGACTGCCCATCTCCTTCCATACCATGAAGCTGGCGATGGGTCTGGTCAGCCTGCTGAACGTGGCGCTCATCTACCGCCTCGGCCGGGAACTGGGTGGGACGGCACTGGCCCTGACCGCGGCCTTCCTGATGGCGGTGTCGCCCTGGCACCTGCTGATCACCCGCATCGGCTTGCGCATCGCCTTCGCGCCCCTGTGGGTAACGGTGGTGGCCTGGCTGCTCCTGCGCGCCATGCGCACCGGGCGGCGCAACGACTGGCTGGCGCTCGGCGCATCGATGGCCCTGGGTGTCTACGGCTACACGGCCTACCGGGCCTTCCTGCTGCTCGTGCCGGTCCTCATCGTCGCCAAGCTGCTGCACGACCGGCGCCGGGGTGCCGCGCGCGCATGGATGCCCGTCGGCCTGCCGGGGCACCTCCTGGCCGCCCTGCTCCTGGCCTTCGTCCTGCTGCTGCCCATCCTGCGCTATTCCCAGGACTACGCCGAGTACTTCAACCACCGCGCGGTCACGCGGCTCGTCGGCGACGAGCCCCTGAGCCCGGAAGCCTTCGACCAGGTGCTGGACCAGAACCTCAAGACGCAGCTCTGGCCCAACGTCCGGCGCGCGCTGTGGATGTTCAACCTCACCGCCGATAGCTCCTGGTTCCAGAGCCCGCCGGGCCGACCGGCCCTGGACACCGTGGCCGGAGCCCTCTTCCTGCTCGGCCTGGCCATCGTCCTGGTACGCGCCTGGCACCGCGACTGGCGCTTCCGCCGGACTGCTGGCCTGGATGGCCTTTGGCGGCTGGCAGCGCTACTTCGTCGAGTACCGCGACAACTACGACGGGAGCACCCATCCCACCTCCGAAGGGGCCGCGGAAGCCCGCCGCTTCGTGGACGAACTGGGTGGCGACTTCGATCACGTGTACTACGTGGGCTGGGAGCATGGCTGGGACCATCGCGCCCTGGCCTACCAGATGGCTCAACCGACCTGGTCCGGCCTGCTCAGTGGCCAGAACGCCGACTGGTCGGATGCCGCCACGGCCGCGCGGGCGCACCTGGGCGATCCGGCGCCCAAGCTGTACCTCGTCGGCGGTCCCTTCGCCGCGGCCCAGCTCGATACCCTCACCGGGCTCTTTCCCGCGGCGCGCGTCGCGGAGCACAAGACCCGCATCCCCGGCAAGGACTTCTGGACCGTATTCGTCCCGCCGCGCGGCCAGGGAGCGACACCATGAGCCTGATGGACTCGAGCCTCGCCCCGGTCGCGGCGCCCGCGCCTCCGCCGCCACGGCGGATCCGCCCGGCGCAGTGGCTGCTCGTCGCCGCGCTGGTCCTCGGCTTCTGGCTGCGCTTCTCCGGCCTGGACTGGGACGGCGACCAGCACCTGCATCCCGACGAGCGCTTCCTGACCATGGTCGCCAGCAGCCTGCAGACGCCGCAGGACCTCCTGGGCTACCTGGACACCGATACGTCGACCCTCAACCCCCGCAACACCGGACATGGCTTCTATGTCTACGGCACCTGGCCCATCACCATCACCTACTTCGTGGCCAAGGCCCTGGGGGCCACCGACTACTCCGCCGTGCACCTGGTCGGCCGCAACCTGAACATGCTCTACGACTGGCTGGGCCTGATCCTGATCTTCCTGATCGGCCGGCGGCTGGTCGACGAGCGGGTGGGGGCCCTGGCCGCCTTCCTCGCCGCGGGCACGGCCTTCTTCATCCAGCAGGCGCATTTCTTTACCGTGGACGTGCCGGCCAACGTCTTCTTCCTGCTCTTCCTCTACGGCTTCGTCCGCGCCCTGGACGGCTTGTTCCCCGGCGCCGCCACCGGGTCGCCGCCGGTCGACGCGGCGCGCCGGAGGGACGGCTTCCTGGCCGTCGGCCTGGCCGGGATCGCCCTGGGCATGGCGCTCGCCAGCAAGATCGCCTTGTGGCCGGCGGCGCCCATGGCCGTGCTCGTGCTGGCCCACCGCGCCTGGCGCGAAGGCGGCGACTGGCTCGACACCCGTCGCGTGCTGCTGCCGCTCGCCGTTCTGGGCGCCACGTCCTTCGTCGTGCTGCGCTTCTGCCAGCCTGACATGTTCGCCGGCCCCGGCTGGCCCAATGTCCTGGCGAACACCTCGCGCTACGCGGAGGTCACGGCCAAGGCCCCCGCATGGTGGTTCAAGGTCGAGCGGCTGATGCCGGCGGCGCTGGAGCCGCACCTGCTGCCGGACCCGCGCTGGGCGGGCAACCTCAGCGAGGTGAGCCGCCTGGTCCAGGGCTACGGCGTGGACTGGCCGCCGAACCACCAATGGTTCGGCCGCCGGGACTGGCTCTTCCCGCTGCAGAACATCGTCCTATGGGGGATGGGCCTGCCCTTGGGTCTGGCGGCCGTCCTGTCCTGGTTCTGGGCCGTCGCCGCGCTCCTGCGCGGCCGCCGGCCAGAGCTGCTGGCGCCCGCGCTGTGGTCGGCCATGGTCCTGGGCTACTACGGGATGCAGTTCGGCAAGACCATGCGCTACTTCCTGCCCATCTACCCCACGCTCATCCTGTTGACGGCCGCGGCCCTGGTCGCGCTCCGCGACCGGCGCGGCGCCGCGGCCGACGAGGGCGTCGAGGCCGCCGCCGACGCCGCCGACGGCGACGACGCTGCCCTGGCAGCGGATGGCGATCCCGCCGTGGAAGGTGCTCCGACCCTTGCCGGACCGACCCTTGCCGGGCCGACCGGCCGCCGCGGGCCGGCGCCGCGCCTCGCGCTCGCCCTGACGACGCTGGTCGCCGGCGGCGCCCTGCTCTGGGGCTTCATGTTCAGCCGCATCTATGCCCAGGACCATTCGCGGGTCCTGGCCAGCCGCTGGATCTACCACCACGTCCCCACCGCCTTCGGCTTGACCATCGACCAGCAGGCGGATCGGAGCGGCCGGGGCCTCTACCTTCCGGCGCGCGCGCCGACGGACCTGCGCTTCGCCCTGCAGACTTACCGCTACGAAGCCGGCCCGGGCAGCTGGCTGGGCCCGATGGAGGTGCTGGTGCCGGGCGGCAAGACCGTGACGGTCGACGGCGCGCAGCTGGCCCATGTGATCAGCGCCGCCGGCGGGCCTGCCCAGGTGACCTTGACGGCCTACCTCACGGAATCCGATCTGCTCGGCGCCGACGGCCGACCGCAGAACCCGCTCGCGAGCGGGAAAGCCGCGATGTCCCTGTCGGATATCGGCCAGCAGATCGTCGTGCCCTTCGACCAGACGGTCACCCTGGAGCCCGGGCCTCAGCCGCCGGCGCCGCCGAAGGGTCTGGCCCGGGCTTTCCTGGGCCAGCAGGCCCCGGCCTTCGAGCCCGCGCCGACCAGGAACTACCGCCTGTGGGTGCGGGTGGAGGGCGCCGCCCTGTCCGGACGCACCAGCGTCTTCGCCCACGACACCAGCTGGGACGACACCGTGCCGCGCGGCATCGAAGGCTACGCCGCCTGGGACCAGGCGGAGTCCGACTGGGCCGAGGGCAGCTACGGCTTCATCCAGCTGCAGATGTACGACGAGGACAAAGACCAGGTCAAGCTGGACCGCCTGATGCAGGCCCTGCAGGACGCGGACTACCTCATCTCCACCTCCAACCGCGTCTACGGCTCCACCCGGCAGCTCCCCGCTCGCTACCCCATGACCAACCGCTTCTACGAGGACCTCTTCGCCGAGCGCTTCGGCATCGTGCATACGGCCTCCATTCACAGCTTCCCGCGGCTGGGCCCGCTGGAGGTGAACGACCAGGGCGCCGAGGAGGCCTTCCACGTCTATGATCACCCGCAGGTGGACATCTGGGCCACGGCGGGCATCGACCGCGCGGCGCTGCTCGGCGACCTCGCGCCCCTGCCGGCGCGCTACACCTGGCAATGGCCTTCGGGCACGCGCAGCTTTCGCGAGCGCTACCTTCCCTTCCTGCCCGGCGGTGCCGAAGCCGGCGGGGGCTCCTTCCTCGCGCGCCTTCTCGCGGGCGGCGCGGACGCGCCCGACGTCGGAGCGGCGCCCGACCCGGAGGCGGAGGCCGCCCTGGCCCGCGAGCGACTGCTGCTCTCGCCGGAGCGCCGCGCCCGGGAGGCTGCCGAGGCGGACTACGTGTTCAGCGTCGACAGCGTCTACGAGCGCTGGCCGATCCTGGCCGTCCTGGCCTGGTATGCCGTCCTGGCCGTCCTCGGCCTGGCCGCCTGGCCCCTGGCGGCGGCGAGCCTGCCCAACCTGCCCGACAAGGGCTGGGCGGTGGCGCGGATCATCGGGCTGCTCTTGGTGAGCTGGCTGGCCTGGCTGGTCGCCAGCCTGGGCTGGGCGCCGCATCGACCGGGCCTCCTGTGGGCGGCGCTGGGCCTGGTCGGCGCCGCGGCCTGGCTCCTGCCCGGGCGGCGTCGCGCCGCGGCCCGCCTGGCATGGCTGGCCGGGCATCGTCGTGAGATCCTTGCCGCCGAGGCCCTCTTCGCGGTCTTCTTCCTGGTGTTCCTGGGCATCCGCATGGGCAACCCGGACCTGTGGCATCCCTGGTACGGCGGAGAGAAGCCGATGGACTTCGCCTACCTCAACGCCACGCTGCGATCCGTCAGCTTCCCGCCCTTCGACCCCTGGTTCTCCGGCGGCAAGCTCAACTACTACTACTACGGCTTCGTCTTCGTCGGCGCGCTCTTCGAGTTGACCCGCGTGCCGCCCTGGATCGGCTACAACCTGGCCATCCCCAGTCTGGCGGCCATGACCGCCCTCGGCTGCGCCGGCGTGGCCTACGGCTGGGCGCGATCGCAGGGTCTGGGCTTGGGGCGGGCACGGCGGGCCGGCGCCCTGGCGGCCCTGATGGCGGTGCTCATGGGCAACCTGTACCAGCTGCCCTTCATCCTGGGCAAGGGCGTGGAGTTCGCCGGACCGCTGATGCTCGGCTCGGGCGAGGCCGGCTTCAGCAGCCGCATCCCCGGCCTGGCCCTGGCGGTGAACGGCCTGCGCGGCGTGTTCCAGGCGGCCCTGTCGCCCACGGCCTACCTCAACGTCGCCACCGGGCATTGGTACTGGAACGCCTCGCGCGCCATCCCCGAGCAGGGCGAGACAGTGGCCATCACCGAGATGCCCTTCTTCACCTTCGTCTACGCCGACCTGCATGCCCACATGATGGCCCTGCCCATCACCGTGCTGGTGCTGGCCTGCGCCCTCAGCTGGGCCCTGCCGACGCGGGCCGAGGAGGAGGGCTGGTGGTGGCTGGAGCCCTGGGGGCTGGGCCGACTCCTGCTGGCGGCCCTGGCCATCGGCGCCCTGTGGCCGGCCAACACCTGGGACTTCCCCACCTATGGCCTGGTCGCGGCCGGCGCGCTGGGCGCGGGCCTCTGGCAGCGCCTGGGCGGCCCGTCGCTGCGCTGGTTCTGGGCGCTCCTGTGGCGCGGTCTCCTGCTCCTGGGCCTGAGCGTCCTGCTCTTCCTGCCCTACCACCGCGACTACGTCACGCCCTATGCGGACTTCGCCTTCTGGATGGGCACCAAGACGCCCCTTTCGGCCTTCCTGACGGTGCACGGCATCTTCCTGGCGGCCATCGTCGGCTGGGCGCTGTGGCAGCTCAACGACGCCCTGGGCAGCCGCGCCGAGCGGCGGGCGGTCCTGTCCATCCTGACGCTCTCCCTGGGCTTGAGCGCCGCTGCCTTCTGGTGGCTGTGGCAGAAGACCGTGACCGGCGACGGCAACCAGGGGCAGTACCCACCATCGCCCTGGACGGCGGTGGCCGGCGCCTTGTTGATCGCCATCGGCCTCACCCTGCTCCTGCGGCCGCGGCAGAGCGCGGCCGCGCGTTTCGCCGCCTGGCTCCTGCTCCTGGGCGCCTTCCTGACCCAGTTCGTGGAGTACGGCGTGCTGGCCGGCGACATCGCGCGGATGAACACGGTCTTCAAGTTCTACATCCAGATCTGGGTGCTCTGGGCCGTGCTGGCGGCCTGCGCCTATGCCTGGCTGGCCGAGCGGATCGACGCCCGGGGCGCCGCTCCCCTGCTGCCGCGCCTGTGGCGTCTGGGCTTCCAGGCCCTGGTCTGCGTTGGGCTGGTCTACACGGTCACGGCGGCCAAGGGCAAGATCGCCGACCGCTTCCCGACGCAGGGCGCCGCCGAGGCGAACCCGCGCCCCGGCCTCTCGGGCATCGCCTACATGGACTGGGCGCGCTATGAGGACGGGGGCGACCGCCTGCCGGAACAGAACCGCGTCCTGGTGCTCGAGCACGACCGTGACGCGATGCGCTGGCTGCTGGCCAACGTGAAGGGCTCGCCGGTGCTGCTGGAGGCCTTCCATTACATGGGCGGCTACCACTGGGGCTCGCGCTACAGCGTCTACACGGGCCTGCCCACGGTCATCGGCTGGGACTGGCACCAGACCCAGCAGCGCAACGCCGGCGGCCGTGGCGTCATCGAAACGCGGATGCAGGATGTGCAGACCATCTACAACAGCGGCAGCCTGGCGGAGGTCCAGCCGCTCCTGGAGCGCTACGACGTGGCCTACATCGTCGTCGGCGAGCTGGAGCGGGCTCTGTACCAGCCGGAGGGCATCGCCAAGTTCGACGGCCTGCTACGCAGCGGCGGCGCCGAGCTGGTCTACCAGAGCCCGCCGGAGCTGCGCGACGAGCTGACCGGCGATCCGGCGGTCAAGATCTACCGCCTGCTGCGCGGCGGCGAGGCCGGCGCGCAGCCGGAAGCCGTGCTGGCGTCGATGAAGGCCAGCGGCTGGAACGAGGACGTGGCCATCGCCGCGCTCGAGGAGACGCTGCGCGGCTTCCTCGACGAGCGCGCCAAGGCCGCCTTGCTGCCCC
>JBGAUA010000010.1:0-43259 GCA_044228875.1 Anaerolineae bacterium
CGAACAGCTGCACCTCGACGCTGTCGCCGGCCTGCACGCCGGCGCAGTCTTCCGTCAGGACGACGAAGCAGTTCGCCTCCGACATCGAGCGCAGCACCCCCGACCCCTGGTTGCCGGTGGTTTTGACCTGCCAGCGGCCGTCGACGCGGCTGCCGAGCTGCTGCCCCTGCCCCTGACCTCCGAGGTCCGCGCGGAATTGCTGGACTTCATCGGCAAGCGCCTGGAGGGCCAACTGCGCGAGGCGGGCCACGCAGCCGACGTGGTTGCGGCGGTGCTGGCGGTCCAATCCGCCCGCCCGGCGGCGGCCGCCCGCGGCGTGCGTCAGCTGGAGGCGGCCGTGGCCGCCGACGGCTGGGAGGCCACGCTCACGGCCTACGCCCGCTGCGCCCGCATCGTGCGTGGCCAAGGGCGGGTGGCCGAGGTGGTGGACGCCGCGGCTCTGGCCGAGCCGGCCGACCGGGCGCTGCTGGCGGCGGTTGACGCGGCGGCGGCGGGCCTGGATGGAGGCGACGCGGCGGCGGTGCTGGCCGCCCTGGCGCGACTGGCACCGCCGGTCAACGCCTTCTTCGACGCGGTCCTGGTGATGGCCGAGGACCCGAACCTGCGCGCCGCCCGTCTGGCCCTGGTGGGCCGCGTCGCCGGCCTGCCGCGGCAGGTGGCGGACCTGAGCCTGCTCGAAGGGTTCTAAAGTACATCCACGGAGATCTTGTTATCGGGTTTGCACCGATGACGGACAGGGCGTGTCGTGGCTGCTGACGGAGGCGGCGGATATGGGTGTGGAGCACGTCGCTGCGTGATCAGCGAGCGAACGCCGACATCCGCCTGGCTTCGAATGCCACGGTCATCCCGCAGGTCGCGCAGGCCGACGAGGATTTAGGACCGGGGGAAGGCAGCAGGACGCCAACTTCAGGCCGAGACGTCCTCACCCGGCGCGGGCATCGCCAGTGCCTGCAGGGTCGCCAGCAGGTCCAGGTGTTTGACCGGTTTGGTCAGGTAGGCGCTGAAGCCCCTCTCGCGGGCCTCGCGGGCCTGGCCCTGCTGGTCGAAGGCCGTCAGGAGGACCAGCGGCAGCGAGGCGATTTCCGGATCGCGGGCGATGGCCTCAGCCAAGTCGAAGCCGTCGGCCTCCGGCATGGCCAGGTCGAGGATGGCCAGATGGAAGGGGCGCCCGGTGGCCTGGGAGGCGCGCAGACAGTCCAGGGCCTCGCCAGCCGAGGCGGCGCCCTCGCCGTTCACGCCCCAATGGCCCAGGTAGCGACGCAGGATCTCGCGGTGGGCGGCGTTGTCGTCCACCACCAGCACCCGCAGGCCGTGCAGGCGGCCGTCGGGCCGGACCAACTGGCCGCGATCCACCAGCCGTGGCGGCAGGCGGAAGCGAAGCAGGGTTCCGGCATTGGGCTTGGTTTGGATGGCCATGATCGGCGATATGCTGCCCTCTGGAAAAGGGACCGGCAACTATAGGCAGTTTGTGAAATGTGTCAACCCATGCGAAAACGTGCGTCGCGCGTGCGTCAGGCGGCGTCCGCGCCCAGCGGGGTCAGCACCGTCGCCAGCCAGCCGCGGCCGCCCGGCGCCCGGACCACCGTGCAGACGCGGCCCCGCCGCGCCCGGCCCGCGGGCTTCTCGCCGACGGCAAGCGGTGGCCAGGGGGCGCCGGCGACCGTCGGCTCGGTCAGCGCGACGGTCCGGAGGCTGCGCTGCACCTTCTCGTAGTTGTGCAGCCGGGCGATGACCTCCTGGCCGATATAGCAGCCTTTGGCGAAGTCCACCAGGTCCAGCAGGCCCAGTTCCAGCGGGTTGGCCAGACCGTCGATCTCCGCGCCGCGCATCGGAAGCAGGCGCGGCACCCGCTCGGCGTCGTAGTCCGCGGCCCCGCCCAGCGCCGCCCCCGCTGCGACGGCCCGCTCCGCGAGGCCGGCCGCGGCGGGGCGGGGGACCACCAGGTCCCAGGCGTCCAGGCCGCTGCCCGTCGGGTGGCGCAGCAGCCAGACTTGCCCCTCGCCCTCCCCTGTTGCACGCCAGGAACCAGGCTCCAGGCCGGCGGCATCGAGGCCGCTGACCTCAAGGGCGATGCGGGCCGCGAGCGCCCCGCTCAGGCGGAGGACGGCCACCTGGTCGGAGGCATCGGTGACCGTGACCTTGTCGCTGTAGAGCACGTAGCGCTTGAGCTGGGCGGCCACCAGGGGCGCCGCCGCCCGGCTGGAGCAGACCAGGGCTGCGCCCGCCGGTCCGGCGTGGCAGGCAAGCAGGTCTACCGCGCGGCCTTCGTCGGTGGTCAGCACGGTGGCCCGGCCTTGCCAGGGCGCCAGATCGGCCAGGCGGGCCGTGCCCATGCGCTCCAGGAAGGTCAGGCGGTCCGGCCCACCCAGCCAGACCAGACCCTGCAGGTCCAGGTAGCAGCGGTTCATGGTGTCGCATCCTCTAGAGGGGTCGGAGGCTCCGGCCAGGCGGCGACCGTCGCCAGCAGGTGCTCCGGGCGGTTGTAGAAGGCCTCCCGCGGCAGCCGCCCGGCGGCGAGCGCGGCCACCACGGAAGACAGCGCGGCGTTGACCGGGGCGGCCAGGCCTATCCCTGCGCCAGCGCGAGCCACGGCCCCTCCCAGCCATTCGCATTCCGTGCGCGAGCGGCCGCGCGCGAGATCGGCCGCCGGGCCCGGCAGGCGTTCGCCGCGACCGCCAGCCAGCCGGGGGCCGAGGAGCGGCTGCAGGAGAGCCGCGGGCAGGCCGCGGGCCAGCCCGACATAGAGCGGCACAGGGTAGCCGGGCAGAGCCACCGGCGCCACGCCCATCGCCCGCATCACCCGCATGGCCTCCCGCCAGGCAGCCAGCTCCAGGCGGAAGAGCCGACGGTCGGCGAAGACCCGAGCCGGCGGCCAGCCCAGGATGGCCGTGGTGGCCGAGCCCAACAGGTTGAGGAGCAGCTTGGACCACTTGACGGAGGCGCCTGACTGGTGGCAGCGGGCGGGCAGGCCGCCGGCGCGGAAGGCCGCCGCCAGGTCGCTGTTGTCGCAGGCGTCGCCCGGATGGCATTCCAGGCCCAGCCCGCCCTTGACAACTGCCTGGATCCAGGCCGGCTCCCTTTCCCAGCAGGCGGTGGTCAAGGCGCCGGAGCAGACCGCGTGGCGGGGCAGGCGGGCGGCCAGCGCGGCCTCGTGCCCCACTCCGTTGAGCATGACGACGAGGCGGCAAGGTGGCAGATGTTCGGCCATCTCCTCCCCCGCCGCCTCCAGGTCCATGCCGCGCAGGGTCAGGAGGACGGCGTCGAAGGGGCCGCGCGTCGCGGCCGGCGCCAGGGCCTCGGCCACCGGCAGCTCGAAGTGCCTTGTCTCGCCGCCGCGCTCCAGACGCAGCCCACGCGCGGCGAGGTCGCGGCCGCGCGCGCCGCGCGCCACCAGAATGACGTCCGCCCCGCCGGCGGCCAGGGTCCCGCCCAGAAGGCCGCCGACGGCGCCGGCCCCCAGGATCAGCACCCTCATGGACCGTCCGGAGCCTGTCCGGGCGCGGGCGCGACGCCCGTGGGGTCTGCCGGTGTGCCCGCGCCCGCCTCGACCGCATCGGCGGCGACGCCCGCGCCCGGCTGTCGGCCGTAGCCGCCGAAGAAATAGACCAGGATCAGGAGCACCAGGAGCGCCAGCCGCGCCGCGTTCAACCCGTAGCGCTGCATGGCCCAGCCGATGGCCAGGAAGACCGCCGTGGCCAGCGACCAGCGGACGAGCGTCGTGCGATTCATCGGCTGTCGACGCGGATCTCGCCGCCGGCCAGGAGCCGTTTGATGTTGGGTCTGAGGGCCCAGACCACCAGACCGATCTGGCCGACGCCGTAGACCAGGAGCTCCGGCGGGCGCTGGCCGCTGTAGACGAACCACAGCACGCTCGCGAGCAGCAAGGCGCTGAGGCTGAGGCTGGCCACGGAGGCCATGCGGCTCAACTTCCAGACCAGGCCGCCGACAAGGGCCGCGGCGAGGAACCACAGTGGGTTGGGGCTGAGGGCCAGGAAGGCGCCGATGTTGGGGCTGCTGCCGGCGCCGCCGGCGAAGCCCACGTAGACCGAGTAGTTGTGGCCCAGGATGGCCGCGATGGCGGCCAGGGCCATGGCCAGCGGCGCTTGCGCCGTCGGCACCAGCCAGGCCGCCAGCCATACCGCCGCGGCGCCCTTCAGCCCGTCGCCCAGCACGGTCAGGATGGCCGGCACGGCGCCGGCCGTGCGGTAGACGTTGGTGCCGCCCGTGCGCCCGCTGCCCACGCGGCGCGGATCTTTGCCCAGGGGGCGGCAGACCACCACCCCGAACGGGATGGCGCCCAGGAAGTAGCCGGCCAGGACGGCCAGCGGCAGGAGGATGGCGGTGGACATGCGGCTTCAGCTCCGGTAGCTGGTGGAATACGGACCGGCCGAAGCGAACGGCGCGGCCTGGCCCAGGAGGATACGTGCGGACCCCGCGCTGCGCCAGCCCGAACGGCCGGGGGTTGACGGCCGTGGCCGGCACGATTACCTTAGGCCCATGCCCGCCTCCCGCCAACTGGACAGCCCCCGGGTCCGCGACCTGGTGGCCCGCCTTTCCGACCCTCTCCTCACCACCGAGGAGGCCCTCCCGCTGCTGGCGGTCTTTGAGGGGCACGAGGGCGAGGCCGCGCTGCCGCTCTTCGGGCTGTTGCACGACAGCGCCGAGCCGGCCGTCCTGCGCACGGTATCGCGGATCCTGGCCGGCTGGTCGGTGCTGCCCGTAGCGCGGGCCCTGGTGCCCGCGCTGGAGATGCTCCTGGGGGAACCGAGCGTTCCGCCGCTGAACAAGATGGCCGCTGCCGGACTCCTGGAACTCTACGGCTCGCCGGTGGACTATCCGCGGCTGGCCGACGACCTGGACGCCGAGTCGGTCGGCCGCGTAGGGCAGGAGGCGCTGGAGACCCTGCTGCTCGCGGGTCGGCGGGTGCTGGCGCTCTCCAACGCCCTGGAACGGATCGGCGAGATGCCCCAGGATCTGGTCCTGGATCTGGTCGACGACCTGGCGCGACTGGAAGACACGCGCGCCGAGCCCATCCTGGCGGCGCTCAGCCATGCCGCCGATCCCGACATCGCCGTGTCGGCGGTGGCGGCTCTGGATATCCTGGGTCTCCCCGAAGCGCATGACGCCCTCCTCCGCGTGGCCGCCCATCACCATGACCCCACCGCGCGGGGCCAGGCGCGGCGGACCCTCGCGCGCCTCGGGGAGCTGACGCCGGGGCCTCCGGTCCTCGCCGCGACGCTGCCCCAGCTGAAGGCCTACGGTCGCCTGGGCGACGACCGGACGCCCCGGCTGCTCTTCCTGGCCGTCACGGATCCGCGCCAGCCCGCATTGCACGATGCCTTCGTGGCCGTGCTGGATTCCGGGCGGGGGCTGCGCAGCTACGCCACCGCGGAAGGCCTGAGCGACGCCGCGCTCAAGAGCCTGCTGCAGCGCATGGCGGCGGGCGACGTGCCGCTCGAGCCCTTCAGCCTGGCTGAGGCGCAATGGGCCTTGCAGGAGGCCTCCAACCGCAGCCTGGCTCAAGAAGGCCATGGCGCCGCGGTGGCCCATGTGGTCTGGCTGCGCCTCCTGGGGCGGCTCTTGCAGGCCGGCGCCGATTGACTGCCGGCGCCTGGTAGGACGAATCTCGGACCTGGCCCGGCCCCGATCGGGCCGCGAGGGCGTTGGACAGGCCGGAAAGGCCTGTGATATACTCCCGCCCGCTTCGGAAGAGGGCGGCTTGCGAGCGTCCTGCGGCGCCCCGGCACGGGGGATGGACATCGGAAACAATCGCATCGCAACCAAGATGGCCGCCTGGTTCCGGAAGTACGATGTCCTGACGCTGGGTTGCAGCTTCTATCTTCAGCTGCTGGGGCCGGGCCTGCTCGGTGTGCTGGTGGACCGCATGGCGGGAACGACGCCCGGTGCATCCCTGGCGGGCGTGCTCGTCGGGGTTTTTTGTGCCACGATCTATCTGACCCGGGCCATGCGATTCCGCTTCGAGGCGCTCTCGCCGCCCGAGGACGGCGCCGGGCGGGCAGAGCCGGACCAGACGGACAGATGACGCGACGGAACGATCGATCCACGGGCGCCTCCGGGCGCTGAGGAGGAAGAAGGCTCGATGTCCAAACTGATGAAGCCCAGCATCCTCATCCCCACCCTCGTCGCCCTGGGGTTGATGCTGGCCAGCCGACTCTATACGCCCGTGCCGCTGCCGCACATCCAGGTGCCGGCCGAGCCGCTCTTCAAGATCAGCGACGGCTTCTACTTCACCAACACCATGCTGGCGCTGCTCCTGGCGGACGCCATCCTGCTGGTGCTGGGCATCCTGGCCGTAAGGGCGATGAAGGACGTGCCCAGCGGATTGCAGAACGTCTTCGAGGCTGTCGTCGAGTTCTGGCAGGGACAGGCGGAGCAGTTGATCGGCCCCAAGCTGACCAAGACCTGGTTGCCCCTGATCCTGACCCTCTTCCTGGGGGTCATGTTCGCCAACTGGACCGAGCTCATCCCCGGCTTCGACACGGTGGGCATCATCTGCTCCCACGGCAACTGCCCGGGCGAGGGTGACGAGGCTTTGCCCAAGACGACGCATACCCAGTTCAAGATCGACACCGTGCTGGGCCTGCCGTCCGCCATGCGCCGCATGACGGCAGAGGAGCTGGCGGCCGAGGAAGCCGGCGCCCCGGCCGAGGGCGAGTCGGTCGAGGATGCGGGCCACGCGGTCGCCACGGACGCCGAGCATCATGGTCCCGATCCGGTGGAAGCCGGTCAGGGCGCCTTCGTGCCCTACCTTCGTGCCGGGGCCACGGACCTCAACTTCACCCTGGCCTTGGCCATCATCGCCTTCCTGGCCATCGAGATCGCCGGCTTCAGCAAGCTGGGTCTGGGCTATCTGAAGAAGTTCTTCAACTTCGACTTCAGCCACGGCGTGGGACAGGGTTTCCTCAACGTCTTCGTGGGGCTGCTGGAGTTTGTCTCCGAGCTTTCGCGCATCGTGTCCTTCGCCTTCCGACTTTTCGGCAACATCTTCGCTGGGCAGACCCTGCTCTTCGTCATGCCCTTCTTGATCCCGCTTTTCCTGGTGTTGCCCATCTACGGTCTGGAGCTTTTCGTGGGGATGATCCAAGGCTTCGTCTTCGCCATCCTCACGCTGGCTTTCATGTCGCAGGCGGTCGAGGATCACAGCCATTGATCCCCGTCGTTCGGTCGCCACAACCCAACCCCATCGCACATCAACGATCTGCATCGGATCCCTTTGAGGAGGAGAAGACCTCATGAATGGTGATATCGTCGTAGCCATGAAGCTGCTGGGCGCCGGTCTGGCCATGGCTGGCATGATTGGCCCCGGCATCGGCATCGGCCTGGTCGTGAACGGTGCGCTGCAGGCCCTGGGCCGCAACCCGGAGGCCGGCGGTGAACTGCGCACCAACATGATTCTCGGCATCGTCTTCGCGGAGTCCGTGGCCATCTACGCTCTGGTGGTTGCGCTGATCCTGATCTTCGCCGTCTGATCCACGGCGACACGTCGACAAGGGAGGGATCCGTGAAACCATTAGGCATACTCCCCTGGAACCTGGCTATCCAGATCCTGCACTTCGTGCTGCTCATGGTCATCCTGAATCGGCTGGTCTACAAGCCGATCCTGCGGATGCTGGAGCAGCGCAAGGACCGGATCCGCCAGGCTCTGGAAGAGGCCACCCGCGTGAAGGAAGAGGCCGCCGGCGAGCGCGCGCGCCTGGAGGCGCAGATCGCCGAGGAGCGTCGCACCAGCCAGGAGCGCCTGCGCGAGGCGGTGGCGCGCAGCGAGGAAGCGGCTGAGCGGCGTCTGGGCGAAGCCAAGGCGGAGGCGGAGAAGATTCTCGCCGCCGCTCGCGCCGATGCCGAGCAGACCCGCGCCCAGGCGCTCTCCGGTCTGCAGGGGCAGATGGCCGATCTGGCCCTGGCCGCCGCGGCCAAGGTGCTGGGCGAGGGCATCGACGAGAACAAGCACCGCTCGCTGGTCGACCGCTTCCTCAAGGAGCAGTTGGGAGAACTGGCGTGAGCGGCATACTTGACGACCTGAAGGGCGTAGCCCGCGACCTCGTCGCGCAGGTCGGCGAGAAGGCCGGGATCGGCGGGCTCAAGGAGGCTCTGGACGAGATCGAACATGCGGGACGCAAGCATCGCGTCGACGCGCTGGTTCGCTCCGCCGTGCCCCTGGCCGATGCCGAGCGTCAGGAGTTGGAGACGCGGCTCCGGGCCCGCTACGGCCATGACCTGCCCATCACGTTCGAAGTGGACGGGGCGATCCTGGGGGGCTTGATCCTGCGCGTCGGCGATCGCTATATCGACGGCTCCGTAGCCAACCGCCTGGGGCAGCTCCGGCGCGCACTCACCGGCGGTTCGGCCGGCTGAGGACGGCGCTCCGTGGCGTTTCGGTCCGCAAGCTCGGCACGATACAAGATGAGGACACATCACCATGCGTGTTGAAGACATCGCATCGATCCTGAAGGACCAGTTGGACAAGGTCCAGCTGGTCACCAGCGCGGCCGACGTCGGGACCGTGGAAGAGGTGGGCGACGGCATCGCCCGTATCAGCGGCCTGCGTGGCTGCGTGGCCGCGGAGCTCCTGGAGTTTCCCAAGGACGGTGGCAACTCCGTCTACGGCATCGCCCTCAACCTGGAGGAGAGCTCCGTCGGCGCGGTCGTCCTGGGCGACGCCACGGCGATCGAGCAGGGCGACATCGTCAAGTCCACCGGCCGGGTGATCTCGGTACCGGTGGGTGACGCGCTCATCGGCCGTGTGGTCAACGCCCTCGGGCAGCCGATCGACGGCAAGGGGCCGATCAATACCACCGCGCTGCGGCCGGTGGAGCGCATCGCGCCCGGTGTGACCGAGCGCAAGAACGTCCACGAGCCGGTGATGACGGGCGTCAAGGCCATCGACGCCATGATTCCCATCGGCCGCGGGCAGCGCGAACTGATCATCGGCGACCGCCAGACCGGCAAGACGGCCATCGCCATCGACACCATCATCAACCAGAAGCATTCCGGGATCATCTGCATCTACGTGGCCATCGGCCAGAAGCGGGCGCAGGTGGCCAACCTGGTCAGCATCCTGGAGGCCAACGGGGCCATGGGGCACACCATCGTGGTGGTGGCTTCGGCCTCAGACTCGGCGGCGCTGCAATACATCGCCCCCTACTCCGGCACGGCCATGGGCGAGGAGTTCATGGAGAACGGCCGGCACGCCCTCATCGTGTACGACGACCTGAGCAAGCATGCCGCCGCCTACCGTCAGGTCTCCCTGCTGCTGCGCCGCCCTCCCGGCCGCGAGGCCTATCCGGGCGACGTCTTCTACCTGCATTCGCGCCTCCTGGAGCGCTCCGCCAAGCTCTCCGACGAGCGCGGCGCCGGCTCGCTCACCAGCCTGCCCTTCATCGAGACCCAGCTCTCGGACGTGTCGGCCTACATCCCCACCAACGTGATCTCGATCACCGACGGCCAGATCTACCTGGAGCCCGAGCTCTTCTACGCCGGCATCCGCCCGGCGGTGAACGCCGGCCTCTCGGTCAGCCGCGTGGGTGGTGACGCGCAATACAAGGCCATGAAGCAGGTGGCCGGCAAGATGCGCCTGGACATGGCCGCTTTCCGCTCTCTGGCGGCCTTTGCCCAGTTCGGCGGCGACATGGACGTGTCCACCCGGCGCCAGCTGGACCGCGGCCTTCGCTTGCAGGAGCTGCTCAAGCAGGGCCAGTACCAGCCGGAGTCCTTCCCGCAGCAGGTCATCCTGATCTATGCCGTCACCAACGATTTCGCGGATGAGGTGCAGGTGGCGGACATGAAGGACTGGGAGAAGGGTCTGGTCAAGTTCATGGCCGACACCTATCCCAACGTCGGGCGCCAGATCGAGGAGCGCAAGGCCTTGGATGACGAGCTCCGCGGACTCCTGGACGAGGGCCTCAGGGCCTACAACCAGGGTTGGTTCGCCGCGCGCGGCGCCTGAGCGCCCATCCAGAGAGGTTAGGAGCAGTCCGTGGCGGGTTCCAGGGAAATCCAGCGTCGCATCAAGTCGGTATCCAACATCGGCAAGGTGACGCGCGCGATGGAGGCGGTCAGCGCCTCCAAGATGCGCCGCGCCCAGGAGGCGACCCTGCGCAGCCGTGCCTTCGCGCAGAAGGCCGCGCAGGTGCTGGCGCATCTGCGGGCGCAGTCTCCGGACTCGGCGCCGTTGCATCCGCTGCTGGCGGTGCACGAGCGGGGAAAGCCCGCAGTGCTCCTGATCACTCCGGATCGCGGCCTCACCGGCGGCATGGTCCTAAACGTCATCCGCTTCGCGGTGCGCGCCGCGGAGGAGAAGCGGGGCAAGGACATCGCCTGGGTCGCCATGGGCAAGAAGGGCCGCGACTTCCTGGCTCGGGCTCAGGCGGACCTGCGAGCGGCCTTCATCAGCATTCCTGATTCGCCGTCGGTGCTCGAGATCACGCCGGCGGCGCGCCTGGCGGTGGACGGCTTCCTGGGCGGCGAGTTCTCCTCCGTACATCTCGTCTACGCGGACTTCGTCAGCCCGGTCAAGCAGCTGCCCGTTTGGCAGCAGCTGCTGCCGGTCGAGGTGCCGGACGACCTGCCCCCTTCGCAGGCCGTCTTCGAGTTCGAGCCCAGCCCGGAGGCGGTGTTGGACGAGATCCTTCCCCGGCTGGTGGAGACCCGCATCTACCAAGGCATTCTGGAAGCTCAGGCCAGCGAGCATTCGGCGCGCATGGTGGCCATGCGCAACGCCACCGACGCGGCCAAGGAATTGGTCGGCGAGTTGACCCTGGCGCGCAACAAGGCGCGCCAGGCGGACATCACCAGCGAGATCCTGGACATCGCGGGCGGCGCCGAGGCGCTCCGGCAGTCCTTGGCTAAGCAATAATCCTACGGAGGCATCCCGTGACGAAGAACGGCAACACCGGCGACACGACGATCGGCGAGGTCACCCAGATCCTGGGCTCGGTGGTCGACGTGCGCTTTCCCAAGGATGGCATGCCGGAGACCTACAACGCCGTCGAGATCGACATGGGCGGCAGCGCGCCGCTGGTGGTCGAGGTGCAGCAGCATCTCGGCAACAATCTGGTGCGCTGCGTGTCCATGGGCTCGACCGACGGCCTGGCGCGTGGCGCCAGGGCCCGCAACACGGGCGGCCCCATCATGGTTCCGGTGGGTGACATCACCCGCGGGCGCATCTTCAACGTGCTGGGCCAGCCGGTGGACGGCGGCGCGCCGATCCCGGCCGATGCCGAGCGCTACCCCATCCACCGCGAGGCTCCCAGCTTCGAGGAGCAGTCGACCCGCACCGAGGTCTTCGAGACCGGCATCAAGGTCATCGATCTGGTGGCGCCCTTCACCCGCGGCGGCAAGACCGGCGTCTTCGGCGGCGCCGGCGTGGGCAAGACGGTCATCATCATGGAGATGATCCAGACGATGGCCTTGGAGCATTCCGGCGTTTCGGTGTTCGCCGGCGTGGGCGAACGCTCTCGCGAGGGCACGGCGCTCCGCGGCGAGATGATCGAGGCCGGCGTCATGGACAAGACCATCATGGTCTTCGGCCAGATGAACGAGCCGCCGGGCTCGCGCCTGCGCGTGGCCCTCACCGCCCTGGCCATGGCGGAGTACTACCGTGATCAGGGCATGGACGTGTTGCTCTTCGTGGACAACATCTTCCGCTTCGTGCAGGCAGGTTCCGAGGTGTCGGCCCTGCTGGGACGCATGCCGTCGGCAGTGGGTTACCAGCCCACGCTGGCATCGGAAATGGGCGCCCTGCAGGAGCGAATCACCACCACCCGCACGGGCGCGGTGACCAGCCTTCAGGCCGTCTACGTGCCGGCAGACGACTATACGGACCCGGCACCGGCCACGACCTTCGCCCACCTGGACGCCACCATCTCCCTGGAACGTTCCATCGCCGACAAGGGCATCTACCCCGCGGTGGATCCTCTGTCCTCCACCAGCCGCATCCTCGATCCGCAGATCGTGGGCGATGAGCATTACCGCGTGGCCCGCGAGGTGCAGCGCGTGCTCCAGCGCTACCGCGACCTGCAGGACATCATCGCCATCCTGGGTGTGGACGAGCTCTCGGACGACGACCGTCTGCTGGTGGCCCGCGCCCGCAAGATCGAGCAGTTCCTCAGCCAGCCGATGCGCGTGGCCGAGCAGTTCACGGGTATCGAGGGCAAGTACGTCTCTCGTGAGGAGACCGTTCGCGGCTTCAAGGAGATCCTCGAAGGCAAGTACGACGACCTGCCGGAGCAGGCCTTCCGCATGGTGGGCTCGATCGACGAGGCCATCGCCAAGGCGAGCACGCTGCGCGGCTGAGCCCGCCGGGAGGACTTCCCATGCCGATGACATTGGATATCGTCACAGTCGAACGTTCCATTTTCCATGCCGACGACGTGGATGTGGTGGTGGTGCCGGGCACCGAGGGGGTCATGGGCATCCTGCCGCGGCACGCGCCGGTGGTGACGGCCCTCAAGGAAGGCGTGCTGGAGATCGTCCGCGGCGGAAACCGCGAGATCCTGGCCATCGGCGGGGGCTTCATGGAAGTCCGCGAATCCCAGGTGGTCATCCTGGCCGAGGCCGCCGAGCATGCCGACGAAATCGACGTGGCCCGCGCCGAAGCGGCCCGCGTCCGCGCCCGCCAGGTGGTCGAGGAGGCGCCGGACAAGCAGGACATGGAGAAGGCGATGGCCGCGCTCCGGCGCGCCGAAGTGCGCCTGCGCGTGTCCAGGAAGCGCTCGCAGCAGGCCACGGGCTCGCATTGATTCCCTCACCGTGCCGCGTAACAGCGGTTCGGTGCCGACAGAAGCCAATACCGGGGATCCGTGGCCGAATGGCCGGCGGATCCCCGGTTTCTTCGTCCACAGATCCTGAGGGGCCGCGGCGCCCCTGGTGATGCGCGTTTCGCGTCTTGTCAGGAGGGGGCGTCGCTCGGCACGCCGCCGTCGACCGCCTCGCCGGGCGCCGGCCACTGGCTGAGCAGCTCTACCCGCCGGGCGCAGGGGCCGCGCTCGTTGTGGGAGGCGAGGTAGGTCACCGGGTCACCCTGCCGCAGCTCCCGGAAGCGCACGCCGACCAGCTCCGAGGCATGGAAGAAGATGTTCTCCGCGCCCCCGTCCGGGGCGATGAAGCCATACGAATCCAGCAGGTTGGCGATCCGCCCCGTTTGATCCAGGCCCGTCGCCTCCGGCCGGTTGACCTCTTCTCCCGCCGCCTGGCGCGGTGGCCGCCAGACGAAGAGCGACTCTACCACCGGGTCGTCACCGGCCGGCTCGTCGCCGATGACCTCTTCCATCCGAATGCGGTGGGTCACCTCGCGGCCGAGGGCCTCGGCGGTACGGATTGTGCGCAGCTCCCCGACGGGGAGCCGGTACGATAGATTCCAGCCCACCAGCATGACCCGCACCCCTAGGGCGTTGAGCTTGCGCACCAAGGGCAGGTAGTCGCCATCCCCGGTGATGAGGACCACCACGTCGAAGCGGTTCATGAGCGAGAGCTCGAGGGCTTCCAGGGCGAACCAGACGTCGATGCCCTTCTCTCGCAGGGGTTGCCCCGGGCGGGTGGTCACCGGCAGATAATGGGTGACGATCCCGAAGGACATGAGCACATCGTCCCAGATCCGCTCGGATTCAAGCTGTTGGTCGGATAGCTCGGAGACCGGCAGCCGTCCCCGGAACCAGTGCACGTCCACCACGTGGCAGTAGGAGAGGGGCATGTCTTCAGCCAGCGCGACCTGCTCGCGGATGAAGTCGTGCAGGCCGCCCAGGTGCAGGCGGCTTCGGCGTGGATGGGTGAAGTTGTAGTAGTTGTTGACTGCCGAGAAGTACCCGCCGTCGTAGAAGACTCCGATGCGGGTGAGCCGCCTTGCCGCGCCCTGCGAGTGCTGCACGTCTTCCTGCTCTCTGCTCGGTGGCGATACCGGCGATACCGGTCTCGATCGGTTGGCTTTGCCGGCCTCTCGGGATTGTCTCCCTCCCCGGGGAGGGAAGTCAAGGAGGACCGCGCCGACCATAGACGTAACCCGCTCCCCCAGCTACACTACCCGGGCCATGAGCCCCGATAGCAGCCTCGCTTGCGAACCGCCCCGAACCGCCCCATCGGTGAGCGCCCCGTCCTCTGCGCGCTGGCAGCGCCCCTTGGACCTTGCCCTAACCCTCGCCTTTCTGCCGCTGGCCCTGCCCCTGATCATCCTCCTGGCCTTGCTGGTGCGATTGGACTCCCCCGGCCCGGCTTTCTTCCGCCAGGAGCGGCTGGGCCGGGGCGGCCGGCGCTTCGCCATCTGGAAGCTGCGCAGCATGCGCGTGGGCGCCGACGAGGCCGCGCACCGCCGTCGCGTGGTCGAGCTCCTGCGGCCGGAAGGGCGAGGGCGACCCTGGCGCGCGCCGGCCGATGACCCCCGGGTCACCCGGCTGGGGCGAGTCCTGCGGTTGAGCGCCCTGGACGAACTGCCGCAGCTCGCCAACGTTCTGATGGGGGACATGAGCCTGGTGGGTCCGCGGCCCGCCTTGCCCTACGAGGCCGAGCATTGGTCGGCCTGGCACCATCAACGGCTCCTCGTGCGCCCAGGGCTGACCGGTCTGTGGCAGGTGGCGGGACGCGATCCCGCGAGCCGCCAGGCCGCCGTCGACTTCGACGGCATGGTACGCCTGGATCTTGATTACATCCGGCGCCGCTCCCTCATCGTGGACCTGCGGATCCTGGGCCTGACGCCCTTCGCCGTCTGGCGGCGGGCGACGGCCGCCCGCGGCGAGACGGTCCCGCGGCCATGATCGCCGCGCCGCGGGCGGAGGCTTCCCGTCGCCAGACGCGCCGCCCCCTGGGTCTGGGCGTGATCGGCTGCGGCTACTGGGGAACCAATCTGGTACGTAACTTCGCCGCATTGCCCGAGGCGCGCCTGCGGGCCCTGGCCGACCTCAGCCCCGAGCGTCGGGCGAC
The DNA here is from genome assembly GCA_044228875.1 of Anaerolineae bacterium. GTDB lineage: Bacteria > Chloroflexota > Anaerolineae > Epilineales > Epilineaceae > Epilinea. Next base: position 14,929 of record JBGAUA010000010.1, read on the forward strand.
CATGGCCCTCCAGTATCCGGATGCCACGGTGCTGGACGACCACCGTCAGCTTCTGGCGCGATCCGATATCCAGGCCGTGGTCATCTGCACGCCGCCCGCCACCCATGCCCCCTTGGCCCTGGAAGCGCTGGCCGCCGGCAAGCACGTGCTGGTGGAGAAGCCGTTGGCTACCTCTGTGGCCGATGCCGATGCCATGATCGCGGCGGCGGCGGCGGCCGACCGAACCCTGATGGTGGGCCATACCTTCGTGTACAACCCCGCCGTGGAGTTGCTGGCCTCGCTGGTCCAGCGGGGCGTGCTCGGTCGGATCTATTACCTCCGTTCTACCCGGGTGAACCTTGGGCTCTACCAGAAGGACGTCAACGTGCTCTGGGACCTGGCGCCGCACGACCTGTCCATCCTGGCCACTGTCCTGGGCCGCGCGCCTGAGCGCTTGCGCGCTTGGGGGCAGGCCTTCGTCCATCCGGAGCAGGTGGACGTCGCCTCGCTCAACATGGGCTTTGACGACGGCCTCACCGCCCTCAGCCATGTCAGCTGGCTGGACCCATGCAAGATCCGGCGGGTGACCGTGGTGGGCGACCAGAAGATGGCGGTCTACGACGACCTGGAACCCTTGGACAAGATCAAGATCTACGACCGCGGGGTGGAGAAGCCGCCCTACGCCGACAGCTTTGGCGAGTTCCAGTTGTCCTACCGCTACGGTGACGTCCACGCGCCGCGCCTGCGATGGGTGGAGCCGCTGCGTCGCGAATGCGCCCATTTCATCACCTGTGCCATCGACGGTTCACCGCCGCGCTCAGACGGCGCTAGCGGCCGTCAGGTGGTTGCGCTGCTGGCCGCTGCGGACCGATCGCTGGCCGCGGATGGAGCGGAGATCCCGTTGGATGGCCGGTCCGATCAGCCTCCGTCCAGTGGAGGTCAATAGCCGCGCAGGATCGGCAGCCAAGCCCTGCCCGGCCGCCAGCAGGCATCCAGGCGCAGCGCGTCCAGCAAGACGGCGCTGACGCCGCCGGGCACCTCCCGTTGTCCGCGGTTGAACAGGGCCAGAAAGACCTCCACCTCGGGCTCGGCCAACCAGCGCGGCCCCAAGGGCAGGTCATAGGCCGTCCAGGCGTTGACCGGTGGCGCATTCTCCCCGCCGGCGCCCAGCAGCACCTCCCGCACCCCGCGGCGGACATCGCGCAGCTCCACGAGAACGCTGTCCTCCGGTGATCGCAGGGCCCAGGCCAGCTGTAGACGGAGTGTCGCCGTCAGGGCGCCCTTGGGAATGGCCACCGTGCGAGACAGGCCGGCGAAATCGAAGTTGTCGTCGGCCGGGTCCGCCAGCCCCAGCCGGAGTGCACCGGCGCCGGCGTATACCGGCTCCCGCACCCATTGGGCGACGTGGCCGCCGCGGGCCCGCCATTGCGGACCAGCGGATTCGAAGCCCTCTTGCAGAAGCGGGCCGCAGAGCGCTGCCGGCAGGGGGCCGCCTTCGCCTGCCGGCGGTTCGGCCGTGGCGGTGGGCTCGGTGGTGGGTTCAGCCGTCGGCTGGGCGGGCGCTTCCGTCGGGCCCGGCGAAGGTAGGGTACCGGCGCCGGCGGGGGCGCAGAGGCGCAGTTCCACGGCGTCGACGCGCATGTAGGAGCGGCGACCGTCGCCGTTGTTGACCACGCCGAAGTACAGGCGGATCTCCTTGCCGGCTGAGGCCGCAACGGCCGAGGTCAGGTCGAAGGTGTAGGCTTTCCACGCCGACGTCGGCGGGATGGCCAGCGTCCCCAGCGCCAGCGTGCGGCCTCCCGCGTCGACGACGCGGACGATGCGCTGGTCCGCGGCGTCGCCCTGGGTCTGGGCGGCGAAGCGCAGCTGGGCCGAGCCCAAGCGCTCGGGCAGCCGGATCGCCTGTTGGGCGGACGCATAGTTGCTGCCCTGGTCGGCGTCGGCGTTGCGCAAGCCGATAAAGAGCGCCCGTCCGCCCTGGTACACCTCCCAACTGGTGTAGTAGGCGCGGTTGCGCACCCACCGGGCGTCGTCCTGCTCGAAATCACCACCGGAAAGGGCATCGCCGCAGCCGGAAGCGGCGAGGGTGGGCGGCGGCGCCGTCGGTGGTCTGGGCGTCGGTGGCGGTGGGCCGCCGGGTTGCCCCCCGAGCTCCGCCATCCGCACGCGAACGGCGGTTCGCACGCCCTCCAGCCGGCCATGGACGCCGTCGCCGGGGCATTGGGTGTGACCGGGCAGGGAGTCGCGGTGTCCCATCACCGAATGGGCGAAGCGTGTGCCGGCCAAGGTGACGGGCTGGTCCGGCTGGATGCCGTAGCGCTGCCCTTTTTCCGCCAGCAAGGACACCAAGGCGCCTTCCATGGCCGACGGCGGACGGGTGCTCGCGGCGGTGTAGGTGCCCAGGAGGGCGACGCCGATGGTGTTGGGGTTGAACTGGAGGGCGTGGCCGCCCTGGGTGATCTTGCCCTGCCGCTCTCCGCCGTAGCGGCCTTCATAGATGTTGCCGCGATGGTCGACCAGGAAGTTGTAGCCGATGTCGCCCCAGCCCTGGCTGACCGCGTGGTACTGGTAGATGGCGCGGACGATGGCTGCCGGGTCCGCGGGATCGTTGGTGGTGACCGTGTGGTGCACCAACTGCGCCCGCGGTGCGGTGTAGACCGGCGGCCAGATCTCGTTGCCCGCGGCATCCCGGCGCTTCGACTCGTCGGCGCCCCAGCCGGCGCGGGTGATCGTCGGCCGCGACGTGGTCCGCGGCCGACAGCTGGTCGGCGGGACGCCGGGCGGAGGACGACAGAGGCGAGCTGGGTCCCGTGTCGCTGTTGAAGTAATGCAACTCGACCTGTTCCACCGCCCCCGCGGCGCTGGCCGCCACTTCGTCCCGCGGACCGATGACCACCGCTCGGCTCTGCAGGAAGCGGCCGCGGGTGATGAGCAGACGGGTCCAGGCGCCGGTGTCCGGCGGGCCCTCTCGGCCGTCGCCATCACCCTCGGCCAGGCGCTGCCAGGGCGACCAGATGACGCCGTCGCGGCTGCTGCGTACCAGCAGCGTCAACTCGCCGCCCGCGCCGGCCGACCGGTCCACGCGCGCGCCCACCGCCATGAAGGGGAACTCGGTCTCGACCGTGGGTCCATCGAGGGTCACGGCCGTCAGATCCGGGGAGACCGAAGTCAGCGGATCCAAGGACAAGGCGCTCAGGGGCTGTTCGGCCAACGCCGCCGCGGTTTGGCCCTCGAGGTCGGCGGCGGTCAGGCGGATGACGCCGGAGCGGACGGTCGCTGCTGCCCCGCCATCGGCCGCAGCGGCGGCGACCGGCGGGGAGGCCGTGGGGGCCGTCGCGGCCAATACGCCGGCGGGCGTCGGCCCGGCATCCTGTACCAGCACCTCGCCGCCCGCCACCGCCACCTCGTCCCGGCCGCCGGAGAAGACGAAGCGGACGGCATGCCTGCCGGGTGGAAGGCGACCTTCAAAACGGTAATCGGCGCCGCTGCGATAGTCGTGATCGGGACCGCTAGGCCCCGCCATCACGTAGGGTGTGTCGTCGATCCACACCTGTCGCTCGGTCGGGGCCAGGTTGTCCCAGGAGACGTAGGACACGGTGAAGGCGAACACGGTGGCCGCCGAGCCCTCGCGCGGCGAGATGGCGGCATCGTACAGATGGGGCCGCTGGGGGATGTCCACCCGGGCCCCGGCATAGTAATGCTCGACGATCTCCTCCGCACTGGCCCCCCAATCCGCCAGGGTGGCCGCGCCTTCCTGGCTGAGCCCGGCGCCATGGCCCCAGGGCTCGGCGAAGGCTTCCGGAGAGCTGACCGAGCGCAGGTAGGACCAGGCCCGCCCGCCGCAGCAGCGGCTCTCTTCGCTGGACAGGGTGCGGTCGGCGGCCCGGGCGAAGAAGAGCGCGTTGAGGAGCCTGCCGTCGTGCCGGGCCACCTGGCCGTGCGTGGTCTCCACGGCGGCGTCGGAGATGTCGTAATGCACGTTGCGCCAGACCTGTGTCCGCGTCGTGGTGTCCACGTTGGCGTCCAGACCGCGCTCGCAGACATCGGGGTCGCCGGCGGAGGCGGGCAGGCAGCGCACGGCGGCATAGGTCCGGGAGGCGATGGCTTGTGCCATGAGCGCCGCGAAGCCGCGGCGGTAGAGGTAGCCCATCTCCGCGGGCACCACACCCTTCAGGTAGCTGTCTGTATCCATGGCGGTGATGCTGCCGTCGGGCATCAGGACCCGGATCTGGGCCGGGACGTCCTCCGGCTCGCCGGCGTCGAAGATGCTGACGGGAGGGTCAGCTTCCGCGGCCGAGCCCCGGCCCGGCGGACCCAGAAGACCCCGTAGGTCCGCCGAAAGCTCCGGCTCGGCCCGCAGGCGGTCCACCATGGCGCGCAGGCCTCGCGGATCCGGAGCGAAGGGCGGCAGAGCCACCTGGATCGCGGCGCTCGTCGCGTCATGGCGCGGCGCGATCACCTTCTGGTCGACCACCGTCGCCGAGCCGTAGCCGGCAGCGTCGACGCGCAGGCGGTGCCGGCCAGGTGGCAGGCTGAGGACGAAGCGGCCTTCCAGGTCGGATTCCGCCCGCTGGCCGGCGCCGCTGACGGTTGCGCCGGGCAACGCCTGCCCGGTGGCCAGGTCGGTGACCCGGCCCTCCACCGCGACGTTGACCCGCGGTTCGGCAGCCACCGGCGCCGCGCCGGAAGCGGCCAAGGCCCAGAACGCAAGCAGCCCGAGCGCCAGGAGGCGTCTCGGGCTGCGGAAGCAGATGACGTCAAAGCTCATGGATCGCCTCCGCGCCCTTGGAACAGGCGTTGAAAATCGCCGTCGAAATCGGCCAGGAAGCCGGCAATATCCAGGACATCGTCCATGCTCACCGGGCTCAGCGCGCGGAAATGTGCGCGCTCGAGCGGACCCAACTCGTGTTGCGGGCCTGCGGCCGGCATGACCGACCGCCGCTGCCACGCCGGCCCTTGGACGATGGCCCTGACCAGGCTCATGGTATAGCATCGATGGCAGACAACGGCCAGATCCCATACCCGGTCATCCTGCTGACGCAGGACATGCACGTTTTCCGATCGGTAGCTGCAGTCGCAGTCAGCGCAGCGGGCCTGCCGCAGCAACACCCGAACCACCTGCTCGGCGCCGCTGTCGGCGTCGCCGCCTGTCGGGGTCATGTCACCGGATCCCGATCGGTTCGGCCTCAACCGTCGAAGGCATCGTCGCTCGGCGCTTCGTCGCTGACGGTGGCATCGTCCGCAGCCGGGGCTGCTTCTTCCACGGGCGCGTCAGGAACCAACTCGCCGTCGGGAACCAGGTTCACCGTGATCGCGCCGTTGACGCCCTGCATGAGATGGATGGCCACCTTGTGCTCGCCCAAGGTGCGCAGCGACTCGTCCATGACGATCTTGCGCCGATCGATGGCTTCGCCGACCTTGGCCTCGAGGGCTTCGGCGATGTCCGAAGCGGTCACCGAGCCGTACAGGCGCCCGGTCTGCCCAACCTTGACCCGGAACTCCACCGGATGCGCGGCGATGCGGTCCGCGAAGCGCATCATCTGTGCGCGGATGCGCTCCTGCCGGCGCGCCTCGGAGCGCTTCAGGTCGCCGACCTGGCGCAAGCCGCCGGTCGTGGCGAGCATCGCCAGGCCTTGTGGCAGGAGGTAGTTGCGACCGAAGCCGGGCTTGACGGTGCAGACGTCGCCGACGTTGCCGAGCTTGGGGACGTCCTGGGTCAGGATGACTCTCATGGCTGTGGACCTCGAATTGACTTCACGGGAAGATGCCGATGGGGTGGCCACCGGACGAGCGATGATAGCATGCGGGCGGGTCCCTTCAAAAAACCGGGCGCGGTCGAACCGGTCCGTGATTTGTCTCCGTCAACGGCTGCCCTATAATGGGCTTGTTGTCGTCCCGACAAGCAGGTCTCCACGACCCCGGTCCTGAAGTCCGACACGCCTCATGAACGGGACGCGCCAAATCCACTGGGAAGGGAGGTGATCACATGACCGTCCATCTGCGACAGGGAGAAGGCTTTGAGAGTCTGCTCAAGCGCTTCCGCAAGGACGTGGCCAAGAGCCGCATCCTCAGCACCTACCGGCGCAAGCGCTGGTTCACCCCGCCCAGTGAGGAACGTCGTCTGGCCAAGAAGAAGGCTGAGCGGCGTGCCCGCCGGCGCAAGCTGCGTTCCTTCGGCCCGCGGCCCCCGGCCCGCGACATCTAGATCTCGCGATCGCCGTCATAGCTGGTCCACATAGCAGGGGTCGGGCGTGCAACCTTTTCAGGGGCGCCCGGCCCCTCTTGCGTCAATCGTGATCCTGCTACAATCGAGACTCAGGCCATCCCTTCGCATCAGGAGGCGACCCAGACCATGGACGACCGGACGCGGGCCTTCCTCGGCGATGCCGCTGGCTGGCAGGGAGCGCAGCTGATCCTCGATGATGTCAACGGCCTGTGGGGCGGCCTGAGAGTGACGGTGCGCGGCGACGGCAACGCCTATGTCACCCTGGTGGATGTGAGCCTGGCCGAACAGCACTTCTGGCTGCCCCTGGGCGTGGATCGCGCACTGGCCGTGCTCGAGCTGGCTGCGGCGCAGGACCTGCTGGCGGTTCCCGCCAGCGGGCATGTCCCCGTGCCGGACGAGATCGCGACGCGCCTGCTGCTGGTCAATGCCGCCGGCGAGACGCGGACGGTGGTGCGCTGGGCGCACGACGATCCCGATACGCGCTTCGAAGCCGTGCGCGAAGCGCTCATGACCTTGCGCAACGACATGCAGGACCTGGGCGCCCGCCAGGTCGGCAGCATCCCGGCGCCCGGCGCAGCCGACCCTGCCCCGCCTTTTCCGGAGACCCCGGCCATGGACGGCAGCCTTGAGACGGACCGCATCCTGCAGGCTTTCATCGACTTCTTCACCGAGGACGACTGGCGCTTCGACCGCAGCGAACAGAAGCCCATCCTGCGGCTTTCCTTCCAGGGTCGCAGCGGTCATACCTGGAACTGCTTCGCCCAGTCACGCATGGGCGAGAATACGGAGCAGGCCATCTTCTACTCGGTGGCCCCCATCAAGGTGCCCGAGGCCAAGCGTCAAGACATCGCCGAGTTCCTGACGCGCGCGAACTACGGGATGGTCATGGGCAACTTCGAGCTGGACTTCAGCGATGGGGAGATCCGCTACAAGACCTCGATCGACCTGGCCGGCGGCAGCCTCTTGACGATGCTGCTGGCCAAGCCCCTGGTCTACACCAACGTGCTGATGATGGACAAGTACCTACCCGGCGTGATGGAGGTACTCTATGCCGAAGTCAGCCCGGAGCAGGCCATCCGCAAGATCGAGGGATAAGCCCACCGGGGACGCCCCTCCAGCCGCAGTTGCTGCGGAGACGGGGTCCGCGAAACGGCGTGAGCGATGAATTGCCCCGGCTGCCAGTTCCAGAACCCGTCCGGCGCCCGCTTCTGTGCGGGCTGCGGCCTCGCGCTGCCCGCCTTCTGCACGCAATGCGGCAGCGCCCTGGTTCCGGGCGGGCGCTTCTGCGCCGCTTGCGGGACGCCGGTCGCGGGAGCGCAGCCGGCGACGGATCCCGCTTCCCCGGCTGACTCCGCCGCGGCAGCGACGGATCCGGCGGAGCCGGCCCCGGCGATCTCACCGCCGGTCGCCCCCCCCGCTTCGGCGACGCCTTCGCCGCCGGTGACACCGGCCTCGGAGCGACGCCTGGTCACCATCCTCTTTGCCGATATCGTGGGTTCGACGTCCCTGGGCGAACAGATCGACCCGGAGGACCTGGCGGAGATCATCAACGGGGCTTTCGTGGTGATGAACCAGGCGGTGAGCGATGCCGGCGGCTACATCGCCCGCCTGATGGGCGACGGCATCCTGGCCTTCTTCGGCGCCCCGGTCAGCCACGAGGACGATCCCCTGCGCGCGGTGCGCGCGGCCCTGGCCATCCGCGACGGGGTCAGGGACTACGGCGCGCGGGTGGCGGCCGAAGGTGGCCCGGAGCTCTCGGTGCGGGTGGGCATCAACAGCGGCCTGGTGCTGGTGGGTCAGATCGGCAGCGACCACTTCAGTGAGTACACCACGATGGGCGATGCGGCCAACACGGCGGCGCGCCTGCAGTCGGCGGCGCCGGTGGGCGAGGTGGTGATCTCTACGGAGACGGCCCGCCTGATCCGCGGCGCGGTGGAGCTGAGCCCCTTCGGGCCACTGGTTCTCAAGGGCAAGGCGGAGCCGGTGGACGCCTTCCTGCTCGCCGGCCCGCCGCCGGCCGCGGGCACGAGCGTGCGCGGATTGCCGGGCATCACCACGCCGTTGGTTGGCCGCGGCGGAGAGCTGACGCGCCTGCGGGAGGCCTACGACGACGCGGTGGAATCCCGCGCCCTGGGCTGGATCACCCTGACGGGCGACGCGGGGGTGGGCAAGAGCCGCTTGACGGCCAGCTTCCTGGAAGCTTTGGCGACCCTGGACCCGGCGCCGCAGATCGTGCACGCCCGCACTGCGGAGCAGGAAGGTGATCCCTACGCTTTGGTGCGCAGGTTGCTTGAAGCGCGCTATGGCCTGGACGGTTCGGCGGAATCGGGCTCGGTCCTGATCGGTGCGGCGGGCGCGGACCTGGCCCGCGGCGCCGCCCTGGATCCGCAGCGGGCAGCCCGCGACCTGGCGCGTCTGGTGTATCCGAGCCAGCAGGCGGAGGGCGGCGACGACCCGCGCGGTCTGGCGGAGCGCGGCCTGGCGGCCCTGGCGGCCCTGGTGGTGAACTGGGCTGAGCAACGGAGGCTGGTGTTGGTGCTAGAGGACCTGCACTGGGCGGACGACGCCTCGCTGGACGCGGTGGCCCGCCTGGCGGAGGCCCTGCACGGGCATGCGGCACTGATCCTGGGCAACGCCCGACCCCTGCTCTTCGAGCGCCGACCGCATTGGGGCGAGGGCGAGCGGGGCCACCTGCGCCTGGACCTGAAGGCGCTCTCCACGGCTGCCATCGGCAAGCTGGTGCAGGCGCTTCTGGCCGAAGGCGGCGACGCGGTTCCCGAAGCAGTGGCGGCCTTCGTGGCGGAGCGCAGCGAGGGCAACCCCTACTACGTGGAGGAGCTGGTGGAGATGCTCCGCACCCGCGATGTCCTGCGCCAGGGAACCGCGGGTTGGCAGGTGGACCCGGTCCAGCTGCAGAACGTGGAGGTGCCCACCACCCTCCAAGGCATGCTGCAAGCTCGCCTGGACGCCCTGGGCGGTGAAGAGCGGCAAGCTCTGCAGCTGGCCAGCATCCTGGGCAAGGTCTTCTGGGACGGCGCGGTGCTGGCCTTGGGCGCGCCGGACGCGTCGGCTTTGGATCGACTGCGCGGCCGGGGCCTGGTGCTGGCCCGCGAGCGCTCGGGATTTCCGGAGCAGCGGGAGTTCGTCTTCAAGCACGCCCTGCTCTGCGACGCCGCCTACAGTACCCTCCTCAAGAAGCGCCGGGTGACCTTGCACGCCCAAGCAGCCACCTGGATGCGCGCCCACGCGGCGGATCGCTACGGCGAACTGGCGGCGCAGATCGGCCGCCATGCGGAGCTGGGCGGCCTGGCGGCGGACGCCGCCGGCCATTACCTCGCCGCGGCCGCCCGCGCCCGCGCCCGCTACGCCAACGCCGACGCCATCATCCTCTATGGCCGCACCTTGGCCCTCTTGCCGGCGGAGGATTCGGCCGGTGCCTTCGCCGCCCACAAGGGCCGCGAGCTGGCCCTGGACATGCTCGGCCGCCGCGACGAGCAGCGCGCGGACCTGGAGGCGATGGACGCGCTGGCGGAGGGCTTGACGGGGGCGGAGCACAGCTATGTGCATTTCCGGCGGGCATGGCTCCTGAACCGCACTGGCGACCAGATCGCGGCTGAGGCCGAGGCGCGGATGGCGCTGGAGCTGGCGGGGGAGGACAAGGCCGCAAGAGCAGACGCGTTGGTGAACTTGGGGAATGCGCTGCATCGCCAGGGACGCCAAGAGGACGCACGATCCACCTTGGATGAAGCCGCGAGCCTGCGTGAGGCTCTGGGTGACGAGCGCGGATTGGCCACGGCGTTGATGGGTGCCGCCGCCGCCAGCCGTGATCTGGGCAACTTTGATGTGGCTCTTGCAGACAACAAGCGCGCGCGGGCCATTTTCGAGAAGCTGGATGACATCCGCTTCCAGGCGGTTACGACGACCAACATGGCGGTGACCCATGCCATGCGCAATGAACTGGTCGAGGCGGAGCCGCTGTTCAACCAAGCGCTGAAGCTCTACCAGGCCGCCGGTGACCGTGCCGGCGAGGGCATCGCCCTGCACAACCTCGGCTTTCTTGCGGCTGAACGGGGCGACTTGACCGACGCTGAGCAACGGATGCGCTCGGCGCTCGCCATCTTTCGTGACACGGGGCAGAGATCAGACGCCGGAGACGTGCTTCGTGATCTGGCCAAGATCCTGGAGACGTCCGGACGTACGGAAGAGGCGAGCGTACTCGAATTGGAGGCTGCGGCGTCGTTGTCCCAGGAATGAGTGGACAGATGCCTCAATGGCTCGCGCGCCGAGGTACCCGCACGATACCGGGCATCTGATCGAAGTGAGCATCGAAGGCAAAAACCTCGGTGACGTGCATCCGCTGGGCAAGAGACAGAAGACAGCAGTCGGTGAACGACCAGCGCTTGTCGTCGAAGCGTTGGAAGCTATCCCAAGCAGCTCGCTCGTCCGCTGCCGTCAGCAGCTCCCAGTCATAGCCCGATGCACGACGCAGGCTTCGGCCTACCTGGATGGAAGTCCGAACGCCCCATCGCGTCCTCACGAGGTTCATGGTTTCGGCGAACACGAAATCTGCCAGGACAAAACGGACGCCCTGGTTCATGGCTTGGGTCAGGTATGCCCGCGCCGTTGCATGCATGCGGTCTTCGTCCACCATCAGCGCATAGATGGCGCTTGTATCCAGAAGCACCAGCCTCATCGCGTGGTTCCTGACTGGGTCACAGAGGGCTGGCGGATCCAATGTCCGTCTGAGAATCCCATTCGGGTTCCTGCCCGTACAGGTACAGATCTGGGTTCTCGCTGACCGGGATGCCGTCGATGAGCGGCAACTCACCCTTGATCGATCCCACGATGTCCCAGATCGAGCCTGAGCCCTCAGAGGAATCCTGCCGCGCTTCGTGGTCCAACAACCGTCGGACCACCTCGGCCATACTGACGCCCTCGCGTTCGGCGCGCATCGCCAGGTACTGGGCTTGTTCTTCCTGAAGGGAGAGCTGCAGCCGATGCATTGCGGACACCCTTTCCGGACTGCGCACCAATGTCTAGATGATGTAACAATCTTACATCATCGGATGCGTCCCGCCAAGAGAACCTTGAGTCAACCGCACCCATCTCCGTGACCTCTCGGTGGACCATGTCCCGGCAAAAGGGGGTCTCGCGGCTCGACTACCCGAGAGACCTGTCGGTTTACGGCATCATGTCACACAGATGATGCCGTAAACACCAAGGAATGATGCCGTAATCGCGCAGCGATGATGCCTTCATACCAACCTTATGAAGGCATCATAAGCTACTTATGAAGGCATCATCTTGAGCCGATGCTGACATGAAGGCCGATCACCCAAGCGACAATGGACCTCGGAGCTACTTGATGCTGTGCGCCTTGGCCGTATAGGGCGTGTAGATCACCAACCCCGCCTGCGACGGCGGCGCCTGCGGGTCGATGGTCACGCTCAGCGTCGCGGTAGTCTGGTTGCAGAAGCCATCGCTGACTCGCAGTTCCAACGTTGTGGGGCCGGTCATGCCGACCGGCGGCGTGCGACCCTCTGGTGGGATGCGCAGCTCCAGGGTGTTCGGGTCGAAGACGGCCGCTACGGTCTGGCCGCCCAGCTTCAGGCTGATGCTGCCGCTGTCCACGCCGGCCAGACCATCGCTGATCTCGGCGATGGAGGCCGGTAGGTTGCGGATGGCGGTGCCCGCCGCCAGGCGCCACTGCACCAGCGGCTTGCCCAGGTCGAAGCCGACGGTGTACAGGGTGATGGCGGTGGTGGCCTGCAAGGCACGCGATGGATCCAGGCGGTCGAGCGACAACGCGGCGGAGCTGACAGAGACCTGGGCGTTGGCCTTGAAGGTCTGCGCCCCAGCCGCTGGCGCCACCGCGCTGCTGCCGATGATCGGGGTCCAGCAGCCTTGATCCCCCTTCCACCCCGCGATCGTCGCGCCCTGGGTGCCCGCCGGGCAGGCGCTGGAGCGCTGGTCGCCGCCGGTGCCGCTGCCGTCGTTGAAGGCGGCCGAGGGGGCGGTGATCTCGAGGAGGCCGGCGAGGGGTTCGGCGGCGGGGTGGATCTCGTAGACGCCGCCGCCCTGGGCCAGGTTCATCTGCCAGGCGTACTGGCCTTCGCGCAGCTCGCTGGAGGGGGAGGCGGCGTAGGCCGCGCCGTAGCCGTCCGTGCCCGACTGGTATCGGCCCGTCGGGCCGGTGGCGGCGAACGGCCCGTCCACGCCCAGCGGTGCCAGGGTCTGCTGCAGAATGCCCAGGGCCTTGCTCCGGCGCAGGATGCCGCCGATGCCGTTGGGCAGCAGGCTGGACAGGTCCAGGACCGCGTCGCCCAGGCGGCTCGTGGCCTGCTGCCAGGCCAGGACCAGGCGCGGGTTCCAGAAGACCGAGTGGATCATGCCGTCGCGATCGACCGCTTCCACCGTGAAGCTCATCACCCGCGTGCCGTAGGTGAGCAGGCTCTGCATCGGGATTTCCACCGTCAGCAGTCCCCGGCCGTCCGTGAGGAAGAAGAGGTTGAGGGGTGAGAAGCGGACCGTGGCGAAGGGTTGTCCCACGCCCTTGCTGTCCACCAGTCGGAAGCGCCGTTCGAAGACCGGCTCTCCCGGGCGCAGAGCGCGCGGCGACCCGAAGGGGATCTCGATCAGCCGCCATGGATCGGCCAGATGGCGGACTTCCGAGAGGCGGGAGCTACTGCCGTTCTCCGTGGTGGTGGCAGTGAGTCCAGGATCGGTGATGGCCAGGAGGTCCAGGCCGGCGACCGACCATTGGCCGTCGGCCATGGCCGTGCTGCGGCCGAGGAGCTTGCGCGCCTCGTCCAAGGGGTCGCTGAACAGCTCGACCACGCAGCCGCCGCAGGTCGTGCCGCCCACCTGGCCCCGCACCCGGTCTACCCATTCGATGTTCGGCGGAGCCAGTTCCAGGGCCAGCGCTTCCACCGCGATCGCCGCGCCGCCGTTGGCCGTGATGCGGTTGCCGCGCAGCGTATTGCCGACGCCCTTGGTCGTTCCCGTGCGCACGCCGTCGCGGCGGTTGGCGCGGATCTCGTTGCCGCGGATGCTCGTGTCCTGCACCCCGCGCTCCAGCAGGATGCCGTCGCGCAGGTTGTAGAGGATGGCGTTGGCCAGCTCCGGCGCGTCGGCGCCGTCCGCCGTGCCGCCGATTAGCGTGCCGCGCGCGGCGCTCTCCAGGCGGATGCCCGTCACGTTGGCGTAGCGCTCCCAGCGCCCCGACGCGGCCGGTCCGATCAGGTTGCCGGCGATGGCGTTGCCTTCCGTCGTGCGGCCCGTCACCAGGATGCCCGCGTCCAGGTTCTGGATGCGGTTGCGGCGCCCCGGCTTCGGCGCACGGCCCGCGAGCGTGCCCACCAAGTTGGCGGTGGCGCCGCCGCCGATCTGCACGCCGACCCCAGTGCGGGCGAGCGCGCCCGGCTCGCCGTCCGCCTGGATGCCGATATGGTTGCCCGTCACCCAGACCTGCCTGGCGCCGTCGATCTGCACCTGCGCCGCGCGGTTGTCCCAGATGGCGTTGCATTCCGCTTCGTCCCGCGCGCCGTCGCCGTCGGAGCCGATGCGCAGGCCAGCCGCCGCGGAGGTAGCTAGGACGCCCGTGTCGAAGCCTGAGATCCGCAGGCCCATGACCGCCACCTGACCCGAGGAGATCGTCAGGCCCACGCCGCTGCCCGGGCCGGTCAGCGCCTGCGCCGCCAGGCAGGAGGATGTTGTCTGGGCCGGTGAGGCGTCGCGGGCCGGGGATGCGCCGGTGAAGGTGTTCGCCCCGTCCAGGATGACGGCGTCGCGACCCAGGGGGGGCAGGCTCAGGCCGGAGGGGATGGTGATCGGCCCCAGGCCATCCGCGAAATGGATGCGGATCGCCCCCGGGCGCTTGTCCGCGTTGACTTCCTGCAAGGCCGCCTGCAAGGAGCAGGCGTTGTTGCGATCCAGACAGACCCCGTCGCCGGGGGCCTGATCCGGGGCGTTGGCGGATGCGTCCACCTTGTAGGCCCGTTCGTTCGTGGCCGGCGAGGCCGAAGGTAGCGGCGTCTTCGTCGGCGGGTCGCCGGCTCCGGGCGTGGACGTTGCCGGCGGGGTGGGGCTGGTCGATGCGGTCGGCGTCGCGCTGGGCAGGGGCGTGCGAGAGGGGATCGGTGTGTCGCTGGCGGCGGTGGTGGGCGAGGGGGTAGCGGTCACCTGAACCGGACCGTCGCAGGGGGCGCCCGTCTGCGGCCGGGGGCTGTTGACATAGCCGGGGCTGCTGCAGCCCTGCTTGAAGTCGCTCTTGTTGGACTGTGTGTCGATGCCGTCGACCAGGCGGGCGATGCTGACGAAGGGGTTGGCCGCCGGGTCCAGCACCGAGGCGCCGCTGCCCTCGACCCAGGTCCCCCCCGTGTCCGGGCCGCCCGGCACGTCGCCCTCGTAGCTGACCGAATCCACCAGGATGTCATCGCGCGGGTCCGTGGTCGGATCCCGCAGGATGGCCACCGCGGCCAGCGGCTGGCCGGCGTCCCGGTCCCTGAGGCCGTCCTTCTCCAGGAGCGCGTACTGGTCGCAGTTGACCATGGCGCTGCCCAGGTTGCAGACCACGTGGTAGCCGTTCGGCGGCAGGAGACGTGGGTCCAGGTCCATTCGGGAATAGGCGTTGCCCTTGTCGTCGAGCAGCAGCAGGTCGTGGCGGCCCAGGTCGATGGGTTGGCCGGAGCGGTTCTTCAGCTCGACGAACTCCTCAGTGTCCGGCCCGTTCTGCGCGTAATCCAGCTCGTTGACCACCAGGCCGGGGAGCTGGGGGGGCCTGACGCAGCCGGTCACCAGTCCGCCGTTGGCCTGCCCCGGCGTGACGCAACGCAGCTTGAAGTCCTTCAGGTTGTCCTCCGTGTCGCCGCCGTCCGGGTTGCGGGAGAGCCCCAGGCTGCCCAGTCCGAGGTTGTCCGCCGGGCTGGCCGCCGACCCCTCCGTCCAGCTGCCGCCGGCGGTGGGGCCGCCGACCACGGTCGTGCCGTAGCTCAGGCTGTCGACCAGGATGTCCAGGTCCTGCTGCATCGTGTCGCGCTTGACCAGGGCGATGGCGGCCGGCAGCTGGTCCGGCTCGATGCCATGCCATTGCTCCGTGATCGGTTGGATGGCCAGGTCGCAGTTGGCCACCTGACCGCTCGCCGGGCAGATCAGGTAATAGCCGCCCGGCGGCAGCATCTGTCCCGGAAGGTCCACCCGGCGGTACACGCCGCTGTTGCCGTCGATGCCCAGCAGGCTGAAGCGCCCCAGGTCCACCGGCCTGGTGGAGATGTTCTTCAGCTCGACGAATTCCTCCGTGTCCGTCCCACGCTGATCGATGTCGGCCTCGTTGACCACCAGCGACCGCAGCTGCGGCGGCGCCTGGCAGTTGGCGGACACGCTGCTGTTCTTCTGGCCCGGCGTGGCGCAGGCCGGCTTGAAGTCGCCGCTGTTCTTGTCCGTGTCCCGCCCGTCCGGGAGGCGGGAGATGCCCAGGAAGGGTTCGCCGTCGACCGAGTCGGCGGGGTTGACGCCGTCGCCCTCCGTCCAGGCGCCTCCGCCAGGCGGGCCACCGGGCACCGAGCCTTCGTAGCTGACCGAGTCGAGCAGCTGGGCCGGCCCGCCGCGCAGCGGCGTCGTCAGGAGGCCGACCGCGAAGGCGCTGCTGCCGTCGCCCAGGCCCGGCAGGATGTCCTCGCCGTCCGCGGCGACCCAGTCGCAGTTGGGCACGAAGGGCATGCCGCAGACCACGAAGTATTCACCCGGTGCCAGGGTGAAGGCGGGCAGGTCGTAGCCCACCAGCTCGATCCCCTGGCTGTCGACCGTCGCCAGGCGGTGGCCGGCCATGCTCAGGGCCTGCGTCCCCGCGTTGAGGAGCTCGACGAAGTCCACCCCGCGCCCGGCGGCGGGCTGCACATAGTCCAGCTCGTTGAGCACCAGGCCGGTCGAGATGCCCGGCGCCAGCGGCCGCGCCTGGGAGGCGCGCGTCGGCAGGAAGGCGGAGCCGGCGAGGAGGCAAAGGACCAGAACGCGGGAGAGCGGCAGGCTGTGGCCCTGCTCGAGCATCCGGCCGCGGGCAGACGGGAAGAAGCGGGAACGCGCCATGGGACAGCCGTCCTTGATTGGGTGAATGCCGTACGCCAGGATCAGAACGATGCCGCCCGCCGCACGCTACGGCAAGTTGTCCGGCGGTGCCCGCGACGGTCGGCGTCACAGTGAGCTGCGGGGCCGCTTCCGCCTGCGACGCCCCGTGCGCCCGCCCGGCCGCAGGCGCCGACCTGGCCGGCCGGGCCGCGCCCTTCTATGAAAATGCGCCGCACACCAGCCGCGGTTTCATGATCTGGAGGGAGTGCTCGCCGCACATGCGCGACTACTGGCAGGGAATGGACCGCGCGATGCTCCGGTAGATCTCCGCCAGGGCCTGCTCCGACGGAGCGTCGAAGAAGCGGCTGTCGCGGCCGGCCACGATGCGCAGTAGGTCGCGGTCCGCGTCGTCGCCCAGGGCGATGGTGAAGACGGTGACGCCAGCCGTTGCGGCGGCCTTGGCCTGGGTCAGCACCGCCGCGGCATCGTTGTCCGCCTGGCGGCCGTCGGTGAGCAGGATGATGGTGGGGATATGGTCAGGATCCCGCCCGCCAAGGGCTTCCAGGGCGCGGGACAAGCCCAGGTCGATGCGCGTGCCGGTGCCGGTGGGCAGGTGGTCGAAGGCGCCGGCCAGGTCGAAGCGGTCACCGGTGAGCGCCTGCACGATGGTGGCCTCGCTGTTGAAGGCCACCAAGGCCACGCGGTCCTCGGGCAGTTTGAGCTGGTCCACGAAGACGCGCCCGGCGCGGATGGCCGCGTCCAGCTTGGTCATGCTGCCGCCCGCCGGCGTCTCCTTCATGCTGGAGGAGGTGTCGATGACCAGGACCGCGTCCGTGCGCGCCTCGGGGCATTTCTGCTTCATGAGCAGCGGCATGAAGACCCGGTACACCTCGCGGCCGATCACCTCAACCTCCGGCACCGGGAAGACAAGGTGCCCGGTCTTGGCCAGCCCGTCGCGGTAGTCGGCCTCCGCCCGCACGTTGGTCGGCCGGCGCCCGGTCTGCCGAGGGCTGACGCGGTAGCGCAGGACCATGCCGCCCGGAGCGATGTTGGTCAGCTGCCAGCGCAAGGTGCGGCTGGCCGGGTCATAGGCGGCAGGCGGTTGGACGGAGTTGGCGCGCAGCTCCATGTCCGCGGGCAGGACGTCGGTCACCGTGACCTCCTCCATCAGGAGGGAGGAGCGCACGCGGCGGGCGATGACGTCGTAGATGCGGGTCAGCCCGTACTCGCTGGGGGCCTCGAAGTAATAGGCCGGCGCGGTGACCATGCCCTTGAGGAAGAAGCTGTCCACGTCCAGTCCCAGGCCGACGGCGTAGATGTCCACGGAGCCCGCGGCGCGGTAGGTCGCGGCCGTGGCCAGCATCTCGCCCGCGCCGCTGTTGGGGCGTCCGTCGGTGAGCAGGATGAGCACCTTGCGCGCGTCGCGCCGGCCGCGCTCGCCGAAGAGCTCGGCGTCGGCCATCTGCATCGCGGCCAGCATGTTGGTGCCACCGTCGTCGCCCAGGTCCGGAATGGCGCGCAGGAGCTGGCGGGGGTTGCTGGTCAGCGGCTGCACCATGGCCGCCTCCGACGCGAAGGTGATCAGGCCCACCTGGTTGCGGCTGTAATCGAGTTGCCCCACAAACTCCAGGGCCGCCGTGCGCGCTGCGCCCATCTTGGCCCCGGCCATGGAACCTGAAGTGTCCACCAGCAGCAGGATGTCGGAGCGGCCGTCGGCCAGAGGGCAGTCGCCGCTGATGGCGAGGGAGATCTCTACCGATTGCCCAAGCTCCACCTGGCCCGGGGCGGCGGTCTTGTCGGGCATCAAGCGGCAGCGGTCGGCGAAGGTGGGCAGCGGCGGCGCCGTGCCGGCGGGGTCGGGGACGAAGACCGCCACCTGTCCGGGATCGTCCGCGCCAATGCCTTCGAGGGCCACCGCCACCCGGCCGCCTGGCCCCACCCCCAGGTCCGCGGCGCGCTCAGCCCGCTCGGGCAGGTCGTCAACAGCCCAGGCGGCGAGGAGACGTTGGTCCGGCGCGTACTTCAGCACCCAACCTTCGCGGAGCAGGACGAAGAGGCTGCCGTCCGGGGCCACGTCGATGCGGCTGGGAGAGCCCGGCGGCACCCAGCTGTCGCGCAGCGCGCCGTCGGACAGGCGCCGGGCCTCCAGGCGGCCGGTGCTGCGGTTGAGCAGGTAGACCCGGTCCTCGGCCAGGGCGGCGTCGATCACCGAGGTGAAGCCGTCGGGCGCCGAGACTGCCCATTCGGCCACGGGATTGCCGCTGAAGTCCACCACGTACAGGCGCTGGTCTCCCATATCGAAGAGGAGGACCGCGTTGCCGACGCCGGCCAGGTCGAAGCTGTCGACCACCGTCAGCCAGCTGTAGGGGTTGCCCTGGCTGGGGTCCGCGCCGGGCGGCAGCCATTCCCAGAGCAGGTTGCCGTCCTCGGCCCAGTACCGCAGCAAACGGCCGTCGATGGTGAAGGCTGAACCGCGGCCGCCGGCTGCCAGGTCGTGCAGACCGCCGACGGCGAACTGGCTTTGCGGCAGCCCGTCCGGATCGTAGCCTTGCACCCGCGGCCAGCGGTCCAGGAAGAAGAAGCGGTTCTGGGCATTGCCCGAGATGCGCCGCGGTCCCTCGATGGTGCCCAGGGGAGCGAAGGGCCCGCCCCATCGGCGCGGCTGGAGAATGGCCGCGCGACGGTCCGCGAAGCTGATGATGCCGGTGAACCCGAGCCGGAAGTCCTGCACGCTCATCACCAGGCCGCTGCCCGGGCCAACGCCCACGCCGCGCCCGCCCGGGATGCGCTCAGGCGGCGCCACCACGTCCGTCCCGTGGTAGCGCGCCAGGGCCAGGTCGGTGACGATGTAGACGTCGCCGTCGTCGTCCACAGCCACGTCCAGCGGGGGCTGGGTGCTGCCGTCGAGCTCTACCGGCAGGGCGCCCAGCAGCAGCCCGTCGGCGTCGTGCATGCGCACGTTGGCGCCCTGGCCGTCGCCCAGGTCGCAGAGGTAGATCCGGCCGTCAGGCCCCACGGCGATGCCGCGCGGGTCGCGCACCGCCGTATTGTCCGCGGTCCAGCGGCCCAGCTCAAGGCCGCTCTCGTCCAGCACCAGGACGTCGCGCGCGCCCGGCCGGGAGATGTAGAGTCGCTTCAGCGCGGGATGCCAGGCCAGGCTGCTGGGTCGGCCAGTGACCGGCCAGCTGCCTAGCAGCTGCCCGTTGGTCGCGTCCAGGCGGTGGATGCGGCCGCCCTCAGGGTCGGTTGCGTACACCAGGCCGCCAGCCACGCTCAGATCGCTGGGCGAGCCCAGGCTGCCGTCGCCGCCCCAGAGCGCCAGTCCTCGGCCGGAGGCGTCCAGGACATGCACGGCGCCCAGGGCCCTGTCGGCCACGAGGATGCGCCCGTCCGGGAGGCTGGCCACGCCCTCCGGACCGCGGAAGCGACCCGAGGCCTTGGGATCGCTCGCCGAGGTCCAGGCTGCAACGCGGCGGTAGGCCTCGGTGGGCTGTCCTTGCGCGGAGACCCGCGTCGCGCCGGCGGCCAGACCGACGGCCAGACAGAGCGGCCCGAGGAGCCAGAAGGGCGCGCGGCGCGGCGAAGGGGTGAGCAGGGACATGGGGGACTCCACGGGGACGATCATTCGGGGCAGGCCGAGAGGGGGGTGGGGCTGGCGACGGGCTCGGGTGTGGGGAGCCCCTTGCAGCCTCGCCAATAGGGGAAGCGCAGGACGGCCTGGCGGCCGGCGCCCAGTTCCGCCGGCCCCACCAGCCGCTCCTGCGGGCTGTTGGGGCAGCTCACGTAGCCACCGGGTAGCCGGGCAAGACTGACGCTGTACGGCGGGGGGACGCAGAGCAGGATCTGGGCCGCGGGCGGGCCGCTGGGCCGTGTGCCGGGCTGACCGACCCAGAGGATGGCGCCGTCGGCGCCGCGGACGATGAAGGTGGGCGGCTCCTGCGGCCGCAGGGTCCGGCTGTAGCGGCCGGGGTAGTCACCGCTGTCCCAGGCGGCGTTGCAGCCCGGGCAGCGGTAGCCGCCCACGCCCACCGAGTCGACCCAGGACTCCAGGACCAGTGTGTACGAGGCGCCGGCCGGGCAGGATCGCGGCGTCGGAGGGGCGGGCAAGGTGGCCGTGGCGGCCGGGCCTGAGCCGGGCGTCGCCGTCGCTCCCGGGGCTGCGGTGGCGATCGGCAGCCGCACCTCCAGCTGGGGCTCCGGGAAGCTGTAGCTGCGCCGCGTGCCGTCGGCGTCCAGGTAGCGTACCTTGGCCCGGCCCGCAGGGCCCTTGCCCGGCAGGGCGGCCTGCAGCGTGTAGCTGAAGGTCAGCCCGCCCTCCGGCAAGGTCGGTCGGTTCCAGGTGAGGCTGTCGCCCACCATCAGGGGCGGCGGTGCGCCGCTGCCGGGCAGGTAGCGCACCAGGGGCGATTCGGGCCGGTCCTCGATGGCCAGGTCCGTCAGGTTGAGGCCGGCCACCACCTTGAGGATGTTGTCGTAGATGCGCTGCAGGTCCACGACATCCGGCGCGTAGTAGAAGTCCTGCGGTGAGCTGGCGATGCCCTCCAGCAGGAGGGAGTCGATGAACTTGCCCAGGCCCACGGTCACGATGTAGGTCCGGCGCGCCCGGGCCCGCTCGGCGGCGGCCAAGGCCGCCGTGACCGGCTCAGGCGCGAAGGGATAGTCGGGTTCGCCGTCGCTCAGGAGGATCATCACCGGCAAGGCGTCGGGCCGGCCGGCATCGCGCAGGTGGTCGGCCGCGCTGCGCAGGCCGGCGTGGATGTTGGTGCCGTCGCCTTCCGTCTTGAGCCCGGCCACCACGGCGTCCAGCACGACCCGGTCCGTGGTCAGGGGCTGGGCCACCCGTGCGGCCTTGGCGAAGGTGACCACGCCCATCCGATGGTAGCGGAGGTCCAATCCGGCGAGGAAGCGGGCGGCGGCGGCCTTGGCCCCCGGCATGCGCCCGTACAGATCCATCGAGCCGGAGGTATCGATGACCAGGATGACATCCGCGCCGCGCACGGCGCCCGGAGGGCAGACCGCGTCCAGCGTCAGGGTGACCTGCACCTTGCCGCAGCGGTCCACCACGGCTCGTCCGAGCGTCCGACTGCCCTGCACCTCGCAGGAACTGGGGCCCTTGGGTGGGTCGGCGGGGACGGGCGTCGGGGTCGGTGGCGTTCCGGGGGCGAAAACCCGGACATCGCCGCTTTCGTCGTCTAGGACGTAGATCCAGCCGCGGCGGTCCATGGCGATGTCCAACGGCTCGCCGGGCACCGCGAAGCGGGCCACCAACTCGCCGGCCGATCGGTGCACATGGACCAGGCCGTCGGAGAAGAGGACGCCCACCAGGAGCTCGCCGTCCGGTTGGGCGCCGACGCTGATGCGCCAGGGGCCGCTGGTCTCGATCAGGCTCCAGCGGGCGAAGTCGTTGGGCAGATAGGGCGGCGCCCAGGCGAAGACGGCGTCGCCCAGCAGGTCCGTGGCGAAGAGGGTGCCGTCGGGGGCCACGTCCACGTCCGACGGAAAGCCGATGGCCGCGCCCTGAGGCACCATCACCCCGGAGACCCTTCCGTCCACCCGCCCGCGCCAGCGGATGCCGCCGGAAGGCTTGTTCTCCTTGTACCTGGACTTGAGGGGGTCGGTCAGGAAGACGCGCCCCGCGGTGGCGCCGATGCCGGTACCCGAGGCGCCCTCTTCGGGCTGGATCCATACCGGTGTCCCGCTGGCCGGATAGCGGCCGATGCTGCGATGGTAGAGCGGCGTCTTGGCCGCCGATCCGATGTAGATGTCCCCTCCGGGCTCCGGTGCCAGGTCCAGGGCGTCGGGCGGCGCCGGGCGGCTCTCCACCTTGAGTCCTTCGGGTGAGAGCGCCACCAGACTGCGCGTCTTCTGTCCTGTCGATCCATCCAGGAGCCAGACGCGGCCATCCGGTGCCGCGGCGATGGCCATGGGCGCGGGCAGGCCGTGCGCGGCGGCCGGCCAGACGGCCTCGAGCCGGTAGCCGGGAATGGGCGCGGAGCGGCCCGGAAGGGGCAGGGCCAGGCCGAAGATCAGCAGGGCCAGGGTCAAGGCGCCGGGCAGTCGGGTTCGCATGGTCGATCGGTCCTGGTGGTGGGTTGATCCGACGGATCCCCGGCGGAATGGTCTGGCTCCGGCACGCGCCGACCGGGCCGCCCGCATATGACGCCCCATCCGTTCCGGCCGTGACCGGAGCCGCATGCGCATTATAGACCTCGGGCGGGGCGCCGACTCGGAAGCGATGGCCGTCGCGCTTGCCGCCGCTCGCCAAGTCGCTATAATCCACAGTCCCGCGAGGGGCAGTAGCTCAGCTGGGAGAGCGCTACAATCGCACTGTAGAGGTCAGGGGTTCGAGTCCCCTCTGCTCCATCTGGTCAGCCCAACGGAACAGCCGTTGGGCTGATTGCGTTAAGCGCCCCGTGAACGCAAGCGCCGGTGCGGTCCTTGCGTCAGGAACCGTGCCGGGAGGAACCGCGAACCGGGCCCGGCGGGAGAGCCTCGACCATGAACCACCGTGATGTGCAACCACCGCTCGGCACGACCGCCGCCATCGTCCTGGCGCTCCTGGCCTTCCTGGCGCAGGACGCTTCCGGCGCGCGGGCGCAGGCGAGGGCCGCCCCCGCGGAGGTCGCGCCCGCCGGCGCCTCGCCCGCCATGATGGCGCGCTACGCGGCGCCCGACGGTGAGGGCCCCGCCCGTTTGGCGGTCGCCGTCCAGCGCAGCCTTGCGTTGGCCATGTCGCCGGACGCCGCCTCACGCAGTTGGGACTGGGAGGCCGGCGTGGCCTGGGCCGGGTTGCTGGCGGTCCGGCAAGGTAGCGACGACGCGGGGATCCTGGCCGCCGCGCGCGCCTGGATGGACGCCCGGCTGGCCGAGGGCGTCCGACCGCGCCACCCCAACCATTGCACCCCGGCCTGGCCGGCGCTCCTGGTCTACGAACAGACCGGCGAAGCGCGCTACCTGGACGTTGCGCTGCGCTGCGCCTCCTACCTGCGGGACCAGGCGCCCCGGGCGCACGGGGTCCTGGCCCACCACGAGGACCAACTCTGGGATGACACCTTGATCGTCAGCGTCCCCCTCCTGGCGCGCCTGGGCGCGCGCCACGGCTGCGCGGACTGCCTGGGAATGGCCGTGGACGAGTACCTGGCGCATGCCCGCCGCCTCCAGGACCCACTGAGCGGGCGCTGGTTCCATGGCTGGGACGCCTCCGAGCAG
This sequence comes from Anaerolineae bacterium, assembly GCA_044228875.1. GTDB lineage: Bacteria > Chloroflexota > Anaerolineae > Epilineales > Epilineaceae > Epilinea. The sequence goes on from JBGAUA010000010.1 coordinate 38,405, forward strand.
CGGGGAGGCGGCGCGACGCATCTCTCCGCCGCCCAGTGGGCCCGAGGCAACGGCTGGGCGGCCCTGGCGGCCACCGAGATCCTCGCCGGCCTGCCGCCCGGCGACGGGCGGCAGGCGCAGGTCAGCGCCCGCTTGGAACGGCAGCTTCTGGGCCTCACCGCGGTGCAGGACGCTTCCGGTCTCTGGCATACGGTGGTTACCCGCCCCGACTTCTATCTGGAGTCCTCGGGTAGCGCGGCCATCGCCGCGGCCATCTTGCGGGCCACGGATGCCGGCTGGGTGGACAGGCGCCTGCGCCCGACGGGTCTGCTCGCTGCCCGGGCGGTGGATGCCTTGGTGGCCGCTGACGGAACCCTGACCCGCGTGTCCACCGGCACCGGCGTGGCCCCGACCCTGGAGGTCTACAACCAGGTGCCTTTCGACCAGATCAAGCCCTACGGACAGGGGCTCTACCTGCTCATGGCCGCTTCCTGGCGCTGATGGCCGCTCGCACCGCGGCGGCGGCGTTGAACCACCGGCTCCCGTGCGGCGCGGCGCTGGTCGGCGCCGCCCTGGCCGCCGCCCTGACCCTGTCGTCGGCAGGTCCACCGGCGGATGAGGCGCTCGCCCAGGTCGGCGCCGAAAGGCCATGGATCCTGGACGGCTCCTGGTCGACAGGCGACGAGGACGTGCTGGGCCTTGCCGGACTGCCGGACGGAGGTTTCTACACGGTCAGCCAGCCGCGGCAGACCAGCGTGGATCACAAGGCCCTGGCGCGGCATGCGGCGGACGGCTCGCTCATCTGGTCGCGGGTGGTCCGCGACACGGCGGGCGTAGAGCAGCGTCCCATCGCCGTCGAGACCGCGCCCGACGGCGCGGTCTACCTGGCCACCGCCGACCGCCTGCTGGCCCAGGCACCCGACGGTGCTCCCCTCTGGGAGGCGCCGGCCGGTGACGGCCATCCGGAATTTGGCCCGGCAGCGCGCGGGTTGACCTTGGATCCAGCCGGCGGCCTCCTGTACGGCACCGACCTGGTCCAGTCACGCTTGCTGGCCTACCGTCCGGCGGACGGCCAGCGCCGCCTTCGTCTGGGCACCGTAGGGGATGCGCCCGGCAGCTTTCGCGCCCCGGTGGACGTCGCGCTCGCGCGCGTCGCCACCGCCGACTTGGCCCAGCCGCCGCGTCTCTTCGTGGCCGAGGCGGGCAACCGCCGTGTGCAGCGGCTGGATCTCCAAGGCAATCCAGAGGGCTTCCTGAGCCTGCCGGCTGCCCCGCGCGCCCTGGCCTCCGACGCGGTCGCCGGCCGCCTCTACGCGCTGTTGGCCGACGAGACTGTGGTGGCGGTCGACCCGACCTCGGGGCAGGTGAGCGGTCCGCTGCTGGGTGGCCAGGGCCATGGGCCGGGCCACTTCACGGGCGCATGGGACCTCGCCCTGGCGGGATCGCGCCTCCTGGTTGCCGACCGCGGCGGGCGCCGGATCCAGGCCTTCCGCCCGAGCGCGCCGGACGCGACCCCCGTGGCCACTGCCGCTCCGCCCGCCCCGCCCGCGACGCCCGAGGCCCTGAAGCTCGCCGCCTGCCCCGGTCGGTCGGCGCGCCTGACCTGGGAGGTGACGCTCCCGCCGGCGCCGCCGCGGGTGGATCTGCTGTTGGTCATCGACACGACCGGCAGCATGGAGAGCCTTATCTCCACCGTGCAGGCGCGCGCATCGGCCATCGCCAGCGGCCTCAGGGCCGTGAGCCCGGACATCGCCCTGGGCCTGGTCGACGTGCGGGACTTCCCCTACGGCCAGGCCGGCCTGCCCAGCGACTGGGCCTGGCAGCTGCGCGGTGCGCTTTCCACGGTGGATGCAGACCTGGCCGCGGCGGCCGCCACCCTCTACGCCGGCGGGGGTGGCGACGCGCCGGAGGCCTACGCCTCGGCCATCGCCGGGGCTCTCGACAGTCCCCTGGTCGGTTGGCGGAGTGGCGCGCGGCGGGTCATCGTCCTGTTGGGAGATTCGGTGCCACGTGACGACGACCTGAACGCCGGCATCGCCAACCCCAGGGTGCCGGGCGTCTGGACACCCGGCCGCCCCGTCTGGTGGCGCGACAGCGGCCCCGACCTGCTGCCGGGTACGGCGGACGACGTGGACTGGCAGGACCTCCTGGACCGTTTGAAGGCCGAGGACGTCACCTTGATGGCCACCATCAGCGGCGCGGCACCGCCGGAGCTGGTCAGCCTGAGCGCGGAACTCACCCGTTACTGGTCGGCCTGGGCGGCGCGCGCCGGACCGGGCGGGGCCGCTGTGGACCTGAGCAACGTGAACCGCCTACCCACGGCGCTGGCCGATCTGTTGGGTGGCTCCGGTAGGCGCATCGGCCGCCTCGCGCTGCAGGTCCAGCCGCTGGAGCGCGCCGGCTGGCTGCTGGCGACCCCCGCTGAACATGTGGATGTGGCGGTACCTCCAGCGGGCGCATTGCGGCCCTTCGACCTGGCGATTGAAGCGCCGGCGGGGACGTCGGCGGGGATCTACCGCCTGCTGTTGACTGCGATTGGCGACGACGCGCGCTACGGGGAGCGGGCTGTCGATCTGGACTGGACGCCCGCCTGCGCCCCGACCGCGCTCCCCTCGGTGAGTCCGCCGCCATCGCCATCGCCGACGCCGCTGCCGCCGTCGCCGACCCCGTCGCCCACGGACGTTCCCCGCCCCACGGCGTCGCCGACCCGCGCCACAGCCAGCCCACCCCCGCCGCTCTTCCTGCCCTTCCTGGGACGCGGCCATTGCCTGGCGCTGCGTCGCCGACCCTTGGATGTGGCCTTGGTCCTGGACAGCTCACAGTCGATGGCCGGGCCAAAGCTTGCCGCCGCCCTTGCCGCCGCTCAGGCCTTCGTGGATCTGGTGGACCTGCCGCGGGACCGGGTGGCTGTGGTCAGCTTCCACGGCCGGGCGCGCCTGGAGTCGGGCCTGACCGGCAGCCGCTCCCTCCTGGAGCTGGCCCTGGCGGCGCCGCAGACGGGCCAGGGCACGCGCATTGACCTGGGCCTCGCCGCGGCTGAGGCCGAACTGCGCGGTCCTCGCGCCCGCGCCGAGGGCCGGCCGGTCATCATCCTCTTGACCGACGGCCAGCCGGATGCCGGCACCGCCGGCCTGGCGCGGGACGCAGCCCGGCTGGCCCGCGCGCGGGGAACACTGGTCTACGCCATCGGCTTGGGGTCGGACGTAGACCTGGGGCTGCTCCGAGAGCTGACGGGCGATGCCGCACGGGTACTGCCGGCCCCGTCGCCAGCGGACCTGGCGGGCATCTACCGTGGCCTGGCGGAGACGATCCCCTGCTCGTAGGATTCGCGCTCTTCTCTATGTTTGCTGCGGGAAAGGGGGCATCGGTGGTCGATGTCCGGTGCCGGTTCGCCTTGCCGCCACCCCCTATCCAGGGTATCCTCGCCTGCGATTGACTCAGTGGTAGGCTCCTGCCCGAGCGTTGCCGCGCCGACGCCCCGCAGCCATCTGGCGGCGGGGCGTCTCTGTATCAGCGATCCAGCACCCAGCGCATCACCTCGACCCCGCGGTCTCCATTCCGTGCTAACGGCAGGGGATGACCCGCGCCACCTCGCGGTATATGTCGGCCAGTTCGGCGGTGCGGGGTGCCAGGAAGACCCGTGATGGGTCGCCCGCGATCTCTCGGAGGACCTCCGGCAGCACATCCTCGCCCAGGCCCACGGCGTAGACCGCCACGCCCAGCTGCCGGGCCAAGGCCGAGGCCTGGCGGATGCGACCTTCCGTGCCCTCCTGTGGGCGGCCGTCGGTGAGCAGGACGATGACCGGATCGGCCCCCGTGCGGCGGCGCGCGCCGGTCAGCTCGTTGAGCGCCGCCCACAGCCCTTCGTCGATGCGCGTGCCGACGCCAGGGCTCAAGGCGGCGAGGGCCCCATTCAAGGCGGTGCGATCGGCGCTGAGCGGCTGGGCCAGGCGCGCGGTGGCGTCGAAGCCCACGATGGCCGCTCGATCGCGTTGAAGGTCCAGCTGGTCCAGGAAGGCGCCGGCGGCGATCTTGGCCGCCTCCAGCTTGGCCCCCAGCATGGATGAAGAGGTGTCGATGGCCAGGGCCACGTCCACCGGCCGTGCCTTGGGGATGCATTGCTCGTAGAAGAGGATAGGCAGGTGGAGGCGCCGCGGGCCAGCCGGCGTCGGCGCAGTGGTTCCGGGGAGCAGCGTCGGCGACGGCGTCGCGGTAGGGGTGGCGCTCGCGGTCGGCGGCACCGTTGCCGAGGGTTCAGCGCTGGCTGTCGGCGACGGCGTGGGCCCGATCACCTCCACAAAGGGCAGGGGGAAGCGGATGTCGCCGGCGTAGCCGAGCCCGTCCGTGTAGGTGCCGCGGGCGTCGATGTTGGTGGGCCATATCCCCGCCGCCAGCGGCTCCAGGCGGAAGCTGAGGGGTGGCAGGCCCTCCCAGCCTACATCCTGGAATCGCCATTCCAGCGCACCGCCCGGTAACACCGTGGCCGGCGGGCTGATGCTGCCGGGGACCAGGCGCATGTTGGCCGGTATCCTGTCCACCACGCGGATGTCGCGCAGCAGGTGACGATCGGAGACCGCCAGGCCCAGGTCTTTCAGGACGGCCGGCAGGGCATTGGGCGTGCCCACCTCCTGATAGCCCGCACCGCGGCTGGCGAGGGCGGCGATCAGGCCGCGGTCGGGGCCGTCCTTGGCCTGGTTCAGGCTATCCTGACCCACCGTCAGGCTGTAGATGCGCACCCCGGCCTGCCACAGGCGCCGCGCCTCCCAGAGCGCTGGTCGGCGCGGGGTCTGACTGCGCGGGGAGAGGACGATCAGCACCTTGCCGGCCTCCGGCCGACCCAGCGGGCCGAACAGCGCCTCGCGCCCGGCGCGCAGGC
>JBGAUA010000110.1:0-12046 GCA_044228875.1 Anaerolineae bacterium
GGGTGTTAGCTAACCTCGACGTCTGAAGTTAGAAACCTCGGGGGTCGGGGTTAGCTAACACTCCATGTCGAAGTTACTGAGTGTGGACGTCCTGCTTAGGTAGGCATTGCGGGCAGGTCCCAGGCCGCGCAAAAGTCCTCAGAACCGACCGACAGTCCGCCCGCCGGACCGTTCCGCCCTGCATTCGGGACCAAAGTGCACCGCATCGCCCCGTCGTCGGTCATGTCCAGCCGTCCCGATGCCCAGCCACCGCGATGTCCCTGCTATGAAATGCGCCGCGCTCCAGCCGCAGTTTCATGGACTGGCGGGTGTGCTCGCCGCACATGCGCGACTATATTTAATCGTCAAGATCCGTCGGCTCCAGCAGGATTGGACCGGATCGCCGACTGCCGCTGCCCGCGCGGGCCGGCCCCAAGGCCACGGCCCGGTCGGCCAGACCGTCGGATCTGCCGCCCGGCACCGCTCAACCCTCTCGCCGTCGCAATCCACCCGAAATGATGCCGTAATCGCGCCGGGTTTACGGCATCATCGCGGTCGGATGATGCCGTCATCGCAACCCCTGTTACGGCATCATCGGCCCCGGATGATGCCGTCATCGCGACCCCATTCCGGCATCATCGGCCCCGAGTCATGCCGTGACTCCGCGCCGGAGCTCCGAAGACAGCGGTTGACGTCAGGACGTCACAACGCTAAACTCCGATCATGGATGACATCCGCCGCGCCACCATCTACTTCGAGCCCGACCTTCACCGGGCGCTGAAGCTGAAGGCCGCCGCCACCGACCAGAGCATCTCGGAGATGGTCAACCACGCTGTCCGACTGGCGATGGCCGAGGATGCCGAGGATCTCATGGCGCTCGAAGAACGGGCGGCGGAAGACGAGCTCGATTTCGCCGCCTTCGTGAAGTCCTTGAGACGACGTGGCAAGCTGTAGCCTGCTGATCACGGCATCGGCGGCCAAGGAGATCGAGGACCTCGAACCCAAGGCCCTACGCCGGCGCCTCGTCGCGCGCATCGAAGCCCTGGCGGATGATCCACGTCCGCCCGGATGTGAAAAGCTGGCCCGTCAAGACGAGCAGTACAGGGTCAGACAGGGCGCCTGGCGGATCGTCTACGCCATCGACGACAACCAGGTCGTCGTCATGGTGGTCAAGGCAGGCCAGCGGAAAGGCGTCCACGAGGCGCTGACCGGTAGCGCAGACGCTGGAGCAGAGATCGCTCTGGTGTAGCGCCCAGCACACCGTCCCGCAGAGACATCCCGATGGACGAGCCCCGGGGCTGCTTTGCCCCCGAGCGGTCGGCGATGCGCTACAGCACGATGAACAACAGACTGGCGTCGTCCCCGCGACAGGCGCTGTTCCCGGTCCCCGGCCCCCCCGTTCTATCCTCTCCCACCCCCTCGACGCTTCCCACCCTGTGGACCGCCGCCCCCGGCGGGCCTATCATCATCCTGCCCCTCGCCGGTTGCCGCGTCCCTCATCCGCAGCCCTCGCCCCCAGTCGCCATCTCAGCGCAGGAGTCAGCCCATGCCCGCCATCACCTTCGAGCTCAACGGGGAAGCCCGCACCGTCGACGTGCCCTACGAGATGCCCCTCCTGTGGGTGCTGCGCGACGTGCTGGACAAGACCGGCACCAAGTACGGCTGCGGCGTCGGCGTCTGCGGCAGTTGCGTCGTCCTGGTCAACGGGCGCAAGGAGCAGAGCTGCCAGCTCACCGCCGAGCGCGTGGAAGGGGCCAAGGTGACCACCATCGAGGGGTTGTCGGTGGACGGCTCGCATCCCCTGCAGCGCAGCTGGATGAGCGAGGATGTGCCCCAATGCGGCTACTGCCAGGCCGGCCAGCTCATGCAGGCCGCCGCGCTGCTGGCGCGCAAGCCCCAGCCCACCGATGCCGAGATCGACGCCGTCATGGTGGACAACATCTGCCGCTGCGGCACCTACCAGCGCATCCGCGCCGCCATCCACAAAGCCGCCGCGCCGGCCGGCTTCCTGGACAGCGACCAGGCCTTGGGCGCCCTCACCGGCGCCTTGGCCGCCGGCGCCCTGCTGGGCGGCGGCGAACCGACGGGCGACAGCGCTTTCACGGCCGGACATGACAGTGGCCACGATGCCTGCTCGGGCAGCTGTGCCGACTGCTCCAACGGCGCCGCCGAGGGCAAGGTCGCAGCGGCCTTCGCCGCCGCCGCCGAGCCCCGTCTGCTCAGCCGCCGCAGCATCCTCAAGGGCGCTGCCGCCTTCCAACTGGGCATCCTCCTCACCCGGCTGGACCAGAAGCTTCCCCTACTGGTCAAGGGCGCGCCGCTCGACCAGGAGCCCGCACAGGACAGCGGCCAGCCCCTGGCCCTCTCCGCCTGGATCGCCATCAGCACCGACGACGAGGTGACCCTCACCGTCAGCAAGAGCGAGATGGGCCAGGGCGTACGCACCTCCCTGGCCATGCTCGTGGCCGAGGAGCTCGACGCCGACTGGTCCAAGGTCCGCGTCGCCCAGGCGCCGGCCAACCAGGCCGCCTACGGCAACCAGTTCACCGTGGGCAGCACCAGCGTCCGCGGGCTCTACACCCCCCTGCGCCAGGCCGGCGCCGCCGCTCGCGCCATGCTGGTGGCCGCCGCGGCCCAGACCTGGGGCGTGGACGCCGCCGCCTGCACGACGGAGCCCGGTGCCGTGCTCCATGCCGCCTCCGGCCGCCGGCTGCGCTTCGGCGAACTGGCGGCGAAGGCCGCCCAGCTGCCCGTGCCGGCCATCGACCAGCTGAAGCTGAAGGATTCCGCCCGGTTCCGCCTGGTCGGCAAGGACCAGCTGCGGGTCGACAACCTGGACGTGGTCACCGGGCGCGCCGTCTACGGCCTGGACGTGCGGCGGCCGGGGATGAAGTACGCCGTGCTGGCCCGCCCCGGCATCTTCGGGGCCAGCATCGCGGCCTTCGACGCCGCCGCGGCCTTGAAGGTGCCGGGCGTGCGCGACGTGCGCAAGGTCGGCCCCAACGTCGCCGTGCTGGCCGACAACACCTGGGCCGCCCTGCAGGGCCGCGACGCCTTGACGCTGACCATCGAGCCCGGCCCCACCGCCGGCCTGGACGACGCCGGCGTCACGGCGGCCCTGGTCGGCACCCTCAAGCCCCATCCGGCGCTCCCGGGCGAGGGTGTGGCCGCCACTGTCGAAGCGACCTACGACATGCCCTACCTGGCCCACGCCACCATGGAGCCCATGAACTGCTTCGCCGACGTGGGTGCCGACAAGGCCCTGATCATCGCCCCCACCCAAGGCCCCGGCTCCGTGCAGCAGGCCGTGGCCCGGGATCTGGGTCTGACGCAGGCCCAGGTGGAGGTGCAGGTGACCCTGATGGGCGGCGGCTTCGGGCGGCGCGCGGCCAACGACTTCGCCATCGAGGCCGCCCAGCTGTCCCGGGCTTTCGGCGTGCCGGTGCTGCTCACCTGGAGCCGCGCCGAGGACATGCAGAACGACCTCTACCGTCCCGCCAGCCGCCACGCCCTGCGCGCCGGCCTCGGCGCCGACGGGCAGGTGCTGGCCTGGCAGCACCATGTGGCCATGGCCCTCAACGGCGGCGGCAACGCCAGCCCGGCCCAGACCCGCCCGCCCTACAACGTGCAGGGCGTGGCTGTGGACGTGAGCAGCACCCGTCTGGCGGTACCCACCGGCTTCTGGCGCTCGGTGGGCCATTCGCAGATCACCTTCGTGGGCGAATGCTTCTTCGACGAGCTGGCGGCCGCCGCCGGCAAGGATCCCTTCCTCTGGCGGCGGGAGCTCCTGGTCAACGACCGCCTGCGGGCGGTGCTGGTGAAGGCGGCCGAGGCGGGCGGCTGGGGCCGGCCGGTGCCGGCGGGTCGCGCCCGGGGCATCGCCTGCGTCGACGGCTTCGGCTCCTTGGGCGCCGTCGTCGCCGAGGTCTCCGTGTCCGCCGAAGGCCGGATCCGGGTCCACCATCTGACGATGGCGGTGGACGTGGGACCGGTCATCAACCCGCTCTCGGCGCGGGCCCAGGTGGAGGGCGGCATGGCCGACGGCGTGGCCACCGCCCTGGGCGCGGCCATCTCGGTGAAGGGCGGCCGGGTGCAGGAGCAGCACTTCAACGACTTCAAGTGGCTGCGCCTCCCCGACATGCCGCAGATGGACATCCACTTCATCGAGGGCTCGGCCACGCCCGGCGGCCTGGGCGAGGTGGGCTACCCGGCCACGGCGCCGGCCATCGCCAACGCGGTCTTCACCCTCACCGGCCGCCGCATCCGCCACCTGCCCATGCTCCCCGCGGAGCTGGCCGGCTGGGGCGGCGCGGTGGAGCCCACGCCGACGGCCGGGGCGACGACGGTGCCGACCACGGCGCCGACGGCCGTGCCGACGCAGGCGCCCACCGTGGCGCCGGACCGGCACGAGCTCTTCGTGCCACTGGTGAGCGGCGGGCGCTGAGACCCGGCCGAGCGACAGCGATCGTAGACCTCTAGGATTCCTGGTACAAGGAACCGATCGACATCAGGACGCGCCGCCGCCGAGCACGGTGAGCCCTTCCGCTTCTGCCGCGCCGCACTGACGGGCGTCGAAAGAGGCGAAGGCCACCGTCGCTTCGGGCGCGGCATCGCGCAGGCTCAGGGCCGCGGCGAGGTGGATGGCGTCAATAACGGTCCTCGATGATCGCGTCGGCGAAGGGACTGCCGGCGACCTCGATCGCCGGAGGCGACAGGCGCGGCGTCTTGCCGTTCCAGTGGGCTTTGCCCTCCGCCACCAGGCGCATGAGCGCTCGCCGCTCCGGGCTGAGAGGTATCAGCTCCGCCACTTCCTCTCCCCGGTCGGTGATGATGATGCGCTCGCCCTCGCGCGCCCGAACGATGTACTCGCTCAGGCTCTCGCGTAGCACCTTGATTCCGATCGTCTCCATCCGCCGCCTCCCTAGAAACCTCTCCGAAACGCTCACCGAGTGTACAACTCGTCGATCGCGATGCGCAACCCAGGGAGATGTCGATACCTGTCGCAAGCACGGCGCCTACCCCCTTGCGGCGCCCCGGTGCCCGCCCGTATCCTGAACCCATCGGACGAACACGGTCCAACGGACGGCCGCACAGGAGCGCGACATGCTGGGTATAATGACGGACGACGGAGGCACCCAGACCATGACGATCGCCATCCTACCCTGCGCCGAAGGCCGGCTGACCTTGAACCTCAGCCCCTGGCCGGACCTGTCCGAAGAGGACTTCTTCCAGCTCTGCGCGGCCAACCCGGACCTGCGGCTGGAACGGACGGCCGAGGGGGAGATCGTCATCATGGCACCGGCAGGCTGGGCGACAGGGCATCGCAACGCGAAGATCAGCCGTGCCCTGCAGGATTGGGCCGAGCGTGACGGCTCCGGACTCGCCTCCGATTCATCAGGCGGCTTCCAACTCCCCGACGGCGCCGTCCTCGCACCGGACGCGGCTTGGGTATGCCGGGAACGCCTGACGGCGCTCAGCGCGGAGCAGCTCAAACGCTTCCTGCCCCTGGCACCCGACTTCGTCATCGAGCTGCGTTCCCCATCAGATCGACCGCTTACGCTGGAAGCCAAGATGGCGACATATGCCGCCAATGGCGTGCGCCTGGGCTGGCTCATCGACCCTTTCGCGCACACGATCGCGGTTTACCGTCCGGGGAAGGACCCTGAGCTGCTGCGCGCGCCGGAGCGCATCACCGGTGATCCGGAGCTGTCGGGCTTCGTGCTGGAGATGGAGGGGATCTGGCGGGATCCCAGAGCAATGTGGCCTTAGTGCAGAAGTGGTGGCGGTGTAGCGCTCCGCCATACCGTCCCGAAGGGACATTCCAATGGTAGAGCCCCGGAATTCATTCCTGGGGCTTGCGGCAAGCGCTACAGGAGACCGACGACTGAACACGCTTTCGCTGCAAGCATCCTGACCGCCGGCGCGTCTTGGGTAGACATCGCTCTAGAGCCGAGAGCAGATGCCATCAGGTCGGGAGAGTCTCGATGCAGCGCTCGCTCCTCCTTGCCGCATCCTTCGTCGTCATCGTCCTGACCACCGGCGCCGCCCGCGCCGATGAAGCTACCGCGGAGCCACCGGGGCCGGCGCGGTTCCACATCCTGCTGCCCTTCGTGCGCGCCGAGCGAACACCGCCGCCCCTGCGGCTGACGGTCGAGTCGCGGCTGGGTGGGCCGTCCAGCGGGGTGGCCATCGCGGGAGACCGCGGCTACCAGGTACAGGGTGGCCGCCTGCTGGTCTGGGACCTGGCGGACATGGATGCGGCGACGGTCATCGGCCAGGTGGACCTGCCATGGGCCGATGCGACGGGCGCCCTGACGATGGTCGATGGGATCGCGGTGGTGTTACAGCAACGACGCTGTGATTCGGTCAGCCCCAGCGACCCGCCGGAAGTCCGGGCGAAGCCCTGCGTCCAGGTCGCCGTCATCGACGTCCGCGACGGCCGCGCGCCGACGCTGTGGAGCACGATCCCCATCGAAGGCCAGTCGGCGCTGATGAGCCGCTGGGGCCGCTGGCTCTACGTCGCGGCGACCGTCGAAGAGGACGGATTGGGGGCGGATCCGTCCATGCTGTTGACCTACGACCTGAGCCGGCCGGACGCCCCGACCCTGACCGGCCGCCTCGACGGCCTCCCGGTGATGCGACAGCTGGTGGCCGGCGCCGACCTGGTGGCGGCAAGCGGCGCGAAGGGGGATGGCAGCAGCCGACTGCTCCTCTTCGAGACGCGCTCCGGACATCCGCGCCTGCAGCGCGACCTGCCGGTCGGCGACACTGCGGTGGATCGCTTGTTCACCGTCGGCGACCGCCTGTGGCTGCTCGGCAGGAACCGCGAGCTCCAGTCCTGGCGCTGGCGTTCGGGAACCCGCTTCGACGAGCAGGCATCGGCCATGTTGGCGGCCGAAACCTGGATCGTCGATGAAGCCGTCGAGCTGGACGGCCGGCTCTGCACCTTCGACGGCCTCGAAGAGAACGTCCGCGGCGTGGCCGGCCCGCTCAACCGGTTGACCTGCTTCGACGTCAGCGACCCGAGCGCGCCCGCGCCCAGCCTCTCGTTGACCGTGGAGGCGGATGAACCGCTGCGGCTGCCGGCCGCGGGGGGCAGCCGCCTGCTCCTGTCGGCGCCCAACCGGGGTGCCATGGTCATGGTGGATCTTCGGCGCTCCGAAGGGGATCGGCAGCGGGTGCTGGACCGCGGCGCGGGCGCGATCGCCGCCCTGGTCCGAAGTGGCGACCAGCTCTTCAGCTGGGAGCCTCAAGGGCGGCTGCGCCGCTGGGAGCTGGGCGCGCCGATCGGGCCCGAGCCCCGCGGCATCGACGCCCTGCCCGCGGAGACCGTTCCGATCATCAGCGCCGACCTGAGCGGCGATGGCTCGGGCGGGCGCTGGCTGGTTCGGGGCCAGCGGTTCTCCGGCTTCCCCGCCTACCTCTGGTTCATCGCCGTGGAGGTGGACGACCCCAAGGCATTGAAGCGCGGGCCGGAGCGGCGGCTGTTCCTGAGCGGCGACTGCAACGGCGTCGACCTCACCGCTTCCGGCGACCTGGTCTGGTACCGGGAGACCGACTGCTTCCAGCGCCCCGAGCCGCTGCAGGTTCTTCGGGTGAGCGACGCCGGCTACTTGCCGGCCACCCTGCCCGATCTGGACGAGATGAGCGACCGGGTCCTGTGGCTGGGCTATCGTCCCGTCGTCATCAACCGCGCCGATTCCTCCGGGGCCGACCTGACCGTGGTGGACGACGACTACAGCACCGTGCTCGGACGCCTGGGCGGTCTGGGGCGGGTCGGCGCGGCGGCGATCGTCGGCCAACACGCTTATGTCGCCACCACTGTCGACGAGGCACGCGACGTCGCCCAGCTGCGCATCGTCGACCTGACGGATCCGACGCGGCCGACGCTGGTCGATACCATGGAACTTCCCCTGGCCGACACCTCGTACCTCTACGCCTCGGCCACGCGCCTGCTGGCCTCCGGCTGGGCGCCGAGGCCCGGAGACCACCTCGGCGAGCGGGACCCGGCCCTCTGCGCCCTGGACATCAGCGTCCCGATGGCGCCCGTCATCGCGAGCTGTGCGCAAGGCGCGCCGCGGCCGAGCGGGCCGACCGCCTGGGCGCTGGACCCGGACGGCCGGCATCTCTATGTGGCGAACAACGGGCTGACGGTGCTGCGCTTTGACGTGCCGTAGTCGCCGAGAGACCAGGCATCGGCCGACATCGCCGAGCGATCATAGCCGTTCCATGCGGCTGATCGCAGGCGCTTGCGTTACCTGACGCCGCCAGCGGCGCGAGCGAGGCGCAGATTCGGCGCCTGCTCCCTTGCGGCTTCCCGATGCCCAGCGTATCCTGAACCCATCGGACGAACACAGTCCGATGGACAGCCGCACAGGAGCGCGACATGCTGGGTATAATGACCGCTGACGGAGGCACCCAGACCATGACCATCGCCATCCTGCCCTGCGCCGAAGGCCGGCTGACCTTGAACCTCAGCCCCTGGCCCGACCTGTCCGCGGAGGACTTCTTTCAGCTCTGCGCGGCCAATCCGGACCTGCGGCTGGAACGAACGGCTGAGGGGGAGATCGTCATCATGGCTCCGGCTAGCGGCGATTCGGGCAACCGCAATTTCGACATCGTCGGCGCGCTGTACGCGTGGGTAAAGGGCGATGGTAGCGGCTACGGCTTCGATAGCTCCACCGGCTTCGAATTGCCTGACGGCGCTGTCCGCGCTCCCGATGCTGCGTGGGTGCGACGCGAACGCTTGGCAGGGCTGGCCGCGGCGCAGCGGACGCGGTTCCTTGTCCTCGCCCCCGACTTCGTCATCGAATTGCGCTCTCCTTCCGACCGACCGCGGCAATTGGAAGCCAAGATGGCCGAGTACGCCGCCAACGGGGTACGCCTGGGTTGGCTCATCGACCCATTCGCACGCACGGTCAAGGTGTACCGTCCAGGGCGGGAGCCAGAGCTGCTGACCGGGCCGGAGCGCATCTCGGGCGATCCGGAGCTGCCGGGCTTCGTGCTGGAGTTGGAAGGGATCTGGAAGGGTTTGGGCGATGACGATGCCAGTTGAGAACCGCAAGCCGTTGGACCAGCCGACGCCGGATTCGACCGACAGGGGTACGTATGCTGCCGCTGCTCAGGGGTCACCATTCATGTCCGTCGATCCAGCGCTGCTGACTGGCTGATGGCTTCGGCCAACTACAATTCGAGTCCGAGTTTGCGCCAGTAGACCGATTGTGAATCTGGCGGCCAAGGCTCTCGGCTTGACGTCGGTCCCGGTGCTACACTGAGCGGTCGTCGCCGAAGGTTGATCGCCGCAAGCAACCAAGGCGCAGGGGCTTGAATCGGACTTGCCTCCAGCGAACACTCGTTCTATCATTTCTATTCGGTCGCAGCCCCTCCTGACCGCGCGGCGTCTTCGTACAGTGGCTTGGCGCGCAGCCATGCCTCAGGACCCTTCGGTCCCGATGCCGCGCGCCCCTTCGGAGTCCCTTCCGCCCATGCCCCGCACCAAGGCCGACGCCCCCCCGAGCTACGACGCCGCCAGCATCACCGAGTTGGGCTTCCCCGAGGCCATCCAGCGGCGGCCCGGTATGTACATCGGCGGGCGCAGCAACCTGCACCACCTGGTGTCCGAAGTGGTGGACAACGCCATCGACGAGGCCATGGGCGGCCATTGCACGCGCATCGAGGTGACCCTGGAGGCCGACGGCTCGGCTACCGTGGTGGACAATGGGCGCGGCGTGCCAGTGGCCATCCACCCCGAGTCCAAGAAGAGCGCGCTCGAGATGTCCTTCACCCAGCTGCACACCGGCGGCAAGTTCGACACCGACAGCTACTCCACGTCGGGCGGCCTGCACGGAGTGGGCATCAAGGCAACCAATGCCCTGAGCCGCTGGCTGGAGGTGGAGGTGAAGCGCGACGGGCTCAAGTACCGCCAGCGCTACGAGCACGGTCACGTCAAGACCCCGGTGGAGATCATCTCCCCTCAGACCGGCGCGGTGCTGGGCAAGGTGGGTCAGCGCGGCATCGACGCCCTCTTGGCGCCGCACAAGGACCCCAAGCAGAAGACCGGCACCACCGTGCGCTTCCTGCCCTCCGACGAGTTCATGGAGGTCACGCGCTTCGACTTCAGCCAGATCGCGCATCGGCTGGAGGTGGCATCCTACCTGATCCCCGGCCTCACCCTGCGCGCCACCGACCTGCGGGGCGAGGAGCCCCGTCACCGGGAGTATTGCGCCCAAGGCGGCCTGGTGGCCTACGTGCTGCAGCTCAACGAGCACCGCAAGGCCCTCAGCGGCCAGCCCCTCAGGATCACCGGCAGCACCGAGCGGGCCAAGGTGGACCTGGCCATCCAGTACCATGCCGGGGACGAGGAGGAGATCCTCTCCTTCGTCAACACCATCCCCACCTCGGAGGGCGGCACCCATGTCTCCGGCTTCCGCGCCGCCCTGACCAAGGCCATCAACGTCTTCGGGGCCGAGAAGAAGATGGTCAAGAGCGACGACGCCATCACCGGGCGCGACGCCACCGCCGGCCTGACCGCCGCCCTCTCCGTGCTGATGCCCGAACCCGAGTTCACCAGTCAGACCAAGACCCAGCTGGGCACGCGGGAGATCCACGGCCAGGTCATGAGCCTGGTCTATGAGCAGCTCTTGGAGCGATTCCGCAAAGACTCCGCCTTGGGGCGCAAGGTGGTGGACCGCTGCCTGGCCGCCGCGCGCGCGCGAGAGGCGGCCGCCAAGGCCCGCAGCCTGGTCATGCGCAAGAGCATCCTGGATGCAGTGGACTCGGGCCTGCCCGGCAAGCTGGCCGACGTGGCCAAGGGGGCCGACACCACCCGGACGGTGCTGTATCTGGTGGAGGGCGACTCTGCCGGCGGCAGCTGCAAGCAGGCGCGCAACAACCGCTTCCACGCCATCCTGCCCTTGCGCGGCAAGATCCTCAACACCGAGCGCGTGCGCATCAACCGCGCCCTGTCCAACAACGAGATCAAGGCCATCGTGTCCGCGGTGGGCGCCGGCATCGGGCCGGACTTCAACGCCGAGGACATGCGCTACGGTGGGGTGGCCATCTTCGTCGACGCCGACGTGGACGGTCTGCACATCATGACCTTGCTGCTGACGCTCTTCTGGCGCTTCATGCGGCCGATGATCGATGCCGGCCGCCTCTACATCGCCCGCGCGCCGCTCTACCAGGTGACCAAGGGCAAGCAGACCCGCTACGCCTACTCCGACTGGGAGCGCGACCAGACCCTGAGCCAATGGGGCAAGACGGGCGTCTCGGTGCAGCGCTACAAGGGCCTCGGGGAGATGAACGCGTCGCAGCTCAAGTCCACGGTCTTCGACGTGCCGGAGTCCAACGGCGTGGCCTCGCCTTTCGGCAACCCCAACCTGTTTCGGGTCACGGTGGACGATGTCCACCAGGCCAATCAGATGGTGGAGCTGTGGATGGGCTCCGCCGTGCCACCGCGCAAGCTGCGGCTCATGCGCGTCTGGGACGCCGCCGGCGCCGAGGTGGAGGGCTTGGGCGATCTGGACGACGCCGACCTGGCCGGCCTGGGCGACTTCCTGGACCTGGATGACGACGCGGAGGATGGGGACGATGGGGAAGGGCGGTCGGTGACGGTGGCCGTGAAGGAGCGGGGGCGGGTCAGCGGGACGAAGGCTGCTCCGGCATCGCGGCCCGAGCTTGTCTCTGGCACGCCGCCCAGCGACGCGCCCACCCCCCAGCCCCCTCCCCCAAGACGGCTGGGGGAGGGGGAGCAAGACATGAACGATGACGAGACGGATGGGGTGTTGGAGTCTGGCGACACCGGCGTACCGACGCAGCCGGAGTTGCGCGGGAAGACGACGCCAACCGCGAAGGGCACGTCCGGTCAGCTGTCGATCTTCGAGTGATCGGGGGGCCGGCGCTCCTGCTCCCCCCCCGCATCCGCTTCCTCCTGCTCGCCCCCCGGCAGACGCCCTGCCCGCCGCAACGCCTCGCGCAGCAGGTACTCCACCTGGCCGTTGACCGAGCGCAGCTCATCCGCCGCCCAGCGCTCCACGGCGGCGAAGAGGCGGGCGTCGACCCGCAGAGG
>JBGAUA010000111.1:0-11895 GCA_044228875.1 Anaerolineae bacterium
AAGCCCCCAAGCCATGAACCCCATCGACTTCATCCTACATATCGACGAGCACCTGGTCAACCTCGTCAACCAGTACGGCAGCTGGACCTACGCCATCCTCTTCGCGATCATTTTCGTGGAGACCGGGCTCGTGATCATGCCCCTGCTGCCCGGCGACTCACTGCTCTTCGCCGCCGGCGCCCTGGTGGCCGGCGCCCTGACCGGCGGCGTGCCGCCGGCCGGTCTCAGCCTCCTGCCCTTGCTCGTCGTGGCCATCGTCGCCGCCATCCTCGGCGATTCGGCCAACTACTGGATCGGGCGGCAGCTGCGCGATCGGGTGCTCGAGGGCCGAAAGATCCGCTTCGTGAAGCAGGAGCACCTGGACAAGACGCATGCCTTCTACGAGAAGCACGGGCCCAAGACCATCATCCTGGCCCGCTTCGTGCCCATCGTGCGCACCTTCGCGCCCTTCGTCGCCGGCGTGGGGGAGATGACCTACGGCACGTTCATGACCTACAACATCGTCGGTGGCCTGGCCTGGGTGCTGATCGGCGTCCTGGCCGGCTACTGGTTCGGTGGCCTGCCGGTGGTGCAGCACAACTTCGAGCTGGTGCTCATCGGCATCGTCGTCGTCTCCGTGTTGCCCATGGCCTGGGAGATCTGGAAGGACCGTCGGGCCATCAAGGCGATGGGGCAGGAGCTGGAGGAGGAGCTGGGCGGCGGATGAGCGCCGACCCGCGGCCCTGGCGGCAGGCGGCGCGCGAGATCATGCTCGCGGCCGCCCAGGACGAGGCGTCCCGGGCCGGGAGACTCGCCGCCGGCTACCTGTACCGCTGGGAGCATGTGCAGGCCGTGGTTGCCACGGCGCTCCGGCTGGCGGCCCTGGTCGGCGCCGATGCGGAGGTGGCCGAGGCCGCCGGCTGGCTGCACGACGCCCGCAAGACAGAGCCCCAGCATGCCGCGCGCGGTGCGGACTTCGCCCGCGCCTTCCTGCCCACCACGGACTTCCCGCCGACCAAGATCGACGCCGTGGCTCGCGCCATCGCCGAACACGAGGGCCTGTGGCGCGAGACGCCATTGGAGGCCCTGGACAGCCAGGTGCTGTGGGACGCCGACAAGCTGACCAAGATCGGCCTCCTGGGCGCCCTGCACACCGCCGGCGGGCACGTCGCCGCGGGCGGCGGCGGCACTGTTGAGATGCTGGCCCGCGCCAGGGACCGAGACTGGCCAGAGCGCACGGTGGCCAGCATGCACCTGGCGCCGGCCCGGCGGGCCGCCGCCGCGCGGGTCGCCGCGATGCGCGCCTATTGGACCCAGGTCGACGCCGAATGGTCGGCGGATGACCTGGAGGCGATTTGACGCCGTAGGGTTCGAGCGAACCCGTCGATCTAATGGGACGGATGGGACCAATGGGACGGATGGGCTTGTATCTATAGGTCCCATAAGTCCCATTGGACCCATCCGTCTCATGGACCCCGCATCGCTCGCTTGCCCCACGAAACAAACCACCTGTTGCTCAGTCTGAGCGGCCCCCGGCCGCCGGCCCCCCGGCCGCCGCCAACACCCCCGCCGCCGCCCGCAACCCGGCCTCCTCCGTATCATCCAGCGGGAAGTCCTGGATCAGGCGGCATCCATCGCCGTCCACCTCCGCCGGCAAACCCAGCACCAGGCCCACATGCCCCAGCCGCTCGGCCCAGGCGCCGGCGATGGGCAGCCCCAAGGGCCGGCGGAGGGGCGGGCCGCCGAGCAGGGCGACGAAGATCTCCGCCGCGCAGGCGGTAACGCCCCACCAGGTGCCGGGCTGTGTGCCGCGGATGCGCCAGGCGGCTTCGCGGGTCAGACGCGCCAGGCCATCGCGCGCCGCCACGTCCAGCAGGGTGGCGGCCGGCCGACCTGCTACGCGGCTGCGCGACCATACCGGCACCTGGGCTTCGCCGTGCTCGCCCAGCACCCAGGCCTCGACTTCGGCCGGCGGGCGATCCAGGCCGGACGCCAGCTCGCGCTGCAGGCGGACCGTGTCCAGGAAGGTGCCGGTACCGATGACCCGCGCCGGGTCCAGGCCCGACAGGCGGGTCAGGAGCCCCGCCACCAGGTCCACGGGGTTGGCGATGACGATGATCCAGGGCGGCGCGGTGAAACCTGCCCGGGCGAAGACCTCGCCGGTCAGGGCCAGGTTGTGCTCGGCCACGCTGTGGCGGCTGACCCCGGTCGGATTGGCGGCTCCGGCGCAGTGGAAGACAACCTCTGCCCGCCGCCAGGCCGATTCATCGTTCAGCAGCAGGCGGTGGCGGGGTCGCAGCGCCGCCGCGTCGGCCAGGTCCAGCCAGGCGCCCAGATGCCGCTCCGAGGGCACCCGCACGTTGATCTCCAGCGGCTCGGCCTGGTCCAGCAGCCGGGCCACCATGGCCGCGCCCACCCATCCCAGGCCCAGGACAGTGACGGGCAGAGGGCGACCTGGGGGCAAGGCCTTCATCCACCCAACTGCGCCTCCGCCCGCGCCGCGATGTGCCGCCCGATGGCCAGCGAAGCCGTGGCGGCCGGCGAGGGGGCGTTGAGCACGTGGACCATGCCTGGCGCCTCGACGATGTGGAAGTCGTCCAGCAGCTTGCCGTCGCGGCCCACGGCCTGAGCCCGCACGCCCGCACCGGCGGGGCGCAGGTCCGCCGGCCCGATGGCGGGCAGCATGCGCCGCATGTCGCCCAGGGCGGCCCGCGGCACCAGGGAGCGCCAGATCTCACCAAGGCCGGTGCGCCAGTAACGCGCGGAGAGCTTCCAGGTACCGGGCCACAGGGCCATCTCCCAAAGGTCGCGGGGGGCGATGTCTCGCCAGCGGTAACCGTGGCGCGCGAGCGCCGGGATGGCGTTGGGCCCCACCTCCACCTCGCCGTCGATGCGCCGGGTGAAGTGCACGCCCAAGAAGGGCAGACGCGGGTCGGGGACCGGGTAGATGAGGTGCCGCACCAGGCGGCGCCCGCTCGCGGTCAGGGCCTGGTACTCGCCACGGAAGGGGATGATGGCGACGCCCGGGTCCACACCGCAGAGCCGGGCCACCCGGTCCGATTGCAGCCCCGCGCAGTTGACCAGCAGCAGGGTGGCCACCTCGCCGCGGCCGGTCTCCAGGACCAGGTGGCCGGGGCGACGGGCGCAGGACACCAGCGCCGCGCCCGTCCACAAGGTCACGCCGCGCTCGACCAGGCGACGGGCAAAGGCGGCGGCCACGAGGCGGTAGTCCACGATTCCGGTCTGTGGGACCAAGAGCGCCGCCAGCCCGCGCGCCTCCGGCTCCCGTTCGCGGATGGCCTCCGGTCCCAAACGTGTCACGCCGACGAGGCCGTTGGCGACGGCGCGCTGCTCCAAGGCGTCCAGGGCCTGCAGCTGCCCGGGATCGGTGGCCAGCACCAGCTTGCCGCAGCGCTCGAAGGCGATGCCTTCGGCCTGGCAGAAGGCCTCCAGTTCGGCGCGCCCCTGGGCGCAGAGACGGGCCTTCAGCGAGCCGGGCTTGTAGTAGAGCCCGGCGTGGATGACTCCGCTGTTATGTCCCGTCTGATGGGTCGCGACCCGTGCCTCGGCCTCCAGAACGAGGATGCGCCGCCCGGGTGTGGCGGACAGGGCCAGGGCCGTCGCGAGCCCCACGATGCCTCCGCCCACGATGACGATGTCGTAGCTGCCGGTAAAGCCAGGAAGATCGTTCATGGCGCTTAGCTTATCCCGCCAAGGCCCCCTACGGCAAGCGACCTTGGTCGGATCCGCCATGCCGGCGCCGGGACGAAGCAAGGGCCGCGCGATCTCGCGGATCGCGCGGCCCCTGGGCAACCGGGTCTGCCTCGGCCGGCCCATCCGGCGCAGGCCGCCGCCGGCGCTGCGCAGGCAAAGGCGCCGGCTACTTCGCCAGCTCCGCCTCGATGACCGCGGTCAAGGCCGCCGGATCGTACTCGCGCCCCACGTAGGCGACGTTGCCGTCCTTGCCCACCACGACATCCAGTGGGTAAGGGTTCAGGCCGCGGTAGTTCTTGATCAAGGCCTTGTAGGTGGCCGTTTCCGGATCTTCAAGGCCGATGGGAAAGGTGGCGCCGCTGTTCTTGACGAACTCGCGCACGCCGGCCGGATCGTCGCCGTTGGGGTCCACCGCGGCCACCACCAGGCCCTGCTCGCCGTACTTGCTGTGGAAGCGGTCTTGCATGTCTGGCAACTCCAGACTGCAGACCGGTCAGAAGGTGGCGAAGTAAGCCAGCAGGAGCACCTTGTCCTGGCCCGCGGCCGTCGACCATTCGCCGCCGTCCAGCAAGGCCACCTTGGTCTCCGGCAGCGGCTTGCCGATGCCCAGGCCCGGTCGGTTGGCGGTCACGAAAGCAGTGCGCACGGGGAAGTCCGGGTCATCCGACCAGATGTGCAGGGTGCTCCACTCGCCTGCGGTCTCTGCCGCGGTCGCCGCCTGCGGGTCCGCCGTGCCCTGCGGCGCCGGCTTGCCGGCAGCATCAACGCCCGCGACGGGGCTGTAGCTGATCTGCAGCGTGGCTTTGCCGCCCGGCGGCACCTGCACCTGCTTGGGGGCCACGGAAAAGGCCGCGCCGTCGACCCAGTTGTTGAAGAGGTTGAGGGGCGCCGTGCCCTGGTTCGTGATCTCCAGCGGCACCGTCTTGCTCTCACCGGCCGCCACGGGCCCGAAGTCGATGGTGTTGGCGTCTTCCGGAATCAGGACGTTGGGCGCCAGGCGATCGGGGTGCAGACGGTAGGAGTACAACACCCACCAGTTGCCCACGAAGACGAAGTCGTCATGGGCGGCGATGCCCAGGGTGCGGCTGGTGACCGGCGGCCGCCCTACCTCGACGTCGCCGGCGTCGGCGCCGTAGGTGGCCTGCTGTGTCAGACGGGTGGCGCCCACCAGGCGCGGGTTGGCGGGATCGCTGACGTCATAGGCCCGCGCATCGTTCCAGGCAGCCACGAAGGCATGTCCCTTGGCGTAGTCCACGCGGATGGCGGTTCCCGGTGTGGGCGCCTGGCCCAGCAGCTTGGGCGCCGCAGGATCGGTCAGATCGGCCAGCACCAGGCCACCGGATCCGGCAGCCACATAGGCGGTCGTACCGTCCACGGCCAGGCCGCGAGGCACGCCGCCGATGGCCAGTTTGCCCAACAGCTTGGGGGCGGTGGGGTCACTGACATCCACGGTGATCAGGTCGCCGCCAAGGTCGGTCAGCACGGCCAGGGTGCCCTGGACGCGAATGCCCCAGGTGCTGCCAATGTCCCCCAGCGAGCCCACGCGAGCGATGCGGTTGGTGGCCGGATCCCGTTGGTACACGCCGAGACCCTGCCCGGCGATGGCCACGTAGATCGTGCCGTCGGCCACGTCCACGCCCTCGTAGCTCACGCCCGGCTCCTGCAGCACCGGCAGCTGCTCGGGCAGCATCTTCTTGCCGCTGGCGTCCGCCGGGTCGGTCTTGCCGATGTCCCAGCCGCTGAGGAAGGCAGGGTTGCTGATGTTGCCGCGATGGGTGGTGTAGACGATGTCGCCATCCCAGGCCAGATGGATGCAGCCCGGGGTGCGCTTGTCGTCCGGCACGACATGCTTGATGCCCTCGGCCAGGTAGCTCATGTTGGCCGGGTCCTTGGCGTCCAGGACGCCGAAGGTGTACGAGCATTGGAAGAGCCTGGCGTCCTCGGCGCGGTAGCGGACCTCGTCCACATGCAGGTGGGTGGTCTTGCCCTCGATGCGCTGCAGGCGGGTCAGCGGCGACAGGTAGTTGCCGGGCAGCAGCACCGACGAGGCCGCGGAATCGGGTGCCGCGGCTGTCTCAGGCGCCGTGACGGCCTCCGCCGGGGCATCGGCTGCCGGCGGCGGCAGCGTGGCCGTGCGGCAGGCGCCCAACGCCGCCAAGAGCAGCAGGGGCGCGAGGCGCAGCCCGGCGCTTCGGCCGGCCCGCGCGCCGGCGGGTGGTGGATGGTCGGCGTAATGGGTCATGGTTCCTCCGGTGGTTCTCCCTCGGTCCGCGCGGTCGACAGGCGAAAGCCGCCCTTCGTCGATCCATCTGATGGGGGTCAATGGAGTGTAGGAGGAGGTACCGGGTCCGGCCATGGGGGATCCCCGGGCGGACGGGCCGGCAGTGGACCCGTCAGGACCTAGGGGATACCCTTCCTCTGGTGTCGAAGGTTGCGCGGCGCGAGCATTACAATCAGGCGACCTCCCGCCCGCGCCGTTCGCCCCCCGGATGCATGACCCCCCACAAGGAGCAGGCCCGTGTCCACGTCCATCGTCTTCCGCCCCGTCTCTGTCCTGCTCTGCGTGACGGCCCTCGCCCTGACCCTGTCCGCCGCCGCCCGCCTGCCCGCAGATCCGGCCCGCGCCCAGGAGGGCCTTCCGCGGGCCATGGTCTGGCTGGAGGGCGAGGAAGCCCGTCCGGAAACCTTCAACCAACATGGCTGGTACAGCGCCGACGGCCTGCGCCTGGACCTGCTGTCGCCGGGCATGCCGGGGGGCGCGCCGGGCGCCTGGCTGGCGCATTACGCGACCAACGGCCAGGCGGCGGAGGCCCGCTACCTGCTGCAGGTGGGCCTGGCCGACCGCTACACCTTCTGGCTCAGGGCCAGCAGCTACCAGACGCGGATGTGGTACCAGCTGGACGGCGGGCCGCGCCTCGACATCGATTCGGACAGCGACGCCAGGGAAACCATCCGCCTCAACGCGCCCTCAGGCATCGACATCCGCTTCCTGAGCTGGCTGCGCGTGGCCGAGCTGGACCTGACCTCCGGCAACCACGAGCTGCGCATCGGCGTGGAGGCCCGCCGCAACGGCGGCCAGGAGGCCCACGGCGGCATCGACGCCCTCTGCCTGGTCAACTTCCCCTGGGCGCCCACCGGGGCGCTCAAGCCCGCCCTGGCCCCGCGCGTCCGGGCGGCGGACGGGTGGTTTCCGCTGGAGTTGGCGGACGATCCCTTCAGACCGGATTCGGCCACCGACCTTTCAGCCTTGATCGACAAGCCGGCCGGAGCCCAGGGCCGCGTCCGCTCCCAGGGCGATCGCCTGCTGCTGGCCGACGGCAGGCCGCTCAAGTTCTGGGGAGTCAACGCCTCCATCCCCGCCACCCCGGAGCTGATGGCCCTCAAGGCGCGCATGCTGGCAAAGCACGGCGTCAACCTGGTGCGCGTCCATCCGGTGCAGGCCGTGGTCGGCCGCCTGGAGGCGGCCCCCGGCGGCGGCAGGCGGCTGAACCCCCAGCGACTGGACCGGCTGGACCGCTGGGTGGCGGCCCTGAAGGCCGCCGGCATCTACACGCAGTTCTCGCCGGTCTACCCGCATGTCATCGGTCCGGAGGATGGCTATGCCCCGGACCTGTATGCGGAGCTGGCCGACGCGCAGGGCGGCGGCAAACAGACGGGCGGCTTCGTCAACGTCATGCGCCCGCTCCAGGACGCGGAATGGGCCTGGATCGAAGTCCTGATGACCCATGTCAACCCCTACACCGGCCTCTCCTACGCCGCCGACCCGGCCCTGGCGGTGGTGGAGGTGCACAACGAGGATTCGGTGTTCTGGCACGCGCCCCTCAATTGGCTGGAGAGCGGCCAGGCGGACGGGCGGCCCATCCCCCGCCATGTCGCCGCGGTACAAGGCCTCTGGCAGACCTGGCTGCGGGCGCGCTACCGCTCGGACGCCGAGCTGCTGGCGGCCTGGGGGCCATCGGGCCGCGGCAGCCGCCCCGGCGACAGTCTGGGCAACGCCCGCATGGGCATCTACGGGGCCTGGGAGATGCAGGCCGCCGGCCCCTCGCGCAACACAGCGGAGAAGGCCCGCATGGGCGACTTCATCCGCTTCCTGGCTGAGACGCAGCGCGACTACTTCGCCCGCCGCGGTCAGGAGCTGCGCAGCATTGGCTATGAGGGCCTGACGGTGTCCACGGCCTGGTGGGCGGGCGGCGCGGCGGCCACGGCGGCCAACACCTGGACGGACGACGCCCTGGACATCATCGACCGCCACCGCTACTCGGGCGGCATGGCCAACGGCGGCTGGCGCATGGGCGAGGCAGCGATCAACGACGGCTCGCAGCTGGCGGCGCCGGGCGAGGGCATCCTGGGCGCGGGGCTGGAGCAGGTGGAGGACAAACCCTTCATGCTCTCGGAATGGACCGCTTCGGCGCCCAACGAATGGAAAGCGGAAGCGGCGCCCTTGGTCGCCTTCTACGGCCTGGGCCTGCAGGGTTGGGACGCCTCCCTGCATTTCCACAGCGGCGCCCTGCGCATGGAGGGCGGCTGGCCGGCGGACGCGGACCTCTTCGTCACCGAGACGCCGCATTACCTGGGGCAGTTCCCAGCCCTGGCGCGGGCGGTGCACGAGGGGCATGTCCAGCAGGGCGCCGCGGCCGCCGCCCGCCGACTGCCGCTGGCGGACATCTTCCGCGGCGTGGACCCGGTCAGCCAGTCGACGACTGGCGGCGGATGGGGGGCCGGGCCGGGCGACCTGGCCACACCGCGCGAGGTGCTGGGCATCGGGCGGGTGACGCTGAAGGCCGCCGACGGCCTGCCGCGCTCCAGCCGGGTGGATTGGGGCAGCTTCTGGGACCAGGCCTCCGGCGTCATTCGCAGCACGACGGGCGAGTTGAGCTGGGACAGCGGCGCACGCGTCGTGACGGTGGGCGCGGCGAAGACGCAAGGCGTGGTGGGCTTCGTCGGGGGGAGGACGGTGGACCTGCCGGACTTCCGGGTAGCGGTGACGACGCCCTTCGTCAGCCTGCTCCTCACCAGCTTGGATGGCCTGGCGCTGGGGGAATCGCGGCGCATCCTGGTGACGGCCCTGGCCCGCGATCGGCAGACGGGGGCGCGTTACTCGGCGGACGGCAAGACCTTGGAATACATGGGCGGCCCGCCGCTCCTGCTGGAGCCGGTGCAGGCGCGCATCACGGTCAAGGACGGCGGCCGGGTCACCTTGAGCGCCCTGGACGTGAACGGCGACAAGACGGGCGAGGGCATGGTGAGCGACCGCGGGGAAGTCAGCATCAGCGGGATCTACGGCGCCTACCTGTACCTGCTGGAGCGCGAGGGCGCGGCACCGGAGCCGACGGGAACGGCGACGGTGGTGTCGACGGCGACGCCGGCAACGTCGCGGACGATCACGCCGGGCGCGACGGGAACGGCGGTGGTGGAGCCGAGCGCGACGGCACCGCGGGCGACGGCGACGGGCGATGGTCCAGGGCCGCGGGTCTACCTGCCGCTGCTGCTGCGGAACTGGCGGCTGGGGGATTGAGAGGGGTGTGGGATGCGAAGGAAGCGCCTCCTCGTCACCGGTGGTGGATGAGGCGCTGGCAATCGATCAGAGGTTGGCAGCATGGTAGCCACGTCACCGCGCTGCGCAAGTCCTTTGGCTTAGGCCTCTACCGGATTCCAGACGCGCTCAAAGTCGAATTCCGCAAAGTCCTTGACATTGGCGGTCGCAAAATGGGTCACGCCATGGTGACGGAGCGTGAGGGCCAGTCGCGCATCGATAATCCGACGGAATCCTACATCGGTGTCGGCAGCCCAACGCCACAGAGCAGTCCCGACTTCCGGCTCGTAGTCGACGTATTCCCAAGCCGGGTTGGACCGTAATGCCGCGCAGAAGGTGGCCGCTTCCGCCGGCGAACGCGGCGGAGCGAAGACGGCCGGGTTGCGCAGTTGCATATAGACCTCGATCAGGACGAGACCGCAGAGTACAAACGTGACAGAGTCCCTCTCTGACATCGTTTCGAAGAACGCACGCGCCGCTGGATGCCTGGGCGAAGCCGGGTTTGCGGCATACAGGAAGAGGTTCGTATCCGCGGAGACGATCATGTGGCCGCTCGCCCCTCGACGGCTTCGGCCTCCACGTGGACAAGGGCCGGATCCACGAGGTAGTCGCCACCAAAATCGAGTGTGGGAAACGCCCAGTCGCCGCCCGACGGCAGTTCGTCCGCGAAGCGATCGACATAGCGCTCGAGCGCGCGACGCACCACCTCGGCCAGGGACCAGTCACGCAACACGGCGACATCCTTGGCGCGCTTGTAGAGCGGGTCGGGCAACTGGATCTGTGTACGTACCATGACATCGATCTTACAGCAACATCGGATACGCGTCAATACCAGGTCTCCGGCGGACGCGCCAGCACCGGCCCCTAGTCATCGCCACAGCGCCCCCCCCAGTAATCCGCGCCCGAGCAGCCGATCTGCCGCGCCAGGCGGCCGTAGAGCGCTGAGAGGTCGCCGGGTTCGGGCGCCAGGTGGACGGCGGTGGGATCGCCCGCCCAACGCTCCAACGCGGCCTGGTCCAGGTCGGCGCCCAGGCCGATGAAGGCCAGGCGCGCACCCAGCCGACGCAGGGACAGGGCGGCGGCCTCCGCATTCTCGGGCGCTCCCGTGTGACGGCCGTCGGTCAGCAGGATGACCGCGCTGTCCCGACCTCGCTCCACGCGGGCGGCCAGGATGTCGTGCGCCATCGCCAGGCCCAGATCGATGCGCGTGCCGCGGCCGGTGACCAGCCCGGCCGCGGCCACCTTGAGCCGCAGCCCGTCACTGGTCAGCGGCAGGTAGCCGTGCGCGACGCTGTCGAAGCCTACCAGGGCCACGCGGGCGGTCTGCAGGTTGACCCCGTCCAGGAAGAACCAGACCCCGGCCTTGGCGGCGTCCAGCTTCTCCCCGGTCATGCTGGAGGAGGTGTCCAGCACCAGGACGATGTCGATGGGCAGGTCGCGCTTCACCGGCACCTCGCGCAGCAGGAGGGGCAGGTAGATCGCGCTGGGCCGGGGCGTGAGGGTCGCAGTGGGCGTGGGGGTCACCGTCGGCGTCGGCGTGGCCGTGGGCACGTAGACCTCCACCCGCGGCACCGGGAAGCGGAAGCCGGCCGCGTTGCCGATGGCGTCGACGTAGTCGGCGTCCGCCTGGACGTTGGTGGGATGCTCCCCGGCCTCCAGCGGGCGCAGGCGGTAGCGCAGGGTGAGCCCGTCCCGGGCCGGCACGTCGCCGAGCCTCCAGATGATGGTCCGTCCCGCAACCTCCGCCGGCGGCGGCTGGATGCTGGCCGGCAGCAGCTCCATGTTGACCGGCACCTCGTCGCGCACCGTGATCTCCGTAAACAGCCCCGGCGTCAGGATCCAGGTGCGCAGCTTCTCGGCCGCCTGCTCGATACGCCCCACGCCCACGTCGTAGAGAAACTCCGTGCCCGCGCCGAAGAAGGGCCGGAGCAGCTTCTCGACCCCATCCGGCTTGAAGTTGTTGTTGGGGTAGGCCAGCACCAGGAAGCCGATGCCCGCGGCGCGCGCCGCGTCGATGGCCTCCGTGGGATCGTCCTTCACCCCGCCGTCGGTGACCACCACGATGGTGCGCTGCGCCGCGGCATCCCCTCTGGCGCCCGTCAGCTCCAGGCGCGCCAGTTCGATCGCCGCCCCGTAGCGCGTGTCGCCCAGGGGCTTGACCCCCGCCACCATCCCGCGCATGGCCGCCAGGTCATGGCTCAAGGGCCCGTCCAGGGAGGCGCCGTCGTTGAAGGTGATCAGGCCGGCCTCGCCCACCCAGGGATCCATGGCCGCCAGCAGGCTGATGAGCGATTCCTTGGCCCGTTCCAGGGAGCGGTCCCATTCCATCGAGCCGGAGGTGTCCAGCACGAAGACCACCTGATGCGGCGCCATCCGCCGCGGGCATTCGCCGCTCACGGTCAAGGTGACGTCGACGGTGGCGCCCAAGGGGATGCGCGGCGGCGCGGCCGTCTTGTCGCGGTCCACCAGACAGATGCCGGACGGACGGCGCGGCGGAGCGCCGTCCTCGGGCGCGGCGGCTTCGAAGACCCAGACCCCGGCCTGGCTGATGATCTGGTTGCCCAAGGTATCGGGGCTGCCGTCGATACCCACGAAGCTCACGTAGACCCGGCCGTCGTCGGCCCCCGCGGGGGGCGGGGGCGCCACCCCCCGGCGCCCGGGCCAGGGCC
>JBGAUA010000112.1:0-11869 GCA_044228875.1 Anaerolineae bacterium
GCGGCGACGACAAGGGCGGCGACGACAAGGGCGGCGACGACAAGGGCGGCGACGACAAGGGCGGCGACGACAAGGGCTGAGGCGGGAGCGGTCCGACAGGCGCCGGGTTCGCGCCTGCCGCGTCCCACCCGAGCGTGCTAGCATCCCCCCATGCCCAAGGTGTCGAACGCCGCACCGGTCGCCGGCGCACCGCTAGTCCGCATGGAGGTGACGCTGGAGCGCATCACCTTCCACAACCCAGAGAACGGCTACACGATCGCTCGGGTGCAGACCGCGGGCCAGGGGCCGCCGGTCACCGCGGTGGGACCCTTGCCCACGGCCAACGTGGGCGCCGCCCTGATCCTGGAAGGTCGCTGGACCAGCCATCCGCAGTATGGCCGGCAACTGCTCATCGAACGGGCCGAGGAGAAGCTGCCGGCCACCGTCGAAGGCATCCGGCGCTACCTGGGCTCAGGGATGATCCGCGGCGTGGGACCGGTGACGGCCGAGCGCATCGTCGATCACTTTGGCGTGGAGACCCTGGCGATCATCGATGACAGGCCGCAGCGGCTGGCCGAGGTGCCGGGCGTAGGCCCCAAGCGCGCCGGGATCATCGCCCAAGCCTGGGTGGAGCAGCGGCAGATCAAGCAGATCATGCTCTTCTTGCAGTCGCATGGCGTTTCGACGGGGCTGGCGGTGCGCATCTACAAGGCCTACGGCGACCAGGCGGCGGACGTGGTGCGCCAGGACCCCTACCGGCTGGCACGGGAGGTCTTCGGCATCGGCTTTCGCACCGCCGACCAGATCGCTCAAGGCCTGGGATTGGCGGCGGACGCGCCGCGCCGCCTGGAGGCCGGCCTCAGCTTCGCCCTCGGCGGTCTGGCGGATGAGGGGCATTGCTACGCCCCGCGCTCAGCGCTCGTCAAGGAGGCGGCTCGGCTGTTGGAAGTGCCTCCGGCATTGCTGGAGCCGGCGGTGGACCGCCTGCTGGCCAGCGGGGACCTGATCGACGGCAGCCTGGAGCCGCCGGCCGAGACGGCCGCGACCTGGATCTACCTCCCCCTCCTGTTCCATGCCGAGACGGGCCTGGCGCGCCGACTCCGCCGGCATCTGGAAGACCCCGCCAGCCGTCTGCTCCCCTTCCGCTCCCTGGACTGGAACACGGCCTTCGATTGGCTCGATCGGCGGCTGCCCCATCCGCTGGCCCCGCGCCAACGCGAGGCGGTGCGCCTGGCCCTGACGCACAAGCTCTGCGTGATCACCGGCGGGCCGGGGACCGGCAAGACGACCACGGTCCGGGCCCTCCTGGAGCTGCTGGCGGCCAAGGGCGGCTCGGTGCGCCTGGCGGCGCCCACGGGCAGGGCGGCCAAGCGCCTGGCCGAAGCCAGCGGCCTGGAGGCGCGCACCCTGCACCGCCTGCTGGAGTTCGCCCCGGGGGAGGGCCAGCTTTTCAAGCGCGGCGAGGACAACCCCCTTCCGGCGGACCTGATCGTGGTCGACGAGGTGTCGATGGTGGACCTCCTGCTCATGAACCACCTGGCCAAGGCGGTGGATCTGGGCAGCCATCTGGTGCTGGTGGGCGACGTGGACCAGTTGCCCGCGGTGGGCGCGGGCAACGTGCTGCGCGACCTCATCGCCAGCGGCGCGGTGCCCACGGTGGCCCTGGACCAGATCTTCCGCCAGGGTGCCAAGAGCCACATCATCGTCAACGCCCACCGCATCAACCAAGGGCAGATGCCGCTCCTGGAGAAGGACAGCGAGGACTTCTTCCTCTTCCCGGCGGAAGAGGCCGAAGCCGCCGCCGACTGGGTGGTCGACCTGGTGAGCCACCGCATCCCGGCCCGTTTCGGATTGGACCCGCTGGAAGACATCCAGGTGCTCTCGCCCATGCATCGCGGCGCCGCGGGGGTGGGCGCGCTCAACGAGCGGCTGCAGGAGGCCTTGAACCCGCCCGAGCCCGGCCGGGCGGAACTGCGCCAGGCGGGGCGCTGCTTCCGAGTAGGCGACAAGCTGATGCAGCTGCGCAACAACTACACGAAGGATGTCTTCAACGGCGACGTGGGGCGCCTCGTCGCCATCGATGCCGAGGAGCAGACCGCGCTCGTCGACGTGGACGGCCGGGAGCTGGCCTATGGCTTCTCGGAAATGGACGAGCTGACCCTCGCCTACGCCATCTCCACCCACAAGAGCCAGGGCTCGGAATACGCCGCGGTGGTCATGACCCTCCTGCCGCAGCATCACCTGCTCCTGCAGCGCAACCTGCTCTACACCGGCGTCACCCGCGCCCGCCGGCTCTGCATCCTGGTGGGCTCGCGCAAGGCCCTGGCCATGGCCCTGAAGAACGACGCGGTGGCGGCGCGGCATACAGGGCTGGGGCGGCGGCTGGGGAGCGGGTGACTGTTGGGTGGGGGTGAAAGCGAGTTGCGGGCGTCGTGATCGGACCCTATCATTCCGCATCAGGAAGGCCCACCCATGCCGCTAGCGATGTCGAAGCCCGATCCTGACACAAGCACCACAACCGCCCCGCGGCGGAGCGGTCGTGCGCCGCTGGCCCCCCGACAAAGGCAACTCTTGTCGCTGTTGCCCGCGCCTGGCTCCTGGCCCGCCGATGATTACTTGTGGCTGACCCGCGACACCAACCAGCTCATCGAGCTGGCCGACGGTCGCCTGGAGATCCTTCCGATGCCCACCGACACCCACCAGCGTGTGCTGCTGCGTCTGCTCGTCGCCTTCCTGCAGCATCTGGAGCCTCGCGGTGGTCTGGCCCTCATGGCGCCGCTCAAGCTCCGGCTGAGTCCGGAGTTGTTCCGCGAGCCGGATGTGCTGGCCCTCGTGGACCGCGGGGATCCTCGTCGCGGCGACGCCTGGTGGACCGGCGCCGATCTGGTGGCCGAGGTGCTGAGCCCCGGCAACCGCAGCCACGACACGGTGACCAAGCGCAGCGAGTACGCCGCCGCCGGCATCCCCGAGTACTGGCTGGTCGACCCCCAGCAGCGCCGTCTGACCGTGCTGGTTCTCGAGGGCAACGGCTACCGGGAACACGGTCGCTTCGAACCGGGGCAGACCGCGACATCAGTCCTGCTCGCCGGCTTTGCAATCGATGTCACGGCGGTGTTCGCGTCCTGAGCCAACGGTTCTGCGATATGGGTGGGTCTCGGCCAGTCCTGGCCTGAATACAGCCCTGCATCGAATCGAACGGAGCGCTGCGAATGGACAGACGTAGGACCGGCTCAGTGGTCATCCTGCTCATCGGCATCCTTCCGATCACCACCGCCTGCCGATCGACGACGGCGGTTCCCCTCACGGGTGTCCGCGGATCGCCGACACCGGGCATCGCCGCCCACAATGTCGCGAGACGGGGCGATTCCGCCATCACGACGACGGTCGCCGCGGCCTATCCCCACCCCGCCACGGCCGGCCCCGCGGCCGCCGCAGGCCCCACGGCCTACGACGAGCGCAAGGCCGTCGAAGCCCTCTTTCCGTCGGGGGCGGTCGCCGATGTGTCCCGACATATCAGCTGGTACGGACGCAACGAAAATGGCAGCACCCTGTACGCCTACGGCGTGCCCTACACCGCCGATGGCCGCCCGAGCATCGCGGCCATCACGCAGAGCGAGCCACCCCGGCTCCTGTGGGATCTGGTGGACCATCCCGATCTCGCCGCCGGCGCGACCCTCGCCCGACCGCTGCGGATGGAGGGTGCTGGCGCCGGCCTGCTGCTGGCTGACGATGGCGGTGCCCGGCTGCTCATCCTCGCGATCGGCGACGTGACGCGGGTAGCGGAAGACCTGGCGTTGCCGGCGTCGTTGGTGATCGACGGGCTGGAGGAGGCAACGGTCCTTCTCGACCAGGACCTTACCGGCGACGGTCAGCCGGATCCTGTACTGGACCGTGACGGGCTGGCCGAGCTGATCGCCCCCGAAGCGCCCGGCGCCTGGTCCCGATCGGTATGGCGGGAGGAAGGCTTCCAACAGGTCGAGACCCTGCGTGATCCGGACCTCCCCGCCCCGCAGTCGGTCACCGACAGGACCCTGCCACCCCTGCCGGCCACCCTGACCTACGTGCTACACAGTGAACGGGCGATCATGCGCTGGCCGCGGGAGGGCGGGGTGCGGCGCGAGCTGTGGCGCGACGAAGCCGGGGACGCCGCCATGCGCGGGCTGCGGGTCAGCCGCGACAGCGGCAAGGCCCTGGTGGCCATCGCTCCCGGCAATCGGCCGACCGACGCGCGGCTGATCCTGCTGGCCGAGGGCGCCGCGGCTCGCGACCTGCCGACCCATGGCGAGTTGCGGGACTTCCAGATCAGCGCGGACGGGCAGCGGGCAATCTATATCGGGCTCGGGGTCGACGCGGCGGGAGCGGAACTGGAGGCCATCGACGGCACGAAGGCCAAGGACCGCGGCACCGTGTTCGTTGTGGACAGCCGGCAGCCGGACCAGGCGCGGGGGATCGCGGCTTGCGAGGCCGTTATCGCGCCGGCCGGCTGGGTCGTCGGTTGCCGCGATGGTCTGGCTCTGAGCCCCAGCGGTCAAGAGGTAGCGTTCGGGGACGGCAAGGGCTTGTGGACGGTTGGCCTGGATGGCGGCTCGCCGCGGACGGTCGTCGAGCAGACCTTCGTCCCCACCGATGGACCGGGCTCGCGGATCTACGCGCCGCAGTCATGGTCTCCTGATGAGCGGCGAATCCTCGCTCAAGTAGGCGGCTACGAGGGCTCAACGCCGGCCGTGATCGAACTGCCTGATGGCAAGCCTCGCGAGATCCCTGACACTTCCAACTACAGCCAGAGCCCGTACAGCGAACAGGTCTGGCTACCCGATGGCGACGCCTTGCTGGTGACCCAAGGGACCCCCTTCCGCCAGGCACTTGCCGAAGTCAGGGTCGTCGACGCTGCCGACCCCGCGATCAACACGGCCGTGCTCGGCTCGCTGCCCATTTCCGAGGATCACCGCTACCAGACCTACGGCGCCGCCGTAGCCCCGGACGGCAGCCTGCGTTTCGGAACGCGCCACCCCGACGGGGCCTTCTGGCAGGGCAACGCTGTCTTCCGCGCCCAGCGCGACGGCTCGGGGCTTCGCCGCCTGGCGACCTTGCCGTCTTTGACCGATGACCACGACCTGGCGAAGCGCGAGATGCTCCTCTGGTCCCCCGACGGCGACACCTTCGTCGTGCGCTTCGCCCAGGGCCGGAAGCTGCGCACCCTGGTGGGGCTTGCCGATGGGACGGCGCTCTGGGATGCCAGCGTCGTCCTGAACGATGCGGACTGGATCACCTGGTCGCGCTGAGGCGGGTCTGCACCGGACCGACGCTGCCGTCGTCGTAGGTCGGATCGATCGACAACCGACCGATCAGCACATCTGTTCTGCTTCTCGTGTTGAAGCTGCTATACTGGGCGCCAACGGCTTCCATTCGCGCATTGCCAACCCAAAGGAGACCCGATCATGGCCCGTGTCAGCACCTACCTGAACTTTCCGCGTTCCACCGAAGCGGCGTTCTTGTTCTACAAGTCGGTCTTCGGCACCGACTTCGCGGGGCCGATCATGCGCTTCCGAGACATCCCCGCGCAGCCCGGCCAGCCCCCGGCGGCCGAAGCGGATGGGAACCTGGTCATGCATGTGGAGCTGCCCATCCTGGCCGGACATGTGCTGATGGGCACCGACGCCCCTGAATCGATGGGCTTCACCGTGACGTCGGGCAACTCGCTGACGATCAACCTGGAGCCGGACACCCGCGCCGAGACGGATCGGCTCTTCGCCGCGTTGGCGGATGGTGGCAAGGTGGAGATGCCCTTGGCGGACATGTTCTGGGGCGGCTACTTCGGCAGCCTTGAGGACCGCTTCGGCACCCGCTGGATGTTCAACTGCCATGGCCAATGACACCGCCCTGAGCGGGGTCGCCAGGGTCCGGACGGTGGCTGTTCGCTGGACGACGGCGTTCGCCATGGCGATCCTGATCTGAATCCGAGGCTCCCGAAGCGGAGAAGCCTTGAGCACACCCTAGATTCTCTTTAGCGAATTAGGTCAATTCGCTAAAGAGAATTTAGATAATTCGCTTTAGGTAATTTGCCATATTCCCTAAAGCGAATATGGCGTGGTTTCCGGGCAGTCAACCTCATTTATCGAGGGCATCCGGCCTCCTGGACCTGGGCAGGCCGCACGCGTCTCTATCCCGGTCCGCGGCAGTGACGACGTCGTCGTGAGACAGGGCCCCGACGGCACGAGGTATCACATCGAACGCTGAGGCCAACGCGCGGCTGTACTGGACGACCAACGCCTCGCTCGTTATACTATTGGTATGAAAACCGCCATCTCCCTTCCGGATGACCTCTTCGTCTCCGCCGACACCTTCGCCACCCGAACCGGCCGCAGCCGGAGCGAGCTCTATGCCGAGGCGCTCCGGGAGTTTCTCGAACGACACGACCAAGACCGGATCACCGCATGCTTGGACGCGCTGGCCGCAGAGATCGACACCTCGCTTGAACCCGCGGCTGCCCGTGCGACCCGACATCTTCTCACACGCGAGACCTGGTGATGGTCGCCCAGGGCGAGGTCTGGTGGGCCGACCTGGATGAGCCGTCGGGCTCCGCTCCCGGCTTCCGCCGCCCCGTCGTGGTCATCCAGGGGGATGCTTTCAACCGCAGCGCCATCGCTACGGTCGTCTGCGTCCCGGTGACCAGCAACCTGAAATGGGGTCGAGCACCTGGGAACGTCGACCTGCGGCCCCAGGATTCTGGTCTCGCCATCCAGTCGGTCGCCAACGTGTCGCAGATCGCCGCTCTCGATCGCAGTTCGCTATCAGACCGCGTGGGCCGGGTGCCGGACGCCAAGCTGAAGTTGATCTTGCGCGGTGTCGATCTCGTGCTGGGGCGGCGGCAATGACGGTCAGCCTCGCACGCGCCGCCACCCTTCCCAACCCGCCCCGTCTGCGCTAAGCTCCCGCGCCATCGGTCACGGTCCCGCCGCCGGCGGCGTTGCGATACTGCGCCGGGCGCAACGGCCCTGGGCAGCGTGATGGTTCAACGAGGAGAGGTTCTCATGATCCCTGTGCTTGGTTCCCTTGGCCAGCGCATGCGCCTGCGTGCCCTGGCTCTGTCCGCAGGCGCCCTGATCCTGGTCACCGCCCTGACGGCATTGCGCACCTTGGGCGAGCCAGCGACCCAACCGGCCGCCGCCGGCCCGGACGTCGCCGCCGTGCTTCGCGCCGCGGCGGAGGCCTCGATGCCCCTGGCCGATCAATCCGGGTTCCCGGTCAAGGGCGACCCCGACAGCTTCATCAGCTACGTGCGGCCCTCCGATGAGCTGGCCTGGCAGGTGGCCGCCGCCCAGCTGGGCCCGAAGGCCGGGCCGGCCGAGCTGCAGCAGGCCGCCGAGGGGCTGAAGGCCGTCTGGCAGCGTGGCGCCTACCATGGCCCGGATCCGCGCCAGGCCCAGCGCGTCGCCGCCCGCCAGCAAGCGGTGGTGGACGCCGTGGAGCGCGACGGCGCCGTCCCCGCGCGCTTCGACCCGCCGCAGGACGCCGCGGCGGACGCGGACGGCTCGGCCGATGCCAGCCGGCCCGCGGCCACCGACGGCCTGGACGTGGAGGGCCGCTTGCGCCTGCTGGTGATCCCCATCGACTTCGCCGGCGAGGACACGGCGGAGAACTTCAGCCATCCCGTGAGCATGGAGGATCGCACCTGCGTGACGGAGACCGTCACCTTCAAGGGCCCGCTGCACAACGAGATCGCCCAGCCCGGCCCGCGCGACAACAACACCCTCTGGCTTGAGCGCTTCGACCGCGACTTCTACGAGAAGCTGATCCTCTCCGAGGAGGGGGTCACCGAGCGAGCGCGCATGGACCTCATCGACCCCGTGGACGGCAAGCCCGGCATCGATCTGCGCGGCCTGACCATGGCCAACTTCTTCAAGGAGGTATCGGCCGGCAAGGTGGACTTCGACGCCGGGCCGGCCGGCGTGCTGGACTGGGTCAAGGTGCCCCATTCCGTGGGCTACTACGCCGCCAGCCGCTGCACCAACGGCCGGGCGCCGGCCATCCAGGCCCAGAACGGCTTGCCGGCCAACCGCAACGGCGTGCGGCAGATGGCCACCGACGCCGTGGCCGCCATCAACGCCGCCAACCCCGACTTCCCCTGGGCCGACTACGACACCGACGGCAACAAGGTGCTGGACCACATCGTCTTCGTCCATGGCGGCATCGACAAGAGCGAGGGCGGCGGCATCCACAGCTACCAGCAGATCTGGGCCCACCGCGGATCGGCCAACGTGGTCGTCGACGACCTGGGCACGCCCGACACGGCCGATGACATCCGACTGCGCGGCTACACCGTGCAGCCGGAGAACCTCAACCTGGGCGTCCTGGTGCACGAGTTCGGCCATGACCTGGGCCTGCCCGATCTCTACGACACCTCCGGCCTGGGCAACGACACCGTGGTCTGGTGGGGCCTCATGTCCACCGGCAGCCATCCCGGTCGGCTCAAGGGATCCGATCCCACCCACATGGAGCCCTGGAGCAAGCTCAGCCTGGGCTGGCAGGCGCCACGGGTGATCACGCCCACCACGGACGCCGAGACGTTCACCCTGGGCCAGGCATCCATACCGCCGGCCGGCACCGATCGCTCGCTGATGATCCCCTTGCCGAACACCGTCGTGCGTTCGGTGCCTTTACCCCAGGGCTCCAGCCAGATGTGGCATTCGGGCTCCGACCAGCATCAGGCCGATGCCCGCCTGGCGCGCAGCCTGGATCTCAGCGCCGTCGGCGTCGACCAGGCGGCCGAGCTCAGCTTCGACATCAACTTCGCCCTCGAGGCGGACTTCGACTACCTCGTGGTGGAGGCCTCCGCGGACGGCGGCAGCACCTGGACGCAGCTGAAGGGCTTCCGCACCGACACCGGCGCCGAGGTCACCACACCTGACGACTACGCCGACCCCAACCGCGCCCTGGCCGGCTTCGGCAACCTCAAGTACGGCTACACCGGGCAGAGCCGCGGCTGGCTGCGCGTGCGCCACGACCTGTCCGCATTGGCCGGGGCCGCGGTCAGCCTGCGCCTGCGCTACCTCACCGATGACGGCACCCTGGGCTACGGCGTCTTTGCCGACAACTTCCGGCTGACCGCAGCCGGCCAGACCCTCTGGGACGATCCGGTGGAGGGTGGAAACCTCAACGGCTGGCAGTCGCAGCCCGGCTCCACAGCCGGCACGCGCGGCGATGGCTGGCGCCTGTCCGACGGCACGCGCACCTTCCCCCGCTACTACCTGCTGGAATGGCGCAACAGCACCGGCTTCGACAGCGGCCTGAAGTGGACCTACAACACCCAGTACGCCACGCTGAACCCGGCCGGCCAGCGCGAGTTCCGGGTGGACAAGGTACCCAGCAATGTGCCCGGCCTGCTCGTCTGGGTCTGGGACACCCGCTGGAACGGCAACAACACGCCCCTCAACCGCAACACCCTCACCGCCCTGCCCAGCGAGGGCGGCAAGGGCGGCGTGGCCCTTGTGGACGCCCATCCCGAGCCCTTGCGTGGTCCGCGCAACGGCAAGTACAGCAATGCCCTGGGCAGCTGGCCCTTCCCGCCCAACGACAACTGGAGCGGTCGCGTCCAGACCACGGATGCCGCCTTCGGCTTCACGCCGCAGGCGCCCATGAGCCTGACCGTGGTCACCGGTCACCAGAATCCGGCGACGACGGTGGTCACCGCCACGCACTTCGCCTCCCGCCCGGCCGTGCCCGCCTTCCACGACGCCTTGGGCTACAGCCCCGGCGTGGAGACCTTGCCCCAACCCATCACCTTCTCCCAGGATCAGGGTCAGACGCGGATCAAGGCCTACGCCTTCACAGACGCCGACGGCGGCGTGACCGTGCCCTCCAGCGGCTACTACCCGCCGCGACTCCCCGAGGGCTTCACCGGGCGCGGCGGTGAAACCGCCCCGCCCAACGCCGATGTCAGCACCGACGAGACCCTGATGGTGGACAGCACCGGCGGGGCCTACGCGGTCAGCATCGGCGCCGTCGAGGGTCTGGACATCAGCGGATCCCAGACCGGCAATCCCGGCGACTACGGCAGGCATTTCGGCTTCCACATCCAGGTCGAAGCGCAGGCGGCGGACGGAAGCTGGGGCAAGGTCCGCATCTGGCGCGATGCGGACGCGGCGGAGCTGAGCGCCGACGCTTCGGCCGCCGGCGCTCCCAACAGC
The DNA here is from genome assembly GCA_044228875.1 of Anaerolineae bacterium. Taxonomy (GTDB): domain Bacteria; phylum Chloroflexota; class Anaerolineae; order Epilineales; family Epilineaceae; genus Epilinea. The sequence goes on from JBGAUA010000112.1 coordinate 10,167, forward strand.
GTCGACGTCGCGCTGCAGCTGACCAACACGGGCGGCGCGGGCGACCTGCTGGTGTACAGCGACTTCGACGAAGCCGTCCTCACCTACGTCGGCGGCGCACCCGGAAGCAGCGGGCTTGTCGCCGTGAAGGCCAGCCAGGAAGAGGTGGCGGCGGCCGCGCAATCCGGCGGCCTCGCCGCCGTCGCCGCTCTGGAGGTTCCAGCCGCCGAGGCCAGGGCCGTCGTCTGGAGCGGTCGTCTGGGCAGCGGCAGCGCGGCCATGGCTGCCTACCGCCTCCTGGCCAGCCGACCCGCGGTCCACGTGGACATCCGCAACGTCGCCCTGGCCGCGGCCAAGAGCAAGGCGGTGGCCACCTATCGACTGGTCAGGGACTTCGGTAGCCGGGCCTTCCTGCCGATGGTGCGGCGGGGGGAGTAGGCTCCAATCCTCACGCCCCGCTTCCTCCATGGAGGAAGCGGGGCGTGGGTGGACTCGGGTGGCGTTGGGATTCGGACGCGACCCACCAACCGTTGTATTGACGAATCGACAACGTCAACGACCTGACCGAGACCGAAGCGTCCTTCACGAAACGGACGCTTCGGGATGTCCCGCTGATCGAGAGGATCAGGGACAGACCGCCGCAACCTCGCCCAATGCCGCCGGCTCCAGCTCCAGGGACTGGGCCACCTGTAACGGCGGCGTCTTCGCCAGCCGGGCCAGGACGGCCTCCACCGCGGCGGCGTCCGCGCCCAGGACCGCCTCCGCCAGGGCATGCGGCGCCATGTTTGCATCCAGCCGCAGGGCAGGGCCTCCCTCGCCTGGATCACGCCGGTAGAGCTCCAGCTTGGGCTGCCCCTCCACGCTGACCACCGCCCAAAGCCGTTGCGTTCGACGGATCTCCTCGAGGGGCAGCTCCTCCGCGTCCTGCGGCCGCCAGGCGACGAAGGTGTTGGCGGGATTGTCGGCGCAGCGTGGCGCGCCGCGAGTGTACCAGCCGGTGATCAGCAGCTCCTCGTTGCTGTCGTAGCTGCCGGCCAGGAGCCCCATGCGGTAGAGGTCCCGGACCACGCTCCAGCCGGCGCGGTACGGGAAGCCGAAGTAGCCGCCGCGCGGCGGCTCGTCACCGAAGGGGGTCCAGTAGCCCGGCAGGCGGGCCTCAGGGTAGACCCGCTTGTACTCCGGCTGGTGGCGGATGAAGACCACCTGCTGGTGCCAGCCGAAGACCGCCAGCGCCAGCAGGCCGACGGCCGCGCCCATCGTCAGGCCGCGCCGCCCCCAATGGGCCTCCAACCAGGCCCAGGCCGCGTCCAGGGCCTGGCCCACGATCAGCAGCCAGGCCGGCAGGAGGGTGTAGAAGTGGGTGTGCGGCTTCTTGACCATGAAACCAGCCGCCAACAAGGGGAAGGCCAGCCAGACCACCTGCATGCGCCAGGCGGCGTCGCGAGGATCTCGGCTCCGCCAGCGCCCCAGGGTCACCAGGGCCAGGATCGGGGCGAACAGGAGGATGGCCGCGGAGCGGGCCGGAGCGTCATCGCCGGGCGTCGTCAGCTCGAACCAGTCCGGTCGCCAGAAGAGCAGCGCCACGCCGGCCAGCCCCAGTGCAAGGGCGATATACAGCGTCCCGCGCACGCGCTCGCCGGCCCAGAACACCAGGATGAGGGCGAGGAACAGCGGCGAAGTGTAGTTGAGCGTCACCGCCGTCGCCAGCGGCAGGACGCTGATGG
>JBGAUA010000113.1:0-11704 GCA_044228875.1 Anaerolineae bacterium
CGGGCCGCTGACCAGGCCCACGTCCAGCAGGGTGTCGGGCTTCCAGGAACCGGTCAGGCGCGCCTCGTCCAGGTTCAGGCGCAGGCCCGGGACGGTGAGGCGGCTGTTGACCACATGGATGCCCTCGTTCGCGGTGAAGAGGATGTTGTCGTTGTGCTGCAGGTCGAAGGTGCCGGTGAGGTCGACGGCGAACTTGCCGCTGGCGTCCGCGGTCACCTCCTGGCGTGCGTTGCCCGCGATCAGGATATGCGTCACCTGGACGGTCACCTTGCGATCCGCCGTGGTGCTGCCGTTGATCAGGTCGTCGCCCACGAAGGCCACGCCGGACAGCGGCGGCACCGTGAGCTCGACGCTGTCGTCGCCCACCGTCACCCGGATCTTGTCGCCCGGCTGGATGCGGACGGGCTGGCCCAGGGTGTCCCGGAACAGGAAGCCCCACTGACCGGCGCCGTTGAGGCCGCCACCACCACCCGGCCCGCCGCCGCCACCGCCGGCGCCACCGGTCTGGTCATCGGCTGCGCCGACCGTGGTCATGCCGTTCTTGTCCACCAGGGAGGCCATGACGTCGCGGCTGGCGGCGCCCGTACCCGAGACCTGGAAGTTGCCCAGCTCCACGGTCATCTGGACGATGCCCCAGTTGCTGTACAGCTCGTGGCCGTTCGGCAGGCGGATGTTGAGGGCACCGCCCATGGGCGGCGCCAGATCCCTGGACCCGGTGAAGCCCAGGCTGTAGCTGCCGCCGGGGTCCACCGTACCGCGAACGGTGACCATCGCCTGGCCGTTGCCCTGCGTGGCCCAGACAGCGGAGCCGGAGGGTGCCTCGCCGCTCACGGTGTCCGCGACGGCGTCGGTGCGGGCCGTCACGTTGGGGATGGGGATGAGGAGCGGGTCGCCGACGCTGAACTCCACCTGGACGACGTCTCCGGTGTTGAAGTCCACCGGGGTCACCGGACCGCCGCCGCCCGGTCCGCCACCGCCGCCGCCGTTGAAGTTCACGTTGAACTGGGCGTTGTTGTTGGCCTGTGTGGCCTGGGTGCCGCGCGTCTCACCGGCCGAGCTGAGGATGGTGACCGTGATCGTCCGACCCGGATCCGCCACACCGGTGACCTGGTTGGCGTGGATGCCGATGCGCACCTGCTCCAAGGCGTCGGCGGCGCGGAAACGCAGGCCGGGCGTGTTGGAGGCGTAGGCGTAGACACGCCAGCCCGGGCCCATGCCGGTGGCGCCGTCGATCGTCGCGCTGAAGTTGCCCAGCCCGGTGCCGGGATCGGCCGTCCCGGCCGTGGTGGTGGCCGTATAGCTGTTGCCCTCAGGGCTCAAGGCCACCACCTCGATGGCGGCGCCGCCGGGGGCCTGGCCCGTGACCGTCCGCGTGGTCGGGTTGGTGACCAGCAGGATGGTGGGCGCCTTGTCGGTCAGGCTGAGGTTGGCGCCGGCCACGGGGCTGGTGACCACGGCCTTGGCCGTGTCGCCGGCCACCACGGGGCCGAAGGCGTTGCCGCCGCCGCCGCCCGGTCCGCCGCCGCCGCCGCCGCCGGTGTTGAAGTCCGTCCCGCCACCCTGCAGATTGACCGTGCGGGTACCCTTGGCGGTGCTGCCATCGGCGGCGGTAAGGGTGATGACCACCGACTCACCGGGCGTCATCACACCCGACACCTGGCGCGAGCCCAAGCTGAAGCTGGCCTGGAAGGCGGCGAACTCCGCCAGGAAGGTGTTTCCGTCCTTCGCCAGGGTCACCACGCCGGTGTCACCCGGCGCCACGTCGGCGAAGGCCGAGGCGTAGGCGCCCGCGGCGTCGGCGGTGGCCGCGCCGGTCAGCGCCTGACCGGCGTGGTTCAGGCTGACGCCGAGCGCCGCGCCGGCCACGGTGGCGCCCATGACCTTGTTGCCCACGGCGTCGGCCGCCACGCTGAGGGCCGGCACGGTAAGGGTGGCGGTGACGCCCCCGGTGGGCAGGAGGGTGATGCTGTCTCCGGCGACGAGGTTGGGGTTGCCGCCGCCGCCGCCCATCCCGCCCCCTCCACCGGCCTGCAGGTTGATGGTGACCGTCCCGTCCTGTCCGCTCTGCGCCTGGCCCTGGGCCTTCAGCGTGGTGCCGCTGCGCACCTGGGCGCGCACGGCGACGGCCGGTAGTGTGGTCCAACGGATGACGTTGTCATGAAGGGTCACGGTGACCCCGGTGGCGGGCTGGCTGCTGCCGCCCTGGGCGTGGCTGGCCTTGGGGGCCTGCCCGGTCGGGCGGGCTGTCATGGCCAACGCCAGCGCGATGCCGGCCATTGCGCCGCCCTTGATGAACCGCATATCCAGACGCATGGTCAAAGATCCTCCTGTTGCCGGACCGAGAGTTTCCTGGAGTCGCCATCGCCTGGTCCGCGCAGCGCCCTCCGGCGGCCACAGCGGCCGCGAGTGTGTCAGCTAACAATTGCGAACGACACGGGGAGACGGGAGGTTACCGTCTGCCGCCAGGGTTAGCAGGATTTAACGCCGTTCCGACCACCCGGTGGCTCGCGTCGGGCGGGGGAGGCGCTGGCCCCGCGGCCCGCGCCTCGCCCGGCCGCCTAGCGACCGATCTTGGCTATCATGGGGGGCGTCCGCCCCTTCGGCCCCGCTTCCAAGGGACCGGCCTTGCGTGGAGCTTGCATGAAGCGTGTTCGCCGCCGGGTGACCTTCCTGGTCGCCGCCCTGGCCGCCTTGCTCCTGGTCGTCGGCGCCCTCCTGCGCATGATGGACGGCATGTTCGCGTCGGCGCAGGGCATCCGCGATCTGGAGGCGGCCGGTCTGACCCGCCGGAGTGTCGCCGGTCCGTCTGGTTTTACCTTGAGCTATTTCCAGGCCGGCGACCCGGACCGCGGCCGGGTGGTCTACTGCCATGGAACGCCCGGCGACGCCAACGCCTGGTCACGCTACCTGTTGGAGCCGGTGGGCGGCATGGGCTCGATCGCCTACGACCGGCCGGGCTTCGGGCGCACGGCGCCGCTGAGGGCCTTGCCCGGCCTGGCGGACCAGGCCGCTGCGCTGCGTCCCTTCTTGGAGGGCCCGGGTCCCAAACCCATCCTGGTGGGCCATTCCCTGGGCGGCCCCATCATCGTTCGTGCGGCACTGGATCATCCGGAGCTGATCGGCGGGCTGGTGATCGCCGCCGGCGACCTGGACCCGGATCTCGAGGAATGGCTGTGGTACAACCGCCTGGCCGACACCCGGCTGGCGCGGCTGGTGATCCCCGGATCGATGTCCCGCTCCAACGACGAACTGAAGCCGATCAAGGCGGATCTGCAGGAGATGGCCCGACGCCTCGGGGCGTTGCGCGTGCCGGTGATCCTGGTCCATTCCACGGACGACAGTCTGGTGCCCTACGCCAACGTGGACTTCATGCGCCGCAGCTTCCCGAGCGGAACCATCCGCCGCGTGGTGCGCTTTACGGACAAGGACCACTTCGTGGTGTGGAACGCGGCCGACGCGGTGCGGGCGGCCGTCCAGGAGCTGGCCGACCTGGCCGCCGCGACCGACGCGGAGGATTGATGCCGGAGGCGGACGGACGGCAGCCGCCCCGACGGCGAGATCAGCGCAGGTGGCGACGAAACCAGCGCTCGACGCGCTCGCGGTGGGGGAATCGGTCCTCGGCCAGCCGGAACGTCGCCGTATGGGCCCGCCGCCGCCCGTCCTTGGTGTCCACGCCGATGACCTTGTGCAGCAGCTCGTGGTACATGACGAAGTCGAGGACCTCGGCAGGCACGTCCGCGCGGTCAAGAGCCTGACTGACCTGGAGTTCGTCGGTCATGGGCCGGTAATGCCCCAGCTTGCGGCGGGTGAGCTGCGCGGACCATTGCAGGGTCGGCGCGGCCACCCGACCGGCGAAGAAATGCTGGTTCACCCGTTCGAAGACCGGGGCCAGATCTTGATGTCGTCCGCGGGCCTGGGCGGCGGGTTCGGCACGCAGCGCATCCACCACGGCGACGTGGATGGCCATCGCCTCCGGGCTCCGGGCATAGGCGTCGATCAGATCCACCTCGCGCGCCCGCGCCTGACCGCGTCCGCGCTCGAAGGCGGCGGTCAACACCGCGTCGTCGGCGCCGACGAAGATGACATGGGCCTGCAGCTCGAAATGGGGCGGCCGGCCCTTGCCGCGAAGCAGGGACCGCATCGGTTTGATCGCCGCCTGACAGAGGTGGCCGCCCTGGCGCTCGGCGGCGCGCCGGAGGCCCGACAGGGCGGACACGTGGCGACGGACATGGTCGGCGTCCCGCGCCAGCCAGGCCAGCCAGCTGAAGGCCTGTCGTGAGGGATCGGGCAGGTCGGCCACCGACGCCCCGTCGCGGCGCGCGAGATCCTGGACGAGGGCCACGTCGGTGGCCGCCCGCTCGGCGCTCCGGTCGAGGGCGCTCTGCCGCTCGGGCGCGGGCAGGTCCAGGCGCGAGGCCTGCCAGAGCCACGCGTGGACCTCGTCGGCGCGGCCGACGAGGTTGCTGACCCGCCAGCCGCCGCCGGCCATGGGCCTCAGCCCCCGATGGCCGCGGTCCGCGCCACCGCGCGCAGCCGAGGCACCAGGGCGGTCATCACCGCGATGACGTGGTCCACGTCCTCCTCCGTGGTGTGGCGCCCCAACGAGAGGCGCAGGGCGCCGCGCGCCAGTTCCGGCGCCACACCCATGGCCGTCAGCACGTGGCTGGCCGCCACCTTGCCGCTGGAGCAGGCGGAGCCGCTGGAGGCGCAGATGCCGCGCATGTCCAGGCCCAGGATCAGGGCGTCGGCGGGCACGCCGGCAACACAGACGGAGGCATGGCCGGCCAGACGCTCAGTAGGATGGCCGGTGAGCACCACGCCATCGATGGCCAGCAGGCCGCCGATCAGGCGGTCGCGCAGAAGCGCGGCGCGGGCGCAGGCGGCCGCGCGATCGGACTGGGTGAGCGCCAGGGCCCGCGCCAGACCCACGGCCCCGGCGACGTTCTCCGTCCCGGCACGGCGGCCGAACTCGTGCCCGCCGCCGGTCTGACAGCTGCTGAGGGGCGTGCCCTCGCGCACATACAGCACGCCCACGCCCTTGGGCCCGTAGAACTTGTGGGCGGAGAGGCTCAGCAGGTCCACGTTGAGCCGCTCCACGTCGAGGTCCACCCAGGCCCCGGCCTGCACGGCGTCGGTGTGCACCAGCACACCGCGCGGCCGGAGCGCCGCGCCGATCTCGGCCACGGGCTGCAGGCTGCCCACCTCATTGTTGGCCAGCATCAGGCTGAAGAGCACGGTGTCCGGCCGCAACGCGGCCAGGGCATCCGCCACCCGCACCCGCCCTTGATCATCCACGGGCAGGACGGTCACCGCGAAGCCCTCGTGGGCCTCCAAGGCATGCAAGGTGGCCAGCACGGCCTCGTGCTCGATGGGGCCGCTGATGCAGTGGGCGCCGCGCCCGGCATCCCGCATGGCCCGCGCCGCGCCGCGCAGCGCCAGGTTGTCGCTCTCCGAACCGCCGCTGGTGAACACGATCTCCTCAGGCCGGCAGCCCAGGATGCCGGCCACGGTCTCCCGGGAGCCCTCGAGCGCCCGGCGCGCCTGCCGCCCGAGGCTGTAGGCCCCGGAGGGATTGGCGAAGACCTCGCCGAAGTAGGGCAGCATGGCCTCCAGGACTTCCGGGTCCACCGGCGTGGTGGCGGAGCAGTCCATGTAGACGGAGCGCGGGGCGGGAATGTCGTCGGAGCGGAGCATGGGGCTCACCTCGGTACGCGGAGCACGGGGCATGACGGGTTCGCGGCGTCGGCGGGCCAATCCTAGCGCTTGCCGACGGGGGGTCAAGCAGCCACGCAGGGCAATGGCATCTGAGCGCCGCCCCAACAGCCACCGGTCGCCGGCTCGTCGCTTGACGCGATCGCCCTGCGCAGCGGCAAGCACCTTGTCAAGGACCATTGACAATCGGCGGTTCATCCGCCATACTGATGTCAAGCACACTTCACAAGCTGACAAGGAGACCAGTCATGACCAACGCCGCTCCGGTCGTCACCAACAACCTCTGCGATGACCTCCGCCCCGAGGACAAGGCCAACGGCAACCGCTTCACCGCTTGGATCCTCTTCGCCGCCGTCGTCTACGTTCTGGGCACCTTCCTGCTGCGCAGGGGCATCGTGGGCACGGGCCTTCCGGCCATCGCCGTCGCCCTCCTCTGCATGCTGCCCGCCCTGGGCGTCGTGCGCGCCTACCGCCGCTTCCTGCGCGAGGCGGATGAACTTGTGCGCCAGATCCACCTGCAGGGCCTGGGCTACGGTCTGGCCGCCGGCGTCGTCTTCAGCATGGGCTGGCGCCTGCTGGAGCTGGCCGGCGCGCCGACGCTGGATGTGTCGGACGGTGCCGTGGTGATGATGCTGGCCTGGTCCCTGGGCCAGGTGCTGGCCAGGCGACAGTACAGCTGATGAAGAACCGGCTACGGGTGCTGCGCGCCGAACGCGACTGGACACAGGCCGATCTGGCCGAGCGTCTCGCCGTGTCGCGGCAGACGGTCAACGCCATTGAAACGGGCAAGTACGACCCCAGCCTGCCGCTGGCTTTCCGTCTGGCCGAAGTCTTCGGTCTGGCCATCGAGGCCATCTTCCAGCCGGAGGCTGACTGACGGAGGCTGCTCTCCGGCCCGGACGGCATTGCCGTCACGGGTCGGGAAGACGGCGGCGGCCTGGGTCCGAAGCGCTTGAACTCAGGTGAGCCTCGTGATATCTTCCGGCGAACGGACCGCCCGGATCCCCTCGCCGAAGGAGTCTTCTCGCCATGGCCATCCCCGCATCGGTGACCGTCTGCGAATGTTGGGCCCGCGACGGCCTGCAGTCCATCCCCAAGGTCATCCCCACCGACGAAAAGGTGGAGATGATCGACCGCATCATCGACTCGGGGGTGCGCAAGCTCGAGGTGACCAGCTTCTCCCATCCCAAGCTGCTGCCGCAGTTCCACGACGCTGAGGAGGTCATGCGGCGCATCAAGCGCGTGGACGGCGTGAGCTACGTGGTGCTGATGCCCAACGAGAAGGGCTTCGCGCGTCTGGAGGCCTGCATCGACGCGGGCTACGGGGCCGACGAGATCATCCTGATGATCTCCTCCTCCGAGGCCCACAACCTGGCCAACTTCCGCATGGGCCATGACGAGGCCAAGCACAGCCACGCGGCCATCATCCGCCGGGCCAAGGACCGCGGGCTGAAGGTCATCGGCTGCCCGGGCACGGTCTACGGCTGCGCGATCATGGGCGACGTGCCCATGGAGAGCGTGCTGGACATCACCCGCTTCTACGTGGAGGAGGGGGCCGACACGATCATGCTCGGCGACACGACCGGCGCGGCCAACCCCAAGCTCGTCCGCGAGCGCATCGGCGCGCTGCAGGACGCCTTCCCCCAAGCCGACTACATCGCCCACTTCCACGACACCCGCGGCAACGGCATCGTCAACAGCATCGTGGCTCTGGAGATGGGTCTGCGTTACGTCGACACCTCCCTGGGCGCCATCGGCGGGCAGCCGACGCCGCGCAGCGACACCCGCAAGTACCAGTTCGGCTTCACCGGCAACACCTGTTCCGAAGACCTGGTGGCCTTGCTCGACGAGATGGGCGTGCAGACCGGCATCGACGTGGACCGCATGATCGCCAACGGCCTCAGGGCCGAGGAGGTCATCGGGCAGGAATTGCGCGCCAACGTCATCCGCGCGGGGCGGGTGAACCACGAGGCGCGGGCCTTCCAGCCGGCGGGTTGACCCCCGCCCCCGCGCCGCCGATAATTCTCCGACCGCGTCCGGCGGTGGAAGGCGGCGGATTTCATGAGCTTGTCGGAGTTGGGCGCTTATCTGCAGCGCCACCGTGAAGAGCAGGGCCTGAGCCTGGAGACGGTGGAAGAGGTCACGCGCATCCGGCGCGTGCACCTGGAGGCCATCGAAGCCGGGCGCTGGGACGACCTGCCGCCGGGTGTCTACGTGCGCGGCCTGCTCAAGTCCTACGCCAAGACGGTGGGACTGAACCCCGAGACGGTGCAGCGCATGCACCGCAAGGAACAGCCCCAGGATGCGCAGCGAGAGCTGCGGGAGGTGCTCAGCCGACCGCTGCTGCGCGAGCCGCGCCTGAGCATGGAAACCATCCTGACGATGGTCTTCATCGGCGCCGCGGCGGTCATCGGCTGGTGGCTGTGGCAGAATTTTGTCGGCCCCATGCTGCGCACGCCATCGGCCGCCACACCGACCGCGGCCGTCAGCGCCACCGCCGCCACCGGCGACGCGGACCCCAGCGCCACGCCGCCGCGCGCCGCCGGCACGGCGACGCGCCCGGTGCCGACAGCCCTGCAGGTCGTTCCCCTGGCCAGCGGCACGCCGGAAGGCAGCCCGCCGCCCCCGTCATCGCCCGCCGCGGGCACCCCGATCGCGGGGGGCGCCGCGGACACCGGCAGCGCGGCGGCAACAGCCGCCGCCTCCGGCACCGGCACGCGCGCCGCGGCATCCGCCACACCACGCACAGCCACCGCCACGGCTCCCCGCGCGTCGGCCAGCCCCGAGCGCGCCACAGCCACGCCGAGCCCCGGCCCCACCGCCGGCCGAGGCTCGCCCACCGCTTCGGCCGCGATCGCCGCCGGCGGCCTGCGCATCGCGGTGCAGTCCAAGGGCAGCGTCTGGCTGCGGGTCTTCCTGGACGGCGGCAGCCGGCCGGCCTACGAAGGCTTCCTGAAGCAGGGCGAGAACGAGCGCTGGGAAGGCCAGGCAACGCGCAGCATCACCCTCCGCACGGGCAACGCCGGCGACACCGATGTGAGCCTGAACGGCCAGCGCCTGCCCGCGCTGGGCAAGACCGGCGAGGTGAAGAACGTGGAATGGCGCCTGCTCCCGGACGGCAGGGTCCAGCAGACCCCTTGAACGGGGCGGGCGCGGAAGGGCTTGACCGCTTGAATACGGCCTCCGATGTTCCGTCGCCGGCCTTCGCGCCCGGCGCCCTCCCACCGGCGTCCCTGCCGGACATCCGCCCCCCCGCCTTCCCCCGGGGAGCCACGGTGGCGGTGGCCATGAGCGGCGGCGTGGACAGCTCGGTGGCCGCCGCGCTCTGCGTGGCTGCGGGCAACCCCGTGGTGGGCATCATGCTCCGGCTGTGGGCCGAACCCGGGGCGCGCGCCGAGAACAAGTGCTGCCACCCGGGCGCCATCATGGACGCCCAGGCGGCGGCGGACATCCTGGGCATCCCCTTCAGCGTCATGGATGCCACCGACCTGTTCTACGACACGGTGGTGGAGCCGTTCCTGGTCGCCGCGGCGGCGGGCGACACGCCCAACCCCTGCTTCAGCTGCAACCGGCAGATGCGCTTCGGCTACCTGCTGGCCCAGGCGCGGGCCCTTGGCGCGGATTTTCTGGCCACCGGCCATTACGCGCGGATCGGACGGGACGAGAACCAGCGCTATACCCTGCTGCGCGGCGTCGACCCGTCCAAGGACCAGTCCTACATGCTGCACCGATTGGGTCAGGGGCAGTTGCGCCACGCCGCCTTCCCGGTGGGCGCCTACAGCAAGCCGGAGGTGCGCCTGCTGGCGGCGCATTGGGGCCTGCCGGCCGCCACCCGCGCCGATTCGATGGACCTGTGCTGGACGGGCGCCGACGGCGTCGCCGGCTTTCTGACCCGCCGGCTGCCGGCGGGCCTGGTCCGCGACGGGGCCATCGTCGACAGGACGGGGCGGGAGCTGGGGCGCCACCACGGCCTGCCCATCTACACCCTGGGCCAGCGGCGGGGCATCGGCGTGGCCGGCAAGGCGCCGCTCTATGTCACCGCGCTGAACCGCGAACGGAACGAGCTGGTCCTGGGCCCACCCGAGGACCTGCTGACACCGGGCCTCCGCCTTGACCGACTGCATTGGGTCGCGGGGACGCCGCCGGATCCGGACGCGCCGCTGGAAGCGATGGTCCGCTACCGCGCCCAGTCCGTCCCTGCGCGCCTGCTGCTGGACGACGACGCCGCGCTGCTGCGCTTCGCCGCACCGCAGCGCGCCCCCACCGTGGGGCAGGGCCTGGTGCTCTACCAGGGCGAACGCGTCCTGGGCGGCGGTCGCATCGACCGCCGGCTGACCGCTTCCGAACTGGACGACGCAGCGTCGGACGACGCCGCGCCCCCCTTGGAGACCGCCCCATGATCACCCCCGCCCTGGGCCTGGCCCTGGTGCTCATCCTGCTCTCCGCCTGCCTGCACCACGCCGTCCTGGGCCGCCAGGCCACGGACCTGGGCCGCGACATATTGGCCGCTTCGGCCGGCTTCGCCGTCGGCGAGGCTCTCGCCCGCGCCTCCGGCTCACAGCTGGCGACGCTGGGCGCCCTGCATCCACTCTACGCCCTGGGCGGCGCCTGGGGGGCGATGCTGCTGGCAGCGTGGGGCTGGCGGAGGGCTGAGGCCTGAGGCCGGTGAGCAGCGGGCCTGATTCCAGCGTTTCCTGCCGATCACCCGCTTGCATCCTGTATGACGCCCGTCATCCATCCCACCCCCCGCTTCCCGTCATACTGGGCCGGATATGGAAGCGACCACCAGCCTGCCTGCCTTGACCGCCAAGGGCGGTGCCTCCGGCGTCGCCCTGTGCCTGCATTGCGGCAACCCCGTCCCCAGAAGCCGCGGGGACGGCTATTGCTGCGCCGGCTGCCTGGCCGTGCACCGCCTGCTGGGCGAGGCCGGGCTGGAGGCCTACTACCGGCTCAGGCCGCCGCGCATCAGCCCGCTGCTCGACTACTTCGAGCGCCGCGGATCCCTGGCCTGGTTGGACGAGCATCCCGGCGCGGCGGCCGGGAGCGTAGACCTGGCGGTGGAGGGCATCCAATGCGCCGCCTGCGTCTGGGCCATCGAGAAGCTGGCGCGGCGGGACGGTCTGGTGCGGCTGGGCGTCAACTCCGCCCTGGGGCAGCTGAGCCTGCGCTTTGATCCCCAGCGCTTCGATCTGCGCCGCTACCTGGAGCTCCTGGCCGACTTCGGCTACCGCGTCCGTCCGCTGGACGGCGCCCCGCGGTCCGATCCCAGCCGCGGCCTGATGCTGCGGCTGGGCGTGTGCGCGGCCATCACCCTCAACACCATGTCCTTCTCCCTGCCCTTCTACCTGGGGCTGAGCGAGCAGGGCGGGGATCTGCAGCGCTGGCTGCGCGGCCTGAGCCTGCTGCTTACCAGCGCGGCCGTCGCCTACGGCGGCAGTTACTTCTTCGGCCGCGCCTGGCGCTCGCTGCGCCACGGCATCGCCCATTTCGACATCCCCGTGGCCCTCGGTATCCTGGCCGCCTACGGCGGTTCCCTGTGGGCCTTCACCCAGGGCCGCGCCGACGCCATGTACCTGGATTCGGTCAACGTCTTCATCACCTTCATGCTGTTGGGCCGCTTCCTGCAGGAGCGTACCCTGCTGAGCAGCCGCCGCCGGCTCTTGAAGTCCGAGGCCTTCAGCCACGCCACCGTCACCGCCCTGGATCCGCTGGCGCACGAGCTGCCCTGGGCCAGGGTGGAAGCCGGTTCGCGCCTGCTGCTGCAGCCCGGCAGCCTCTGTCCCGTCGAGGCCCGCCTGGACGGGGGCGAAGCCCTGGAGTTCGACCTGGCCTCGCTCACCGGCGAGCGGCAGCCCACCTCCGTGAACACCGGGGGGACGGTGCGCGCCGGTGCCCGCCTCATCAGCAGCCGGCCCGCGCGTTTGACCGCCCTGGCGGGCTTCAACGCCTCCGCCCTGGCCGCACTCCTGCCGCAGGAGCGGGGCCAGGAGGA
>JBGAUA010000114.1:0-268 GCA_044228875.1 Anaerolineae bacterium
CTGGCCGTCGGCCTGTGGACGCAGCAGTGGCGCCAGGTCGGCCGGCGCGAGCTGCCAGGTGTCTTCTCCGGAGCGCAGGGTGATGGCTTCGCGCAGGAGTTCGGTCGCCTGGTTCAAGGCTTCGCCGAGCGCCTGCACCGCCGGCGCGGTGGTGGTCACCGGCAGGCGGAAGCCCTCGATGGGCCACTGGCCCCGGGCGGCCACGTCGCGCAGTCCGGCGAAGGCCCGGCCCTGGTCCAGTCGACGGCCGATGACCGCCTCGACGGCC
>JBGAUA010000114.1:278-11691 GCA_044228875.1 Anaerolineae bacterium
AAGGCCTGGTGGGGGCTCCAGTACGTCGTCGTCCGCGGGGCGGCGTTCCTCGTCGAGACGATCCCGCCGTCGTTCGCGCAGCGCGCCGCGCGCGCCGTCGGCCGCCTCTACTTCCGCCTCGACGGCCCGCGGCGAGGTGCCCTCCAGGACGAAGGCGGCGTCCCGGGGCTCGCGGTCGAAATCCCGGGCCAGCTGGGCCAGGGTCACGGCCAGGGCGGCCTCGTCCACCGTGACGACTGCCGGGATGTCCTGGCCCAGGAACGCCGCGCGAAGCGGCACGAGCGTGCGCGCCAGGAGGCCGCGATCGCGGCCGACGGCCATGGCCGCGGCGAGCGTCGCCGCCTCGTCCAGGCCCACGCCGCCCTCGCCCGCCGCCATGCGCAGGGTCTCGGTGTCCGCCAACAGGGTCAGCGCGCGCGTCCCGTCCAAGCCGGCGGCCCGCAGGCGCTCCCCCGCGTCGCCGGCGGTCAAGCCGCCCACGTCGATGCCCGCGACGCGAACGCCGGGATAGATCCTGTCGACGTGGCTCAGCCGGATGCCGGCCGGCACGGCCAGCAGCAGCAGGAGGGCGGCCGCCAGGATCGCGGGCAGCCAGCGCCGCCGCGGGTCGTTCGCCGTAGCGTCCAGGTTCACGGGGTCTGCTCCTCATGCGTCGTTTCGCCGTCTCCGCGCAGCCAGGTCACCAGGTCTGCCTCGGCCAGACGTGTTTGTCGGCTCAGACGCAGGTCCTTGACGGTGACCAGGCCGGCAGCGGCTTCGTCGGGACCGACGATCAGGGCCCAGCGGCAGCCCAGCTGGTCCGCGCTGCGCAGCTGCTGCCCGAGCCCCTGCCCGGGATCGGTGGCCAGGACGGCGTTGAGACCGGCGGTGCGCAGGGATTGCGCCCGGGCGGCCGCGGCCGGAGCGTCGGCGTCCCCGAAGACGGTCACGAAGGTCGACGGCGGCACCAGCGCCGCGTCGTCGAACAGGCCGAGCTCGACCATGACATCGACCAGCCGGTCGACGCCCAGGCTCGAGCCGACGGCCGGCATGTCGCGGCCGAAGAGGCTGACCAGCCCGTCGTAGCGTCCGCCGCCGCTCACCGATCCGATCGGTGGCTCCGGAACCACCGTCTCGAAGATGCTGCCGTTGTAGTAGGCCAGTCCGCGCACCATGGCGAAATCCACCTGGTAGCGGTCCTCGCCGATGCCCACGGCTTCGAGCACGCCGATGATGCGGCGGAGGTCCGCGGTGCCCGCCTTCGCCTCGGCGTCGTCCAGGCGCTCGTCCAGGGCCGCCAGCAGCGGCAGCGGACGGTCCCGCAGCGCCAGCAGGTCCAGCAGACGCGCGATGACCGCCACCGGGATGACGCGATCGGCGCTGAGCTGCGCCCGCAATGTGTCCAGCGAGGCCTGCACCGCCGCCAGACGCGCTTCGGCCAGGGGCGGCGTTCCCGCGCCGCCTTGCGGGAAGGCCGCCAGCGCGTCGAGGAAGGCCGCGATGCCCCGGTCGCGCACGGTTTCGCCCATGCCTTCGTGGTCCGACTTCGCCAGGTCGGTCGTCAGGGTGGCGCGGTCGGCCTTGCCGGTGAGCCAGCGCTCGACGGCCTGCCGCTGGCGGTTGAGCAGGTCCCCCGACAGGCCGACCGCCAGCAGCTCCTGGCGGACGCCGTCGAAGCCGATCTTGTCCAGCTTGTCGATGGCCCGGTACAGCCCCGGCAGCAGCGGGGCGGGCATGCCGGCGAAGCGGCCGATGCCGTTGAGCACGCGGCGGTCGTTGATCTTGGTCAGGCTGCGCGGCAGGCCCAGGGCCTGCAGGGCCTGCACGACGATCTGGATGATCTCGGCGTCGGCCAACACGCCCGTGGAACCCACCAGGTCGATGTCCGCCTGGATGAACTCGCGGTAGCGCCCGCGCTGCGGGCGTTCAGCGCGCCACACCGCCGCCATCTGGTAGCGGCGGAAGGGCTTGGTCAGGGCAGGGTTCATGGCGCAGACGCGGGCCAAGGGCACCGAGAGGTCATAGCGAAGGGCGTAGCCGGACTCGCCGGCGAGCCCGGCCCGGTAGATGAGCCGCTCCGCCTCCGGACCGTACTTGCCCATCAAGGTGCTCTCCAGCTCTACCGCGGGGGTCTCGAGCGGCGCGTAGCCATGCCCTTCGAAGAGCGAGCGAAGGGTGTCCGTCACCTTCTGAAAGCGACGGGCCTCGATGGGCAGGAGATCGCGCATCCCGCGCGCGAGGGCGGGGGCGCCGGGCTTGGACATGGCGCTATGGCTCCGATGAATGTCCCCGGCGTTATCAGGCGTGCCGGGGGCTGGGACGGGCGAAGGTCGCGGCGGCGGCTCAGGGGAGAGGCATCGCCCCGAGGTTCAGGAAGAGAAAGCCTGGATGCCGGTCTGCGCGCGGCCGAGGATCAAGGCATGGACGTCGTGGGTGCCCTCGTAGGTGTTCACGGCTTCCAGGTTCATCATGTGGCGGATCACATGGTACTCGTCGCTGACCCCGTTGGCGCCGTGCATGTCGCGGCTCTGCCGCGCGATGTCCAGGGCCTTGCCGCAGGAATTGCGTTTGATGAGCGAGATCATCTCCGGCGCGGCCTGGCCGCTGTCCAGCAGGCGGCCCACCTGCAGGCAGGCCTGCAGCCCCAAGGCGATCTCGGTCTGCATGTCCGCCAGCTTCTTCTGGATGAGCTGGGTGGCCGCCAGCGGTCGGCCGAACTGCTCGCGATCCAGCGTGTAGCGGCGGGCGGCGTGCCAGCAGAATTCGGCGGCTCCCATCGCCCCCCAGGCGATGCCGTAGCGGGCCTTGTTCAGACAGCTGAAGGGACCCTTCAGCCCCTTCACCTCTGGAAACATGTTGGCCTCCGGCACGAACACGTCGTCCATCACGATCATGCCGGTGCTGGAAGCGCGCAGGCTGAACTTGCCCTCGATGGCCGGCGCGCTGAGCCCGGGCATGCCCTTTTCCAACAGGAGTAAGCGATCCTTCTGGGCCTCGGTGCCGAAGGCGTACACCGGGTGCATGACCAGGCTGGACTGCACCGACGCCGCGGAGCGGTAGCCGGAATCCACCCGCTCCACCTCGCGGGTGATGAGCCCGTAGGCCACGTGGTTGACGCCGGCGCAACCGTAGCCCTGGATGGTCGGGCCGAGTAGCCCCAGCGCGCCCATCTCGTGGTAGATGGCGCGGTCGAAGACCTCGTGGCGGTTGGCCTCCAGGATGCGCGGAGCGAGTCGCGACTGGCAATAGTCGCGCGCCGCCTCCTGGATCATGCGCTCCTCCTCCGTCAGCTGGCTGTCAAGCGACAGGGGATCTTCCCAGCGGAAGCGCGCCGCGCCGCCGGCCCGGGGCGTGGTCTGATCTGCGGTCGGGTTGCCGACGGTCATGGGAGGCTCTCGCTTGCGGGGATCCGGACGTAGGGCGCGCCATAAGGGCGCCGACACGGAGTATAGCGTGTCCGTCGGCTCCCGCGGCGGGCCGTCGTCGGGGCTGCCGCGATTCACCATCCAGGCGGCGAAGCCGTCGAGGAACTGCTCGAAGGCCGACAGGTGCTCCGCCGGAAAGCCGAAACGCCGCGGAGCGTCCGCCAACACCCGGTGGAAGCAGGCAAGCCATTCCCGGCGCGCCGTATCGTCGATGGCCACCACCAGGTGGCGCGCGCGCATGGCCGGTGGCCCATAGCGCTGATGGTAGAGCGGCGGACCGCCCAGGAGCCCCACGAAGAACGCGCTCGAGCGCTCCACGCTCTCGGCGATGTCGGGGCTGAAGAGGTGGGCGATGGGGGACCGATGAAGCTCGTCATAAAGCGCGGCGATCATCGCCCGCACGCCGGCTTCACCCATGTGCCGGTAGATCTCCGGGCTGGGTGCCGGCCCGCGGGGTGGTCCGCCGGCGGGCACGTGGACGGCGGAAGTCGGGCTCAAGAGGTCCTGCGCCGACACAGCTGGACATCGCCGCCTGTAAGGGCAGCGATGTCCAGCAGGATTGGGCGAGCCAAGGGCATCACTTCTGGGCCCAAGGCAACAGGATGGTCCTGGCGGGTGCGGTGGGCGTCCCCGGATCGGGCCGGGTCGCGGTGCCGGTGGCGGTCGGCGTCGTCGGCGATCCGCTGCTGGTCGGCACGGCGGTCGTCGGCAGGGTGGCCGAGGGCTTGGGGGTCGGCGTCGACGGCGTCGCGGACGTGGGCGCCGCCGTCGCGCCCCATTCCGTCGGCGTGGCGGTCGGCGTGGGCGTTCGCGCCACATGGGTGCCGGGGATGAGCTTGGCAGTCGCCAGGGCCGAGCTGTTCTCGCCGCTGATGGCCAGGGCTGTCACGTAGCGGTACAGGAAACCGTCGGGCTTCTCGAAGGTGAAGGCGCCATCGGATCCGGCCACGACCATGCCTTCGTAGACGTCCGCCTGCTTGTCCATGTCCGAGTAGACCTCGACGGTGCAGCCGGCGCAGGCCACGCCCTTGAGGCTGGTCGCGGTCAGCTCGTCCAGGCGCGGCACCTTGATGTCGTCGTTGGCGTTGGAGCTGATGCTGATCGACTTGCCTTCATTGCCGGTGATGCTGTTGCGGCTGACCTTGTTGCGACGGCTGGCCTTGCCCTGGATGGTGACCCCGTTGCCCTTGTTGCAGAAGATCGAGTTGCCGCTGATCACCGTCCCGTTGGGGCCGGACACCAGCTGGATGCCGTCGCCGCCGTTCTGCATGCAGGACTTGCCGTCGGGGCCGGCGCCGATCGTGTTGTCGGTGATCAAGGTGCCGGTGACCGGGTTCTGGATCTGGATGCCCGACTGCTTGCTGGCGGAGATGATGTTCTTGTGGATACGGTTGCCGGGGGCATAGCTGATCAGGATGGCGTTGGTCAAGCCGTTGGTCGGCTGGCCCTTGGGGTTGACGCCGAAGATGTTGTACTCGATGGCGTTGTTCTTCGTCTGCTTCTCCAGGCCGACGAAGTCGGTGTCCTCGAGACGCACGCCGGTCGAGCCGGCGGCGAAGTAGTTCTGGTTGTTGGGCATCGCGTCGCCGATGACATTGTCGAAGGTGCCCTGCTCCAGGTTGACGCAGTCGCCGCTGACCGGGGCCAGCACCGTGCCGTCGCCCTTGATCCCGCACCAGTTGCCCACGATCTTGTTCTTGCTGGTGCGCAGACCGGTGATCTGCACGGCATGGCCGCCGGTGAATTCGTCCGGGCCCTTGATGTCGGCGAAGACGATGCCCGGCCCGATCTGGTTGCCCTCGGCGTTGTCGTTGATGATGCCGCCCTGCAGGACCATGCCCGCCCGGGCGAAGGTGCCGCGGAAGTCGAAACCGGCCAGGATGTTCGTGTCGCTCTCCACCGAGATCAGGTACTCCAGGCCGATGTCGCCGCCGTCGACCACGATGCGGTTGTCCGCCGGGCTCTTCCAGGGCAGGCCCTGGCGAAAGTCGATGAACACGAGCCGGTTGGTGAGGATGATCTCCAGGTTGAGGGTCATCTTGAGCACCCACTTGCCGGTGCGCGCATCGAAGTTGGGGTCGGACTTGCGCAGCGGTTCGACGCCGGCCGGACAGGGCCTGGCGCCGGGGATCTCCGCCGGGTCGAAGCAGGCGCGCACGATGGCCCCGTTGAGCTCCTGCTGCGCCGAGTTGAGCGCGCGGCGAAAGGTGCAAGGCGCGTCGGCGCGGCATAGGTCCTCGTCGTCCTCGCCCTGGTCGATGGTGCTGTTGACGAAGATGACGTTCTGGGCATGGACCGGCCGCCACTGACCCAGGGTCAGGGACAGGAGGAACGCGACGAGGAGCAGGGTTCGTGGCGCGACACGGAGGCGCTGCATGACGGAGTCTCCTGGGTTGCTGCGGGGTCAGGATCGGCGGCCCGAGCGGCCAAACCAGAACCGGCCGGAGCCTGATCGGACTCCGGCCGGTTGCTGCGGCTGATGGATTGGGTGGCGGCGCGCCGCTGCCGGGATCAGTACGGCAGCGACACGTCCAACTGGACCATCGGGAAGTCGCCGCTGCCGGCGCGCTTCTGGCTGTCGGTCCATTCGGCGCGCGAGGAGGCGCTGACGGGCAGCTGACCCGCCTGCAGCGGCCGCACGTCGAAGGTGAGGGTGATGGGGCTCGCCGGGTTGGGAAGCACCCATTCCAGGGTGCGCCCGGTGATGGAGGAAGGCGCCGGATTGACCGATCCCGGAACCAGCTCCATGGTGTCGCTCAAGGTGTCGCGGACCGTGAGGCTGGTCAGGTTGACCTTGTCGAAGACCGCGATGGCGGGGTTGACCTTGCTGTCGGCGAAGAGGCTGATGATCTGCTTGATCTCTCCGTCGCGCAGCAGGAAGAAGAAGGACTGGTCCGAAGCGATCTGACGCAGCTTCTTCTGGTTGGCCCCGCGGCCGGCGGCGACGGAGGCCACGCGGATGGTCTTGTCGACGCGGGCGCGGTTGACGTCCTTGCTGCAGAACTGGCCGTCGGAGATGACCACGATCACCTTGACGCGGTTGGTGTCGCGCTTGACCTGGCCGCGGACATTCTCCTGGAAGACGCGTTCGGCGGAGCGCAGGCCCACGTCGATGCGGGTCTTGCCCTCGCCGCGCAGGAGGCCAAGGCGACCGGTGAAGGTGCGGGCATCGTTGGTGAGGCTGACGAGGCGCCGGCCGCGCTCGTTGAAGCCGACAAGGGCCAGGCGCATCTTGTTGGACGCCAGATCCGCCTTCACTTCCGGCTGATCGACGAACTTGCGCAACCACTTCTGGGTTTCGCGGATCAGGTCTTCGGATCCGGCCAGCTCAGGGTTGGGGTCGGTCTTGGGATCGTCGCCGATGCCCGGGCCGGGATCCGATCCGCCGCCGCCGCCGCCGATGCCCGAACTGGGGGTGGCGGTGGGCGGCGCGCCGGGGCCGGGAGGCGTGGCTGTCGCCGGTCCGCCGATGCCGGGGCCGGGCGGCACGCCGGCATCACTGCCCTCGCAGCCCGAGGGCTCGGCGCCCGGCTTCGTGCCGCCGGCGCCCGGATCCGGAAGGGGATCCTCGATGCTCTGGTCCGGGGCGGCGAGCCCCAGGGCCAGCAGTGGTTGGATGGGCGCGGGCGGCGGGGGCGGCGGCGGATCGCCGATGCCGGCTCCGGGCGTCACGTTGGGGTCCGGCGTGGCGACGCCGGCGTCCGTCTTGTTGTCGCCGCGGGTCATCGACAGCGAGGTGTCCACCAGGAACACCAGATCCACCGGCCGCTTCTCGTCCGGGCAGGTGTTGGTGATGACCATGGTGACCCGCGCCGTGTCACCCAGTTCGATCTGGCCCGGGTCGACGGACTTGTTCAACCCCGACACACAGGCGCTGGCCGGCAGGGCCGGCGCGGGGGCCTGCGCGTGCAGGGCCGGTGAGGCTAGGGTGGACATGGCCAGCGCGACCAGCGTCACTGGGGCCATGGCCACGGCCAGGCGTCGTTTCAACTCCATCATGATCTGTCCTCCTGTCAGTGGCCTTGCGGCCAGTCCGGATGCCTTGGCGGCTCCGTCGCATCGCATGGCAAAGTGATTGTGCACCCTGTTAACGATCGACATTGCCTTGGGGTTAGGTAAACGGTTTGCGGCGGGCTCGCTGACTCCGTGGGCTGACGTTGCGCCGCCCCCTCGGCCGGCGCTTGCATTCCCTCGGCTTCGTCCGTATCGTCTTGGACGCGCCGGCGCCCTCGCGCCCGCTTGGCCGAATCGCGATCCGCCGTGTATCTACCGCACGAGCGCCATCGGGACGCCATCATCAACGACACAACCGGTTCGGATGACCGCACGAGCATGCATCGCCCACGCATCAAGAGGCATTATACCATGCACCCCAAGACCTTGCCGCGCCGCCTGCCCGCCCTGCTGGCCGTCGCCGGCCTCTCGCTGGCCGGCCTGATGGAGGACGTCGCGGCGACCCCCGCGTCGGTCCGCGTTCCCGGCTCGTCTCAGGCGCCGGCCGCGGCGCCCCGCTATCGCGCCCGCCCCGTCGCGATCGACGCCGCGCTCACCGTGTGCCCCGCGGGCTGCGCGTACGCCACCATCCAGTCGGCCCTGGACGCCGCAAAGCCCGGCGACGGGATCTTCGTCGGCAACGGCGTCTACCAGGAGACGCTGACGGTGAAGACCAGCGTAAGCATCCGCGGGGTCGACCCCTCGGTCACGGTGATCGACGGCAACCTGGCCGGGCCGGTCATCAGCATCCAGCAGGGTGTCGGCGCGACCATCAGCGGCTTCAAGATCACAGGCGGGCGGGCGGCAGGCGGCGCCGGCATCTACAACCAGGGCGCCCTCTTCCTGAGCGATACGCTGGTCGAGGGCAACGAGACGACCGATCCGGCGACCGGATTCGGCGGCGGCATCTTCAACTACGGCGGTTCCATCACCTTGAGCGACGTCGTCATCAAGGGCAACAAGGCCGAGCTGGGCGGCGGCCTGCTCAATGCCTACGGCATCGCCAGCCTGGTCCGGACGACCGTCGAGGGCAACGCGGCCGCCCAGTTCGGCGGCGGCATCTTCAACGGCGCGACGGCACGGTTGAACGTCGACACCCTGTACCTGAAGGACAACGACGTCGGCACCGGCCGCGGCGGCGGCCTCTACAGTGCCGGCTTCAGCTATGTCCAGCGAAGCAGCTTCACCGGCAACAGCTCCGGCGAGAACGGGGGGGCGGTCTACCAGTTCGGCGACGTGACCATCCTGTCCAACAGCACCCTGTCGGGCAACCGCGCCGATTTCGGCGGCTCGGCGGTCTACGTGAACTCCGGCGCGATGCTGATCACCAACGTCACCTTCGCCAACAACTCCGGCGGCTTCGGCGCGCTCTTCAGCCTGGCGCCGGCGGAGACCGAGTTCGACCGCGTCCGGCTGCGCAACGTGCTCATGGCCGACAATGCGGGCGGCAGCTGCTTCGGCACCATCGTCTCCGAGGGCCACAACATCGACAGCGGCAACTCCTGCAGCTTCAGCGGTGAGAAGGACCGGGTCAACATCGACCCGCGCATCCTGCCCCTGGCCGACAACGGCGGCATGCTGCCCACCCATGACCTCCGGGCCGACAGCCCGGCCATCGACGGCGGCGACCCGGCCGGCTGCACGGCGCCCGACGACACCCTGCTCACCACCGACCAGCGCGGTCGGATCCGCCCGGTGGACGGCAACCGCGACGGCAAGGCGGTCTGCGATGTCGGCTCGGTGGAGTATTCGGCCGACGTCAGCGCGCCGACGCCGGTGCCGCCGACGCCGGAGACCCTGCCCGGCGCGGCCCAGGTCTGCCCGACCGGCTGCCCCTTCAAGACGATCCAGGCGGCCATCGACGCCGCCCAGCCGGGCGGCAGCATCGCGGTCAAGGCCGGCACCTACAAGGAGCGCCTGAAGATCGGCAAGAACCTCACGCTGGCCGGAGCCGGCAGCGTCTACAGCGTGGTGGACGCCGACAGCCAGGGTCCGGTGCTGGAGGTGGCCGCCGGCGCGCAGGTCACGCTGCGCTCCCTGACCCTCACCCGCGGCTCGGGCATCAGCAACCTCGGCGACCTGACCCTGGAGCGGGTGCTGGTCTCCTACCACTCCGGTCCCGAGGCCGGTGGCGTGCTCAATCGCGGCCGACTGACGGTGCGGGACGCCGACTTCGTCTCCAATGTCAGCCTGTCGCGCGGCGGCGCGATCCACAATGACGGCGGCAGCCTGGTGGTGGAGCGCAGCCGGCTGCGCGAGAACACAAGCGCCGTCGACGGCGGCGCGATCTATGCCAAGGGCGGCTCGGTCAGCCTGCGCGACTCGGTGCTGCTGGGCAACCTGGGGCGCTACGGCGGGGCCATCAACGGTCGCGAGAGCAGCGTCACGGTCGATGACACGCAGCTCAGCGGCAACCGCGCGGACCTGGGCGGCGCGCTGTTCAGCCACGGCGGCTCGGTGACCTTCAACCGCGGGACCATGGAACGCAACCGCGCCGACGTCGGTGGCGCCGCCTACCTGTACGCGTCCGACGGCGTTCCCGGCCGGAGTCTGAAGCTCAACGGAACCCGGCTGGCGGAGAACACCGCCTCCGGCACCTACGGCTTCGGCGGCGCCATCACCAACAACGGCGGCGAGCTGACCTTGAGCCAGGTGACCCTCGCCGACAACGTCGCGCGCAGCGGCGGCGCCCTCTACGCCTACCAGGCGACCTCGGCCGTGGTCGGCGAGCAGCTGGTCGTGGAGCGCAACGGCGCCTCCCGCGGCGCGGGCTTCTTCATCGACGGCGGGATGCTGACCCTCGGCCGCTCCCAGTTCACCCAGAACGCCGCCACCCTTGACGGCGGCGGGCTGCACCTGGCGCGCAGCCAGGTGACCCTCGCGGAGGTCAACCTGACCAGCAACTCCGCGGCCCGAGACGGTGGCGGCATGTTTGTCGGCGCGGTGGCCGAGGCCGGGCAAGTGGTGCAGGCCACTGGGCTGCAGCTGACCGGCAACGGCGCCGAGCGCCAGGGCGGCGCCATCGTGGTGGCCGACAAGGGGCGCCTGCTGGTGGAACGGGGCGGCTTCAGCGAGAACGAGGCCAATGGCGTCGAGGGCCAGGGCGGCTACGGCGGCGCGGTGGCGGTGCTGGACGGCGGCGAGGCGACCTTGCGCCGCAGCCTCCTGCGGGGCAATGTGGCCATGCTCGGCGGGGCGGCGGCGATCAGCGGTACCTTGCTCCTGGAGAACAGCACGATCGCGGCCAACCAGGCCCTGCGCGGCGCCGGCCTTTACAGCACGGGCAGGGGACGCATGGTCAGCAGCACCCTGGCCCGCAACCTGGTCAGCACGGTCGAGGGCGAGACGGGCGGCGCGGCGGGCATCCAACTGGACCGCGGCGGCATCCTCAACGTTGCCAACAGCATCGTCGCCTTGGGCGAGGGCGGCCCCGACTGCCAGGGAACCCTGAGCTCCCTTGGCTACAACCTGGCCGGCGACAACAGCTGCGGCAACAACGCCGCCGGCGACCTGAGAGACGCCGATCCGGGCCTGCTGGCCCTGGCGGACTACGGTGGACCCAGCCTGAGCATGGACCTGCTGCCAGGCAGCCCCGCCGTGGACGGTGGTGATCCGGCCGGCTGCAAGGACCTCTCTGGCGGCGCCACCCTGGCGCTGGACCAGCGCGGCGCCCGGCGACCGGTTGACGGCAACATGGACGGCACGGTGCGCTGCGACATCGGCGCGGTGGAGCACGGCACTGTGGCCCTGCCGACGGCCACGCCGTCCGCCGAGCGGCGCATCTTCATGCCGGCGCTGCGCAAGGCCGAGTAGCTTCAGCCGCGCGGCGCTACCGGTGGTAGGGATGCCCGCGAAGGATGCTCCAGGCGCGGTACAGTTGCTCGGCCACCAGCACCCGCGCCAGGGCATGGGGCGTCTGGGGCAGGAACGTCCCGCTGAGCAAGAGAGTCACTATCGTAAGCACGTTGAAAACAAGGAAACGTGTCTTCATCTACTAAGCTCCTTTACCAAGCTCC
>JBGAUA010000115.1:0-11669 GCA_044228875.1 Anaerolineae bacterium
CTTTCAGGTTGTCGGTGGGGGGGTCTGTGTTGTGGGGGGGCTGTCGGACGAGCACCGGCAGCGGCAGCACGAGGCAGGCCGTGTTGGCCACCGGCAGCTCACCGGTGGGCGCCGTGGCCACGAAGCTGGGCGAGGAGGTGAAGGCGATCTGGAAGGTCTCGGTGCCGCCCGTCTGCAGGTCCAGGCCGCTGCAGTTGATGGTGCCCGGCCCTGCCAGCGGGAGGGGCGCGCAGACCGGCGCCGCGCCCACATTGCCGTTCATGTCCGTGGCCACGGTGGTGGCGACGTAGGTGAGGCCCGCGGGGAACTGGTCGGTGAGCGCGAAGTCCTGCACGAAGACGCCGGGCACCGGTTCGACCTCGTCCAGGAAGCGATGCCGGACGGTGATGTCACAGATCCACTGCTGGCCGGCGTACAGGACGTCCGGGTCGTTGGTCGGCGGGCCGGAGAGCGGGCGCGCATAGCAGGCCTTGGTCACCGACATGTCGCTGTCGCAGCGGTAGAGCTGCCCCTGCAGGTCCTGCGTCACCACGCCCGCCGCACCGGCGGCGCCGCCGGCGTTGCCGCTCGAAGCGCCGCCCGCGGCCACCTGGGTACCGCCGGCCGTGATGGCGAAGGCCGAGATGTGGATGCGTCCGCCGCCACCCGCGCCGCCGCCGCCGCAGCAGCCGCCGCTGCCGCCCACGCCGCCGTTGGCGCGCAGGGTGCCGGCGTTGCTCACGTTCTGGGCCACCAGCACGATGCCGCCGCCCGAGCCGCCGCCCGAGGCGCCGGTGTCGCTGAGGGCGCCGTTGCCGCCGTTGGCGGACACGAGGCCGCCGCCGGCGATGGTGATGGTGGACGGGCTGGACAGCAGCACGGCACCGCCGGCGCCGCCGCCCGAGGCAGACGAACAGCTGCTGGTGGCGCTACCGGCAGCGCCACCGCTGCCGCCCTGCAGGAGGTTGGCCAGGTTGCCGTAGGTTCCGCCGCCGACGCCACCGGCACCGCCGTTGGCGCCGCCCGCGCCGCCGGCGCCACCGAAGCCGCCGCCACCGCCGCCGGCGAAATTGGAGGCCGGCGCGCCGCCGCCGCCGGCGCCAACGCCCGGCTGGCCCACACCCGGGCCGTTGAGAAGCCCCAGGCCGCCCGCGCCGCCGCCCGCGCCGCCCGGCGACGCCGTGCGAGGCTGGCAACTCGGAGCGGTGGGGGTAGCGCTGCTACCGTCCACCTGCACCGTGCCGGCGATGGTGATGGGCCCATGCGACAGGAGCGCCAGGGGGCGCGAGCCAACACCGCGGATGACCACCCCGGCCGGCACGGTGATGCCGATGAAGGGGAAGACGGCCACCCCGCCCGTCGCCACGGCACCCGTGACGGGATTGCCGTCCAGGGTGAGGGCGTCCGTGTCGAAGGTATAGGTGCCGGGCGTCAGCGCCGGAAAGTTGCCGGCGCGGAAGCCCAGCGAACATTGCGGATAGGGCACCGCGATCTGCGCCACGGCATCCGCGGCGTCCGGCGCCTGGGCCATGCGACCGATGGCGATGGGCGCCGTGCGCTTGCCGGAGGTTTCCAGATAGGCGCGGTTGTTGCCGCTGCCGAGCGCGGCGGAGGTCGAAGCCGCCTGACCGCCTACAGGTGCCTGCGCCGCGGCGGGGCCGGAGAGCAGTGCCCCGCAGAGGAGGGCCAGAAGCCCGAAGAGGGGCACCCTGCCTAAGGCGGCCCGAAGGTGTCCGACACGGGTAAGGAAGGTCTCTGACATGGCAAGTCTCCTCTGCTGGCGGCGGTTAGGCGGACCCGTCGTCGGCCCTGTATGGATCAGGATCGGCAGGCAACAGCATCAGCCCCGCCACGCATGGCGGGCCTCGGCCTGAATGAGGAAACGGTTAGAGGGGGCCGAAAGATACGGGCGCGGCGCTCAGTTGGACCCACGAGAAGCAGGTCGAGGGCCTGCGGCAACCCCATCATGGAAACCCCTGAGACCGCTCGCCGGACCCCGCCCGGCCGGCCCTCAGCCCGCCCGCGCGAAGAGACGGCGGTAGGGCGCGCAGGTCGCCAGGAGGGCATCGTGGCTGCCCGCCGCCTCCAGGCGCCCGCCGCGCAGCACCAGCACCAGGTCCGCCCAACGGATCTGCGACAGGCGGTGGGTGATGAGGATGGTGGTGCGGCCCTTGGCGGCCTGCACCATCGCCCGCTGGATGCGGTCCTCGGTGGCCGAATCGATGGCCGAGGTGGAGTCGTCCAGGATGAGGATGCGCGGATCGGTGAGGAGCGCCCGGGCGATGGCCAGCCGCTGACGCTGGCCGCCCGACAGGGTGACGCCGCGTTCGCCGATGACCGTGTCGTAGCCCTCCGGCAGCTCCAGGATGAACTCATGGGCCTGCGCCGCACAGGCGGCGTCCTCCACCTCCGGGCGCGAAGCCTCCGGCCGGCCGAAGGCGATGTTCTCCGCCACCGAACGCGAGAAGAGGAAGGGATCCTGCTCGATGACCGCGATCTGGCGGCGCAGCGATTCCAGATCCCAGTCGCGGACGTCCACCCCGTCCACCAGCACCTGGCCGCGCTGGGCGTCGAAGATGCGGTTGATCAGGCGGGTCAAGGAGGTCTTTCCGGCACCCGTCTGGCCGACGATGGCCACCGTCTGGCCCGGCTTGATGTCGAAGCTGAGCTGCTGCAGCACCGGCTGGTCCTCGTTGTAGCCGAAATCCACGCCCTCGAAGCGGACCGCACCGGCGATGGGCGATGCATGGCCGCCGACGTTCTGGTCCAGGTCGGTCTCGAGTTTGATGAGCTGGAGGATGCGCGCGGCGCTGGCCATTCCCGAGGACACCTGGGAGAAGGAGAAGAGCGAGGTGAAGGTGGGGAAGCCGAAGAGCGACAACAGCCCCATGAACGCCACCAGGTCGCCGGTGGAGATGGCCCCCTGGCGCAGCAGCCAGGCGGACTGGGCGAAGCCCGCGCTGACGGCCAGGCCCAGCAGCAGGGCCGGCAGGTAGCGCGCCTCCCGCTCGCCCTGCGCCACGAAGGCCTGGCGGTAGGCCTGGGCATGCTCCCGGAAGCGGCCGATCTCGGCGGTCTCCTGGGCGGCGCCCTTCACCACCTCGATGCCGTCGACCACCTCGGTCAGGTGGCTGTTGAGCTGCCCGAAGCGCCGGCGCACCGCGATGGTGATCGGCTCCAGCTGCCGCAGGTAACGGCGTACGGCCCAGGCGTAGGTGACCAGGAAGAGGATGGGCACGACCACCAGCTGCGGGTGGATGCGCGGGGTGAAGGCGATGGGGATGACGAGGAACATCGACGAGCCGATGGCCAGGTTCAGCCCGGGATTGAACATGAGGTTGACCTCGCGCACGTCGTTCGTCGCGCGGGCCATGATGTCGCCCACCCTCTGACGACCGTGGAAGGTCATGCTCTTGCCCAGGAGGGCGGCGTAGAGCTCGTCGCGGGTGTCGCGCTCCAGTCGCTGCCCCAACACCTCGCTGCCGAAGTTGCGGCCCAGCTGCAGGACGGCTCTCAGGGCCTGGCTGAGGATGATCAGCCAGGCGGCGCGCAGCACGACCGCGCGGGCGCCCGCCGCGGACAGGTCGCCGGCGAGGTTGGCCTTGACGGCGTCGAAGGCCTCGCCGCCGTAGATGGGCACCACCCCGGCCAGGGCGGCGTTGCCGAAGGCGCCCACGGCCACCACCGGCACGAGCCAGAAATGGCGGCGCACATGCGACATGACCCAGCGCAAGGGGCTGCCGCGGTCCGTCTGGTACGGCCGCGCCAAGGCGTACTCGGTGGCGGCCTGGACCACGGCGGCGGTCTGGCTCATGGCCGCAGGATCATGGCGCGGGCCGCCGTCGTCGTCTACGGGGATGCATGGGAGTCGAACCCACCTGCGCCGGGACTAGCCGCCGCACACCGATTTTGAAGACCGGGGAAGCCACCGGGCCCCGTCCATCCCCACGAATCACAAGGTGCATCAAAGCCTGGAACGTCGTCGGCAGGCGCGTCATGGCAAGATCGAGGCGAGCGCCCGCCGCAGCATGTCGCCATCGGTGAAGGCGCCGCGATGCACGTCCACCACCCGCCCCGCGGTGTCGATCAGGACCGACGTGGGGTAGGCGCTGACGCGATAGGCATAGGCCGTTTCGTTGTTCATGTCCAGTGCCACGGGCAGGTCCAGGCCCCGCTCCTCGACAAAGGACCGCACGAGGTCCAGCTCCTCGCCCACGTCGATGAGCAGCACTGCCAGACCCTGCTCGTCGAACTGCGCCGCCGCGCCGGCCAGGAGCGGCATCTCCTCGATGCAGGGCGCGCACCAGGTCGCCCAGAAGTTGAGGAGGACGGGGCGGCCGGCGAAATCGCCGAGGCTCAGCGCGTCGCCCGTCAGGCTGTCGAGGCTGATGGGCGGCGCCGACTCCCCCAGCCCCAGGCGCAGGGCCTCGCCGGCGGCCGCCGACGGGGGCGTGCCGTAGACCACCGCGTTGGCGGTGGCCAGCGCTTCGGGTTCGAGCGTGGGCAGGTCGGCGACGTTCTCCACCAGGCGCGGCCGGCAGGAGGCCGCGCCCAAGGCGACGGTGAGCCCCAGGACGAAGGCGGCGGCGAAGCCCGGCGAGCGTGATCCGGCCGCGATCACGGCGCGGGCGCCTGGCCGGGGGCCGGGACGCTGGGGTCGTAGAACTCGACGACGACCAGGCCCGGGCTCTGCCAGGTCTCCTGCAACCAGGCATTGAGAACGGACTCGCGCAGGGCCTTGTCCTGGGGGTCCTTGCCTTCCATCAGCTTGACCTGGGTGTAGGTGTTGCTGTCGCGGCTGAGCTCGAACCAACGCATCAACTCGACGCGGGTGACGCCGTTGCGGGCCAGCGCCTGGTCCAGGTCGCCGTCCGTCTTTCCCAGACGGTCCAGGAAGTCCTGGAGCAGCTGCTCGACGGGGATGGACATGGGCTCCACCGCGTCCCGCTGCATGGCCTGGCGCAGCAGCATCATGTCGATGACCCGCTTGAGGATCTTGATCTGCAGGTCCCGCATGCCGGGGCCGTCGGTCCAGACGGGCATGGGGTCGCCGGAGAGCGAGCCGAGCGCCCGTGCCACGCGCACATGGGCCTCCAGCTCCTTCATGGTCAGCGCCGTTCCCCCGACGCGGGCCACCACCTGGTCCGCCGCGTAGTCCACGTTGATGCTGGCCGGGAACTCGTTGGCCACCGCGGCGCCCGGAGCGAGAGGCGCCGTGGTCAGGGCGCCGGGGGGGGCGACCGGCGCCGCCGCACCGTCGCCCTGCAGCAGGCGCGGCACGATGGCCAGGCTCAAACCGCCCAGGATGGCCAGACCCACCAGGGCGCCCAGGGCCACGGCGCCGACGCTGCCTTTGTCCGCGACCTTCTCGGAGGGGCGCGGGCGCCGGGGCGGCTCGGGGGCGGGCGGCTCGCCGCGGGGGCGGGCCTCGATCTTGATCAGGGGCATAGGCGGGGAATGATAGGCCAGGACGGCGCCGCGGCCAAGGCGCCGCCAGGGCGGCGACCTCGGGTCGCGATGGTTCTTCCTAGGCCGCCGCCCTGCTATACTTCGCGGTCGTTTGCGGTCATGCCGACCCAGCCATCACCGATCTGCCTGCCGCCCAACCGGGAGCGAGAAGCCATGTCCGGCCATTCCAAGTGGTCCACCATCAAACACAAGAAAGGCGCGGCCGACAAGAAGCGCGGCGCCATCTTCACCAAGCTGGCCAAGGCCGTGACCGTCGCCGCCCAGAACGGTGGGGGAGATCCGGACACCAACTTCACCCTGCGTCTGGCCGTCGACAAGGCCCGCGGGGCCAACATGCCCAAGGACAACATCGAACGCGCCATCCAGCGCGGCGTGGGCGGGGACAAGAGCGAGGCCTTGGACGAGCTGGTGTATGAGGGCTACGGCCCCGGCGGTGTGGCGGTGATGGTCGAGGCCACCACCGACAACCGCAACCGCACCGCCGGCCAGGTGCGCGCGGTGTTCACCAAGCATGGCAGCAGCCTCGGCGAGAGCGGCACGGTCGCCTGGCAGTTCAACCGCCGCGGCACCATCGCCATCGCGGCGGAGGGGGTCGACCCGGATGCGCTGGTCATGGCCGCCATCGACGCCGGCGCCCTGGACGTGGAGCCCGAAGAGGACTACATCACCGTCTACACCGAGGTGGCCGACTTCCAGAAGGTCAAGCAGGCCCTGGAGGCCGCCGGCTACAACACCGGCGACGCCGAGCTGGCCATGGTGCCCTCGGTCATGATGGCCCTGGACCCCAGCAAGCAGCTGCAGGTGCTCAAGTTCATCGAGGTGCTCGAGGACCAGGACGACGTCGACCAGGTGTGGACCAACGCCGAGATCTCCGACGAAGTCGCCGAGCAGTACGCTCAGTCCTGACGGTGGCCACGCCAGCCCGACCGCTGCTGCGGGTGCTGGGCATCGATCCCGGCACCGCCACCACCGGCTTCGGGGTCATCGAGGGCCAGGCCGGCGCCGGAGGCGAGCTCCGCCTGCTGGACTTCGGCACCATTCGCACCACGCCGGCCGAGCCCATGCCCGACCGTCTCGTCGACCTCTATGACAGCCTCCGCGAGCTGCTGGCCCTGCACCGCCCCCAGGCCATGGCCGTGGAAGAGCTCTTCTTCTCCAGCAACGTGACCACCGCCATCACCGTGGGCCAGGCGCGGGGGGTGATCCTCCTGGCAGGGGCCCAGGCCGGCGTGCCCATCGCCGAGTACAAGCCCATGCAGGTGAAGCTGGCCATCACCGGCTACGGCGGGGCGGACAAGCGGCAGGTGCAGGAGATGCTGCGCCTCACCCTGCGGCTGACCGAGATCCCGCGCCCCGACGACGCCGCCGACGCCATCGCCATCGCCCTCTGTCACCTGCAGACGGCGCGGATGGTCCACAGCGCTTGAAACCGCTGGCCCGCCGGGTCGTCCGCGCCCGGCGCCGCCGCGTCGGCCTCCTGCTCATGGGCCTGGGGCTGCTGCTGGGGCTCTACAGCCTGTTGGTGGCCGGCGCCCGCTGGCGGCTGAACGCCCGCCTGCCGCAGGCGCGCCCTGCGGTCGAAGGCCTTGCGGAGGCGACCGCGACGCCCGACGCCGGCGCGGCGCCCGCCGACCCGGCCGCAACTGAGCGCGCCGCCCTGTCCGTGGAGGCCCTCCTGGCCACCGCCGGCGTGCCGGCCCGGCTGCCCTCGGCCACGCCCGACCCCCGGCGGCAGCCGGGCCCGGTTCCGGATTGGATCCGCATCCCCAGCCTCGGCGTCGACAGCCCGGTGCTGCCCGTGGGCTGGACCGATCCCGACCAGGCCGAGGACGGATCGGTGCAATGGCGCACCGCGGACTTCGGCGCCGGCCTGCACGCAGGCTCGGCCCGCTTGGGCGAGGCGGGCAACACCGTCATCTCGGGGCACAACAACATCGGCGGGGCCGTCTTCCGCCGCCTGGCGGAGCTGGTGCCGGGCGACACCATCACCCTGGGCGCCGGCGGTCGCGACTGGGCCTACACCGTGGAGCGACGCTTCATCGTGCCCGAGGACGGCGCCTCGGAGGCACGCCGCCGCGCCAACGCCGGCTGGATCGAGTCCAGCCCGGACGAGCGCGTCACCCTGGTGTCCTGCTACCCGCCCTGGGGCAACTCGCACCGGGTGATCGTGGTGGCGCGGCGCAAGGCGACGGCGGATGCGGCGACCATGGCGACGTCCTTGCCCTGACGGTCCGGCCCGCAACAGGAAGCGATCGCGGGCTTCCGCCCAACCCGCGCGCCGCGGGGCGGGGCCTACAATCAAGTCCATGAGCCGCCGCCCCGCGCCGCCGCCCGCCCCCTTCGCCGTCCCAGCCGACTGGTGGAGCCAGACGCCCGCCGCCCTGTTGGCCGCCCTGGGCTCGCGGCCCACGGGCCTGAGCGCGGCCGAGGCTGGCGCCCGGCTGGCGGCCGTCGGCCCCAACGTCCTGGGCAAGCCGCCCGAGGTGGCGGCCTGGCGTCTCTTCCTGGGCCAGCTGCGCAGCCCCCTGGTGCTCATCCTGCTCTTCGCATCGCTGGTGTCCGTGGTAGCGCGGGAATGGACCGACGCCCTGGTCATCATGGTCATCGTCCTGGGCAGTGCGGGTGTGACCATGCGCCAGGAATACAGCGCCGGCAAAGCCGTGGAGGCCCTGCGCGCTCGGCTGAGCCGGCGGGTCACCGTGCTGCGGGACGGGCAGTCGCTGGCCCTACCGGCCGAGGCACTGGTGCCCGGCGACGTCGTGCGCCTGGCGGCCGGCAGCCTCATCCCCGCCGACGGGGCGCTGCTCCAGGCCCGCGAACTCTACGCCAACCAGGCCGTCCTGACCGGCGAGACCTTTCCCATGGCCAAAGAACCCGGCGCGGTCGACGCGGCCGCCGGCCTGGCCGGGCGCGTGGGCAGCCTCTTCATGGGCACCAGCATCGCCAGCGGCACCGGCGACCTGTTGGTGGTAGACACCGGCGCGGCCACGGCCTACGGCAATATCGCCGGCCGCCTTAGCCAGGACCCGCCGGAGACGGCCTTCCAGAAGGGCATCCGTCAGTTCGGAATCATGCTCACCCGGGTGATGCTGGGCCTGGTGCTGGTGGTCTTCACCGTGAACGCCATGACCCACCAGCCGCGGCTGGAGGCCCTGCTCTTCGCCATCGCCCTGGCGGTGGGCATCTCCCCCGAGCTGCTGCCGGCCATCATCACCATCACCCTCTCGCGTGGCGCGCGGGAACTGGCCAGAAAGGGTGTGATCGTGCGCCAGCTGGCGGCCATCGAGAACCTGGGCAGCATGGACGTGCTGTGCACCGACAAGACGGGGACGCTCACCGAAGGGGTGGTGCACCTGGACGGCGCCCTGGATCCGGCGGGGCAGGACTCGGCGTCCGTCCTGCGTCTCGCCGGCTGGAACGCCGCCTTGCAGACCGGCCTGCCCAATCCCCTGGATCAGGCCATCCTCGCCGCCCGGACGCCGGAGCCCGGCGCGCCGTCCAAGCTTGACGAAGTGCCGTACGACTTCGTGCGCCGACGCCTGAGCGTGGTGGTGGACCTGCCGCAGAAGGGGCCGCTGCTGGTGAGCAAGGGCGCTTTGGAGCCGGTGCTGGAGGCCTGCGCCTGGCAGGTCGGCGCCGACGGCGCGCCGCAGGCCCTGGATGCAACCGCCCGGCGGGCGATCCTGGAGCGCTTCACCGCCTGGAGCGCCGAGGGCTACCGCGTGCTGGGCCTGGCCACCCGCGCCCTGCCGGCACGCGCGCGCTACGGTCGGGAGGACGAGGCGGACATGGTCTTCGGCGGATTCCTGCGCTTCATGGACCCGCCCAAGGCCGATGCCCGCGAGACCGTGGCCGCCCTGGCGGGCCTAGGCGTGAGGCTGAAGGTCATCACGGGCGACAACCGCTACGTGGCGGCCCACGTGGCCGGGCTGGTGGGCCTGGGGACCGCGGAAGGCCAGGTGCTGACGGGCGAGGCCATGGCCAAGATGGGCGATGAAGCGCTATGGCATGCGGTCGAGCACGCCGACCTCTTCACCGAGGTGGACCCGGGTCAGAAGGAGCGCATCATCCGCGCCCTGCGCCGCATGGGCCACGTGGTGGGTTACCTGGGCGACGGCATCAACGACGCGCCGGCGCTGCGGGAGGCCGACGTGGGCATCTCGGTGGACGGCGCGGTGGAGGTGGCGCGCGAGGCGGCCGACCTGGTGTTGCTTGAAGGCGGGCTGGACGTGCTGCGCGCCGGCATCCTGGAGGGCCGGCGGACCTTCGCCAATTCCCTCAAGTACATCTTCACCACCACCAGCGCCAACTTCGGCAACATGCTGAGCATGGCCGCGGCCTCCTTCTTCATCCCCTTCCTGCCCCTGTTGGCCAAGCAGGTGCTGCTGAACAACTTCCTGTCGGACCTGCCGGCCCTGGCCATCGCCGGCGACCGGGTGGACCAGGAGATGATCGCCCGCCCGCATCGCTGGTCGACGCCCTTCATCCGCAACTTCATGGTGGTCTTCGGCCTGGTCAGCGCGGTCTTCGACGTCCTGACCTTCGCCATTCTGCTGGGTCCTTTCCATGCGTCTCCGGCGCTGTTCCGGACAGGCTGGTTCATCGAGTCGCTCTTGACGGAGCTGCTGGTGGCTTTGGTGGTGCGCACGCGCCGGCCCTTCCTCAAGAGCCGCCCGGGCGACTGGCTGCTGTGGAGCACCATCGGCGTCAGTGCCCTGGCTCTGGCCCTGCCCTACCTGGGCCTCACCCGCTGGCTGGGCTTCGTGCCCCTGCCGCCCAGCCTGCTACTGGCGGTGGTGGGCTTGTCGCTGGCCTACGTCCTGGCGGCGGAGCTGACCAAGGGCTGGTTCTACCGACGCGCGGGGGGTGGTCGGAAGAACGGCGTCGACACGCCGGCGGCATCCCTGGGCACCGGTGCCTGACGCCCTCAGCGACGTCGCCTTCCCGCCACCACCAGCCCCAGCCACAGCCCCAGCCCCAACAGCCCCACCGCGATGCCGCGCCAAACCCAGGGCGCCGTGTAGCGCAGCAGCACCTCGTGCTCACCGGCGGGCACCGCCACGGCCACCAAGGCCACGTCGGCGCGCAGGACCGGCGCCGCCGCGCCGTCCACCCAGGCCCGCCAGCCGGGGTCGTAGACCTCGCTGAAGACGAGCCAGCCGGGGGCACCGCTCTGCGTCCGCGCGCTGACGAAGCCCGTGCCGCGGTCCGCCAGGGCCACGTCGGAGCCTTGCGCGGGCGCCGACGCGGCGCTGACGCCCTCCGCGGCGGTGTCAACGACGGCACCGTCATGCAGCAGCGCATGGCTGAACACCGGGAAGTCGGGATCACGCAGCTGGTCCAGGGCCGCCGCGTCGTCGGCCACGCCCTCAGCCGATGCCGCCCACCACAGCTGCGGGCCGGCGCTCTCCAGGCGGTGCAGATAGATCGGCTCGGCGGCGCTGCCCTGGCGCAGCAGCCGCTCGCCGGGCAGTTCCAGATGGTCCTTCCAGGTGAGGACATGGCTCACGGCCATGAGGTCCCACCAGCGCGCGGGCTGGTCCGCCAGGCCGGTGCGCAGGGCCTCCCAATGGGCCAGCTTCAGAGGGCTGGCGCCGCTGGTGGCCTCCACCCCGTGCAGCAGACCGAAATTGGACGGCAGACGGTGCTCGTTCTCCACCCGCTGCGGGGCCGTCTCGCGCAGCGCGGCCACGATGGCGCCGCCTTCCAGCTCGCGGGGCCGCTCAGACTGCAGGTTGACGCGGCCCGTGGCCAGATAGAGATCCGCGAGGAGGAGCAGGGCCAGGGCCGCGGTCAGGCCCCGGCGACCGAGGCGACCCGCCGCCGCAGCCCCCGCCAGAGCCGCCGCGGCCAGCCCCAGCAGGCTCAGTCGCGCCGCCGCGCCGCGCAGCTCGGGCGCCGCCACCGCCGCCAGCAAGGCCCCCAGCCCCGCCGCCGCCGCCCCGCCCCAGGCGACGATCCGCCCGATGTCCCCCCTGCCCCCGCGCCAGCGGGTCAGGGCCCAGCCGGCAAGCATGGCCCCGCTGAAGCTCACCGCCACGGCCGCACGCTCCTGGCCGCGGAAGAGGTCGAAGCCCGGCGCCAGCAAGTAGAAGAAGTCGAAGGCGAAAGCGTGCCGACCCAGGGAGAGCAGGAGGGCGACGAGGCCGAGGACAGGCCAGATGGCCGGCGGGGCCGGCGCGTCGGCGCCTTCACCGCCGACCCCCGGCCGCAGCCAGCGG
>JBGAUA010000116.1:0-11444 GCA_044228875.1 Anaerolineae bacterium
TGGCCGCCGCGCAATCCGCGGCGCGTGCCTTCTTGGCGGTGTTGGACCTGCGCACCGATCGCATGGGTCTGGTCAGCTTCAACCGCGAAGGGGCAATTCTCAGTCCGCTCAACGCTGACAACAAAGCCTTGATCACGGCGATCGACGCCCTCCAGACCAGCCCAGGAACGCGAATGGATCGTGGCCTGGCCGAGGCGCAATCGGTGTTGGCGGCGGGAGGGCGACCGGAGGCCGCCGCCCTGGTCGTCCTGCTCACCGACGGCCGTCAGGACGAGCAGCCGGATCTCGCCCTGGAGGCGGCCGCCCGCTTGAGGGCCGCTTCGGTGCGGCTGGAAGCCGTAGGCTACGGCGCGGATGCCGACCTGGACTTCCTCATCGCCCTCACGACCGATCAGGACCGCGTCCACAGGGCCGCGGACGAGGCGTCCCTGGTGGCCATCTACCGCATGCTGGCGGCGACGGATTGCGCCCGGGAGCCCGGGTGGAGCGGGCGCTGAGATCGACGCTGGCCAACGTGGCACCCCCTCGCCCGCGACAGCGGGAGAGGAGGCCGGGGGGTGAGGGCTACTCCGCCCAAGCCCCCAGCGTGACGTCCACCGTCACCATCTGCCCGTAGCGGTCCACCTCCAGGCGCAGCCGCTCGCCGGCGCGGTAGCGCCAGAGCAGGTCGGAGAGGGCGCGGTCGATGTTGAGGGGCTGGCCGTCGACGGCGACGATGATGTCGCCCACCTTCAACCCGCCCTGCTCGCCCGCCCCGCCGGCCGTCAGGCGCTGCACCACCGCGCCGGCCGCGCGGCTGAGGCCGTGCTCGCGGGCGAAACCGGGGTCCAGCTCTACCGCCTCCAGGCCCAGGTCGCCGCGGGGGCGGCCGTCGATCCAGCTGTCGGCCAGGGCCTGGATGAGGTTGCTCGGCACCGAGAAGCCGAAGCCCTCGATGGCCGAGCCCGCGTTCTGGTCGCGGCGCACCACCAGGGTGTTCAGGCCCACCACCTCGCCCTTCAGGTCGATGAGCGGCCCGCCCGAGTTGCCCACGTTGATGGCCGCGTCCGTCTGGATGAGCGGCACGTCCACCACGTCCAGCGTGCGGTACTCGAAGGTGCGCAGGTCGAAGCCCTGCTGCTTCACCCGGCGGTTGAGCCCGGCGATGATGCCCGTCGTCACCGTGTTCTGGTAATCCGTGCCCAGCGGGCTGCCGATGGCCAGCACCCGCATGCCCGGCTCCAGGTGCGAGCTGTCCGCCAGGGGGGCCGTGGCCGGCAGCTTCTCGCCTTCCGGCAGGCGCAGGATGGCCACGTCGTAGCGCGGGTCCTCGTTGACCAGCGTGGCCTGCACCCGCCGCCCGTCGATGAACAGCACCTCGATCTGCGAGGCCTCGTGCACCACGTGGGCATTGGTGGCCACGTAGCCCCGGGCGTCGAAGATGACGCCGGAACCCGAGCCGGCCGTGATCAGCTTGACCGGGGCGAAGGGCGAACTGCGGCCGAAGCGCAGGTTTAGCACCGTC
Organism: Anaerolineae bacterium; assembly: GCA_044228875.1. Taxonomy (GTDB): domain Bacteria; phylum Chloroflexota; class Anaerolineae; order Epilineales; family Epilineaceae; genus Epilinea. The sequence goes on from JBGAUA010000116.1 coordinate 1,505, forward strand.
ACCACCGCGGGGCGGGTGGCGCGCACCGCGTCCAGAAAGGCGTCGTCCTCGCTGCTGCTGGTGGCCAGGATGGCCCCGCCGGCGCCGGTCGCCGCCAGGTCCGTCGTATCCGCCGCCGGCATTTCGGCCGCGCCGCGCCGCTCCAGCAGCCACCAGGCGGTGAGCCCGCCGGACGCGGCGCCCGCGCCCAGGGCGGCGCTGAGCAGCAGGGCGAAGGCCAGGACGGTGGTGAGGAAGCGGTTCATGGGGCCGGGCCTCAGAGCAGGGGGGTGGGGGCTGCCGGACGCGGGGCGATGGCCCCCGCGCCGGGCCGCGCTGAAGGGGCCGCTTCGCCGGCCGTCACGGCGGCCGGGTCGGGGGCGGCGTCGACGGCCAGGGGCAGGTGGACGATGAAGGTGGTGCCCCGGCCGAGGGTGGAATCCACCGCCACCCAGCCGCCGTGGGCCTGGGTGATGGACTGGACGATGGCCAGGCCGAGGCCCGTCGAATCCCGCTCGCCCTGGCGCTTGCGGGCCTTGTCGGCCTTGTAGAAGCGGTCGAAGAGGTAGGGCAGGTCGGCGGGGGCGATGCCCTGCCCATTGTCGGCCACCGTCAGGATGGCCTCGTTGCCCTCGGCGCGAAGGCCCAGGGTGACCGCGGTGCCGGACGGGGTGTGTCGCAGGGCGTTGGAGACCAGGTTGAGCAGCAGCTGCTTCAGCCGGTCGCGGTCGCCGGCGACCCGCGCCGGGTCCACGGCGCCCAGGCGCAGGCTGTGGCTGTCGCCGCCCAGGACACCTGCCTGGCGGGCCACCTCCTGCAGCAGCTCGGCCAGCTCCACCGGGCGCTTCTCCAGCTCCGCCGCCGCGTCGTTGCGCGCCAGCAGCAGCAGGTCCTCCACCAGGCGGCTCATGCGCTCCGACTCGCTCAGGATGCCGTTCAGGCCTTCCGCGTCCAGGCGGCCGCTGCGGGTCATGAGGTCCGCCTCGCCGCGGATGGTGGTGAGCGGCGTGCGCAGCTCATGCGAGACGTCGGCCAGGAAGCGCTGCTGGCGGTCGAACATGCCCTGGATCTGCTGCAGCATGCCGTTGAAGGTGGAGATGAGCCGGCCCATCTCGTCCTGCGGGCCGCTGTCGTCGATTCGCCGCGCCAGGTCCCGGCGGGAGACGATCTGCTGCGCCGTGCGGGTGACGGCGTCGATGGGCTTCAGCGCCGCCTCGGCCACCGCCGCCCCGATGAAGAAGGCCACGGCCGTGGCCAGGAGCGTGCCCAGGAAGAGGAAGCGCGCCAGGCGATCTCGGGTCTGGTTGTAGCCCTGCAGGCTGGTCAACACCTCCACGACCGCGAAGGGCCGCGTGCCCAGAAAGACCGGCCGGCTGAAGGACCGCAAGGGCATGCCCGTGTCGCTTGTCTGGAGGTTGACGCGATGCTCCTGGCCCTGGCGCATGCTGAGCAGGATGGCGCTGTCGAAGGGCACCTTGGAGGTGTCGCGGACATAGGTGTCGGTGGCGAAGAGCCAATGCCCGCCGGCGTAGATCCGCACCGCCATGCCCTCGTAGCGGCTGTCCGCCAGCACCTTCTCCAGCGAGAGTCGGGTCTGGATCTCCGGCGCCAGACTCAGCTGGCCCGGCGCGCTGGACATGACCAGCTGCTCCAGGTTGACCAGGTTCTGCAGGGCGAGCACCGCGGTGCGGGAATGCCGATCGCTGTTGCGGTCGATGTCCGCCAGCATGCTGCGCGTCATGTACCAGTACACCAGGATGCTGAAGGTGGACAGCATCAGGGCCAGCACGGCGCTGTAGAAGATGGTCAGCTTCCAGCGCAGCAGCAGGGGCGGCAGGCCCAGGCGCCGGCTGCGGCTGGGCACCGGGACGGCCCCGGCGGCGGCGCCAGGATCCGCTTCGCCCGACGGCAGGGCCGATGCGGTCGCGGCCGCGCCGTCGGCTTCCGCCTCCGGCGACCGGCCGTGGAGCCGGCTCAGGCTCAGCCTCACGTCGGTTCCCTGAGGGTGTAGCCCACGCCGCGCACCGTGTGGATGAGCCGGATTTCGCCGTCGGCCTCCAGCTTGGTGCGCAGGTAGCGCACGTAGACCTCGATGATGTTGCTCTCCCCGCCGAAGTCGTAGTCCCAGACCTTGTCGAAGATCTGGTCGCGGGTCAGCACCTGCCGCGGATGGCGCAGGAAGAGGTAGAGCAGGTCGTATTCCTTGGCCGTCAACTCGATGTGGCGCCCGCCGCGCCGGGCCAGGCGGGTGCCGGAATCCAACTCCAGGTCCTCGAAGCGCAGGATCTCCGGGCCTTCGGGCACCGGTTGGCGGCGGCGCAGGAGCGCCCGCACCCGGGCCAGCAGCTCTTCGAAGGCGAAGGGCTTGACCATATAGTCGTCGGCGCCGGCGTTGAGACCCTGCACGCGCTCGGGCACGGCCTCCTTGGCCGTCAGCATCAGCACCGGCACGTCGCTGGCGGCGCGCAGCCGCTTGCAGACCTCGATGCCCTCCATGCCCGGCAGCATCCAATCCAGGATGACCAGGTCGGGCACGCGCTCGCGCGCGGCGTCCAGGGCGGACGGGCCGTCGTGCACGGCCTGCGCTTCGAAGCCCTCGAAGATCAGGCCGCGCCGGAGCATGCTGGCGATGCGCTCGTCATCTTCCACGATCAGGATATGCTCGGCCACGACTCCACCTTCCCCCCAGCCGCCGGAACAGTTTCCGCGGCGTTCGATGCCTGCATTATAGGAGCCGCTCCACCGGCGCGGTAGGCCCCATCGGCCGCAAGTCTAGGCCCGACGGCTGAGCGGGTGATTAATGGGTCGCGAGGGGCGGCTGTGGGCCGGCGGAGCGCCCCGGGAGGGGGCGGCTCCCCGGCCGCCCTGTGCTACACTGGCCGACCGCCGGGGCGGCGCGCCCCGCGCGCGCCGCGCATCCGCTCCCCCGCCCAGGGACCGACTCATGATCCATACCATCCGCGTGACCAGCAGCACCGACCGTGACCCTCTGGGGGAGGACCTGCGGGCCGAGATCCGGCGCAGCCTGGGCCTGACGGGCATCCAGCGCGTGCGCACGGCCAAGGTCTACCGCCTGGAGGGGCTTGAGGACGGCTCGCAGGCCGTCCTCCTGGCGCGGCAGCTGCTGGCGGAGGAGATCGACCAGCGCTGGAGCCTGGACGAACCGCTGATCACGGACGCCGACGCCCTGGTGGAGGTGGCCTACAAGCCGGGGGTGATGAACCCTGAGGCGGCCTCGCTGCTCAAGGCCGCGCGCGACCTCGGCCTGCCGCTGACCGCGGCGGACGCCAGCCGGGAGTACGCCTTCTACGGCTCGCTGGCGCCCGGCGACCTGGAGCGCGTCCTCGCCCGCCTGCTGGTCAACCCCACCATCGAGCGCGTGGTCGCCGAGGCGCCGGAGAGCCTGGTGATGGGCGGCGAGGCGGGGCCGACGGCGGTCATCCCGCTCCGTGCCATGGACGAGGCGGCCATGCAGGCGCTCTCCGCCGCGGGGCTGTACCTGGACGCCGTGGAGATGCGCGCCATCCAGGACTACTTCGTGGAGCTGGGGCGCGACCCCACCGACCTCGAGCTGGAGGTGCTGGCCCAGACCTGGAGCGAGCATTGCGTCCACAAGACCTTCAAGGCGGATCTGCGCATCGACGGGCGGCCGAAGTCGCCCCTGATGCGCCGGCTCAAGGAGGCCAGCGCGCGGCACGACGCGTTGGTGGTCTCCGCCTTCGTTGACAACAGCGGGGTGCTGGCCTTCTACGAGGGCTGGGCGGTGGCCGGCAAGGTGGAGACACATAACTCGCCCTCGGCCATCGAGCCCTACGGCGGGGCGATGACCGGCTCGGGCGGTGTCTTCCGCGACATCCTGGGGACGGGCCTGGGGGCGCGGGTCATCGCCTCCACGGACATGTTCTGCTTCGCCCCGCCGGACCTGCCGGCCGAGCAGGTGCCCCCAGGCTGCCTGGCGCCGGACTACCTGCTGCGACGGGTGGTGGCCGGCGTGCGCGACTACGGCAACCGCATGGGCGTGCCCACCAACAACGGCTCGGTGCATTTCCACCCGGATTTCCGGGCCAAGCCGACGGTCATCGTGGGTGCCTACGGGCTGCTGCCGGAGGCGGTGGCGCGCAAGGCCCATCCCCAGCCCGGCGATCGCATCGTGGTGATGGGCGGGCGCACGGGGCGCGACGGCATCCACGGCGCCACCTTCTCCTCGGCGGAAATGACGGCCCAGACCCTGACGGTCAACAGCCAGGCGGTGCAGATCGGCAACGCCGTCGAGGAGAAGCGGCTCCTGGACGCCCTGCTGGCCTGCCGCGACGCGGGCCTGATCCGGGCCCTCACCGACTGCGGCGCGGGCGGCTTCAGCTCGGCCATCGGCGAGATGGGCGAGGATCTGGGGGTGACGGTGGAACTGGAGCGCGCGCCGCTGAAGTACCCGGGCCTGGCGCCCTGGGAGATCTTTCTCTCGGAGAGCCAGGAGCGGATGGTGCTGGCCGTGGCGCCGGAGCGGATGGCCGAGCTGCGGCGCATCTGCGCGGTCTACAACGTGGAGGTGACGGACCTGGGCTGCTTCGAGCCCACGGGGCGGTTGACGGTGCGCCACGAGGGGGCGACCGTGGGCGAGCTGCAGATGGCCTTCCTGCACGGCGGCTACCCGCGCCGGACGCTGACGGGCGCCTACCAGTCCCGCGCGGGCGACGATCGCCTGCCGGAGGAGCCGGCTGACGAAGCGGCCTGGCGGGCGGCCGTCCTGGCGGTGATGGCCCATCCCAACGTGGCCTCCAAGGAGCCGATCTGCCGCCAGTACGACCACACCGTGCAATCAATGGCGGCCATGGGCCCCTTCGGCGGCCCCCTGGCGCGCACGCCGGGCGACGCGGCCATCCTCACCCCGCTGCTCGGCAAGCCCTACGGCCTGGTCATCGCCCACGGCCTGAACCCGGTGCTCTGCGCCCTGGACCCCTACTGGGGCAGCCTCTGGGCCGGCGCGGAGGCGATGGCCAACCTGGTGGCGGTGGGCGGCAACCCGCGCGAGGTGGGCCTGATCGACAACTTCATCTGGCCGGTGCCGGACGAGGCCTCGTTGGCCGACCTGGACCGCGCGGTGGACGCCTGCGTGGACCTCTCCGACGCCCTGGAGCGGCCCTTCATCAGCGGCAAGGACTCGCTGTCCAGCACCTACCGCTATCCGGACGGAACGGTGCTCAAGATCCCGCCGGTGCTCTGCGTCTCGGTCTTCGGGCGCATCCCGGACGTGGCCAGGACGGTGGGCGGGGAGTTCACCCGTTCGGGAGCCACCTTGGTGCTGGTGGGCGCGCGAGACCTGGACCCGGCCACGGGCTATGGCCTCGGCGGCTCGACCTGGCTGGACACGCAGGGCCTGGCGGGCCGGCTGCCGCCGCGAGTGGATCTGGCGCTGTTGCCGCGGGTGCTGGACGCGGTGCACGCGGCCATCGTGGGGGGCGCCATCGTCGCCTGCCACGACCTGAGCGAGGGCGGCCTCCTGGCGGCGGCGGCGGAAATGGGCATCGGCGCGGGGCTGGGAGTGGAGCTGGATCTGGGCGGAGCTCGGCTCCTCCCCCCACCGGGGGGAGGCAGGGAGGGGGGACCGGCGGACGGGGCTGAGCTGGACGGGACGACGGGCTTGCCCGGCGGCCGCCCGGACGCGCTGCTCTTCAACGAGAGCGCGGGTGTCTTCCTGGCGGAGCTGGCGGAGGGCGCGGATGCGGCGGCTCTCTTCGGCGACCTGCCGCACCTGGTGATCGGCCGCACGATCGCCGAGCCGGAGCTGCGGGTCAGCGTTGGGGAGGGCGAGCTGCTGTTCACGGTGGGGCTGGACGAGCTCCGCGAGGCCTGGGAACGGCCGATGCGGGTGGTCTTCCACTAGGACGCGGAAGCCTCATGGAGGAGCACCGGCGGCGGCCTCGAGCTTCCTTGGGGAGAGGTTGATGAGCGTCCGAGCACCAAGGGGGTGGTACCATGCCGCTCGCGCGGACGCTTCGTCACAGCCGCCCGAGATGGAAGGATGACCTGCATGCCGCAGCCCTCCACGGGTACCCTCACCTTCCTGTTTACCGACATCGAAGGCTCCACCGCCCGCTGGGAAACGCAGCGGGAGGCGATGGCCGCGGCGCTGCTGCGCCACGACGTGCTCCTGCGCGAGGCCATCGAGGGGCGCGGGGGGACGGTCTTCAAGACGATCGGCGACGCCTTCTGCGCGGTGTTCACGGATGCCGAGGCCGCCCTGGGCGCCGCGATCGGTGCCCAGCGGGCCTTGGCCGCCGAGGCCTGGTCGGCCTTCGGCGCGGACTTCGCCGAGCTGCGGGTGCGGATGGGTTTGCATACCGGCAAGGCCGACGAGCGCGGCGGCGACTACTTCGGCCCGGCCCTCAACCGCACGGCGCGGCTCATGTCAGCGGGGCATGGCGGCCAGGTGCTTCTCTCGCAGACCGCGCAGCTGGTGGTCCGCGACTACCTGCCGGAGGGCGTGGAGCTGCGCGACCTGGGCGAGCACCGCCTGAAGGACCTGCGCCACAGCGAGCACCTCTTCCAGCTGGTGGCTGAGGGTCTGGTGGACATCGTCACCCCGCCGGTCACCGCCGAAGCCCTGACTGCCCGCGACCGCGTGCAGGTGCTGGAGGATGCGCCGACCCGGCCCTTGCCGGAGGCAATGGCGGCCCTCCTGGCGGCGATCCGGGGCGACGATGATGCAGGAACGACGGACAAGACCTCCCGGACGGTCACCCTCAGCCTGGAGCAAGCCCGCGAGATCGCGCAGCGCCGGCCGGCGGACCTGACGGAGTACCGCTTGGGGCGCATCGCCGAGTGGAGCCAGCCGCGTTACCGTTTGGACGGGCGCTTCGTGGCGCTGACGCTGCTCATCGACCAGGGCGAGGACGCGGCGGGCGGGCGCTGGGCGGCCAAGGAGCAGGCCTACGACGATCTGGGCGCGCTGCTGGCGAATACAGCGGACCCGGCCGTGGTGGTGCTGGGGCCGCCGGGGGCAGGCAAGAGCACGCTGCTGCGGCGCCTCGAGCTGGACACGGCCATCGCGGGGCTCAGGGGCGAGGAGGCGAAGGGCAGCGTTGCGAGCAGTACTCGGGACACCGTGACCTTCTTCATCCAGCTCAATCAGTACAAGGCGATGGAGGCAGGTCAGCCCTTGCCGTCGCCCGAGCGATGGCTCTCCGAACACTGGGGTTCCCGCTTCCCAGACCTCCCCTCTCTGGACACCCTGCTCAGCGAAGGCCGCATGGTCCTGCTGCTGGACGCGCTCAACGAGATGCCGGCGGCCAGCGAGCGGGACTACCGTGAGCGCGTCGGGCTGTGGAAGGACTGGCTGCTGCGCCTGACGCAGACGCGGCCCGGCAACCGGGTGGTCTTCAGCTGCCGCGCCTTGGACTACTCCGCGCCGCTCTCGTCGCCGGCGCTGCGCGTACCCCAAGTGCAGATCGAGGCCCTGACCGACGCCCAGGTGGAGTCCTTCCTCAGGGCCTACAGCCCGGTGCGCGGTGCGGAGATCTGGTCGGCCATCCAAGGCACGCCGCAGCTCGAAGCTCTCCGGGCGCCCTTCTTCCTGGCCCTGGTGGTGGAGCAGGTGGAGGCCACCGGCGACCTGGCCGAGGACCGGGCGGGGATCTTCACCGGCTTCGTGCGCCAGGCGCTCAGGCGGGAGGTGGAACGGGGGAGTCCGCTCTTCGAGCTGGAGGAGCTGCTGACCAGCCGCGACCTGCGGCGGATCACGCAGTGGCAATGGAAGGACGGCTACGAGCTGCCGGAGCGCGGGTTGCTCTTCCCCAAGCTGGGGGGCTTGGCCTACGGGATGCAGGAGGCGGCGGCCGACGGCGGCGCGAGCCAGGTACGGTTGGATCTCGATGCGGCGATGGACCTCCTGGACTCGCCGTCGGACGAGGACATCGTGAAGGCGGGCCTGGCCATCGCCGTGCTGGACGAGGATCCGGCGGCGGACGAGCTGCTCTACCGCCACCAGCTCTTGCAGGAGTACTTCGCGGCGCGGATCCTGGCACGGCAGCCGAAGCCGGAGCTGGTGGCGGCCCCCTGGCGGGCGGCGGTCATCAGCCCGACGGCGCCGGAGTTGTTGGCAACGCTGTCGCCCGCGGACAGCCTGCCGCCCTTGCCGCAGACGGGTTGGGAAGAGACGACGATCCTGGCGGCGGCGATGGCCGAGGACAAGGAGGCCTTTCTCAGGGCGCTGCTGCCTCACAGCCTGACGGTGGCCGGCCGGGCGGCCGCGACGCCGGCGCTGCGGGGGCTTTTGAGCGCGGGCCTCGAGGCCGAGATCCGCTGGGCCTTGGCGGCGAGGAGCCGCGACCCTGAGGCGGACCTGCGGGCGCGCATCGCAGCAGGCCTGGTGCTCGGGGACTTGGGTGATCCACGCTTCGAGCGAAAGACGGGGCCGTGGGGGGAATACCTGCTGCCGCCGCTGGTCGACATTCGGGGCGGGGTGTACACCATTGGGGAAGACGAGCCGATCACCGGTGACAACCGCGGTACGTCCTTCACGACGACGGCGAATGTGCCGGCGCACAGACTGGAGATCCCCACGTTTCGCATCGGGCAGTTCCCGGTGACCAACGCGGAATGGGCCTGCTTCATGGCGGCCGGGGGCTACGAGGACGAGCGCTGGTGGGACACCCAGGACGGCCGGCGCTGGCGGCGGGGGGAGATGGCCAACGAGGGGGGCAAAGCGAACAACCGCTATTGGCGCGGGCGCTTCCTTGCGGAGGAAGGTCTGTTCGAGCGGGTGGAAGCCGAAGGTGGCCTTCCCAATGCGGAGGCAGTGGAGAGGTGGAAGCGTTGGATGGCTTTGGACGATGCAGCCTTCGAGGCGGCGCTGAACGTCCATTATCGCCCTACCCGGCTGGTAGAGCCGGCATACTGGCGCGATGCGCGGCTGAATGCCGCCAGCCAGCCGGTGGTGGGGGTGTGCTGGTACGAGGCACGGGCCTACTGTGCGTGGTTGTCGGCACAGACAGGCCTCGTTTTCAGTCTCCCGACCGAGGTCCAGTGGGAGGCGGCAGCACGCGGCGCCCAGGCAAACGCTTATCCTTGGGGCGACGGCTTCGAGCCGACGCGGGCCAACACCTTCGATACCCGTATCCGCCGTACCACGCCGATAGGAGCCTTTCCTGAGGGCGACAGCGTTTCGGGGATGGCGGACGGCGCCGGGAATGTACTCGAATGGACCAGCAGCTTGTGGGGAGTCGATGAGGACTATGAGAACAAGGATCCGGAATTCGGCTACCCCTATGCACCGGATGATGGTCGCGAGTACCTCGACGCGCCATCTTCGGCCGCACGGGTGGTGCGGGGCGGGTCGTGGTACTTCGATCGTCACAACGCCCGCGCCGCGTACCGCGACAGGAATCAACCGGTCAGCCGGTCCGACGACCAGGGCTTTCGGTTGGTGAGTGCGTCTCCCATCTCTCCTGAGCCCCTGGCCGCTGGTGCCGCGTAGCGGCAATGTCTTTGACGTGGCCGTGGGTGTGGTCGCTACGGGAGCGGAGCGAGCGTGCTAAAGGCGGGTGGTGGATTTGGGTCGCGCCCACCGTTCAATGGGGCGGGCAGCGGCGTCCGCGCTCCAGGCGGGCTACCCCGTTGCGTGGCACGGCGCCTGTGCGGTACCATGCCGCTCGCACGGCCGATCCGGCGCAGCAGCCTGAATCTGAAGGATGACCTGCATGCCCCGACCCACCACTGGCACCCTCACCTTCCTCTTCACCGACATCGAGGGCTCGACGCGGCTCTGGGAGCGCGACCGGGTTGCTATGCAGCATGCGCTCGAGCGTCATGACAGGCTCCTGCGACAGGCCATCGAAGCGCATCAGGGGCGGGTCTTCAAGACCGTCGGCGACGCCTTCTGCGCCATCTTCGACGATGCCCGCTCAGCGCTGAGCGCCGCGGCGGACGGACAACGTGCACTCTTCGCGGCCGACTGGGCGAGATG
>JBGAUA010000117.1:0-257 GCA_044228875.1 Anaerolineae bacterium
CCGCCCGCCTGCCGGTGGCCACGGTCCTGTCCGGCCCCGCCGGCGGCGTCCTGGGCGCGCGCGCCGTGGCGCGGCGCCAGGGCATGGAGCGCATCCTCAGCCTGGACATGGGCGGCACCTCCACCGACGTCGCCCTCTGTGAAGGCGACCCGGCTCTGGATGGCTGGAGCGAGATCGGCGGCATCGCCGTCCACCGGCCCAGCCTGCGCATCCACACCATCGGCGCGGGCGGCGGCTCCATTCTGGAGCTGGCGCCG
>JBGAUA010000117.1:267-11377 GCA_044228875.1 Anaerolineae bacterium
GCCTGGCCCGGCCCGGCGGCCTACGGGCGCGGCGGCGTCGAGCCCACCCTCACCGACGCCAACGCCGTGCTGGGGCGGCTGCCGGCCGGCCTGCGCCTGGCGGACGGCACGCGCCTGGACGTCGCGGCAGCGGCCCGCGCTCTGGCGCCCGTCGCCCGTCGCATGGGCATGGGCCTGGCGGACTGCGCCCTGGCCGCGGTCCGGCTGGCCGACGCGCAGATGGAGCGCGCCCTGCGGCACATCTCGGTGGAGGCCGGCGTCGATCCGCGGGATTGCAGCCTCGTGGCCTTCGGCGGCGCCGCGGGCATGCATGCCTGCGCCCTGGCCGAGGGCCTGTCCATCCCGCGCGTGCTGGTGCCCGCCGCGGCCGGCGTTCTCTCCGCCCTGGGGCTGGCCACCGCGCCCCCGGCGGCCTCGGGGCTCCTGTCGCTGGCCCTGCGACCCTGGCCGCGGCCCGGCCAGCCCTGGCCCCCGGCCGTGGCGGGCGGCTTCCGCCGCCTGCTGGCCGCGGCCCGGCGCGATCTCGGCCGCCTGCGGTCGGCCGGCCCGGAGACGGTGCTGCGGGCGGCCGACCTGCGCTACGAAGGCCAGTCCTGGGAGCTGACGGTGCCCTGGCACGCGGATCCTGGTGCACTGCGCGCCGCCTTCGAGGCCCTGCACCAAGCGCGCTTCGGCTTCCGGTTGCCGGAGCGGCGGCCGCAGCTGGTGGCCCTGCGCCTCACCGTCGGCGTCCCCGCGCTGGCCGAGCTGCCGGACACCTGGTATTGGCCGGAAGCGGACACCTCGGGGCCGTCCTGGACCGACCTGGCCCAGTCCGGGGGACGGTCGCGGCGGGCGCCCCTGGTGGCACGCCGCGACCTCACGCCCGGCGCCACCTTGCGCGGCCCGGCGGTGGTAGCCCAGGCGGACAGCACCCTGCTGCTGGCGCCCGGCTGGGGGCTGGTCGCCCTGCGCACGGGGGACCTGCTGCTCGAGCGGGCCTGAGGTTGCGGCCGACGACGCGCGGTCTGCTGCTATCGTCATGGCCCGCCACCCGCCTCTCTCCGCGGTCGCGCCGGACCCGCGGACCCCGCAGCAGGAGCCATACCGGTGAACCGCCTCAGCGAAGCGCTCTCGCCCTACCTCCGGCAGCATGCCGGCAACCCGGTGCACTGGCAGCCCTGGGACCAACAAGCGCTGGCGGAGGCGCGCGACGCCGACCGGCCCATCCTGCTGTCCGTGGGCTATTCGGCCTGCCATTGGTGCCATGTGATGGCCCATGAGTCCTTCGAGGACGAAGCGCTGGCGGCGCTGATGAACCGCCACTTCGTCAACATCAAGGTCGACCGCGAGGAGCGACCGGACGTCGACGCCCTGTACATGGACGCCCTGCAGGCCATGACCGGGCGCGGCGGCTGGCCGATGACCGTCTTCCTGACCCCTCAGGGCCTGCCCTTCTACGGCGGCACCTACTTTCCGCCCGCGCCCCGCCACGGCATGGCGGGCTTCGGCGATGTCCTGACGGCCATTGCCCAGGCCTGGGCCGGGCGCCGCGGCGAGGTGCTGTCCACCGCCGGCCGCCTGGCGGCGGCGCTGCGCGAGGCCTCCGCGGCCGTCGGGTGGCCGCAGGGCCCCGGCGCGGCCGACCTGGAAGCCGCCGCCCGGTCCGTGGTCGGCGCCCGCGACCCGCGCGACGGCGGCGTCGGGGCCGCGCCGAAGTTCCCGCAGGCCCCGCAGCTGGCCTTCCTGGCGGCCTTCGCCGACCAGCGGCCCGAGACCGCCCTGGCCGCCGCGGCCCTGGACACTGTCGACGCGGCCCTCGACGCCATGGCCGGCGGCGGCCTCCTCGACCAGCTGGGCGGCGGCTTCCATCGCTATTGCGTCGACGCCCACTGGACCGTGCCGCATTTCGAGAAGATGCTCTACGACAACGCCCTGCTGCTGCCCCTGTACCTGCAGCAGGAGGCCCGTGGCGCCGGTGTGGCCCCACGGCGGGCGGCGGAGGCCACCGTCGGCTGGCTGCTGCGGGAGATGCGCCATCCGGCGGGCGGCTTCTACGCGGCGCAGGACGCTGACCAGGAAGGCGGGGAGGGCAGCTTCTTCGTCTGGCGGCCCTCTGAGCTGGCGGCGGCGCTGGGCGCGGAGGATGGCGCCTGGGCGGCAGCGCAGCTGGGCGTTTCGGACGTCGGCAGCTTCGAGCACGGCGCCTCTGTGCTCACCCGGCGCGGCCTGGCCCAGGACGCGGCCGGCGAGGCGCGGCTTGATGGCCTCGTCGCGCGGCTATGGGCGGCGCGTGAGCGCCGGCCGCGCCCGGCGACGGACGAGAAGCTGCTCTGCGGGTGGAACGCGCTGACCATCAGCGCCCTGGTGGCCGCGGCCCGCGCCTGGGACCGGCCCGATCTGCTGGCCGCCGCGCGCGACGCGGCGGACTTCGTCCTCCGCGAACTGCGCCTGCCGGACGGGAGCCTGGCCCATGTCTGGCGGGACGGCCGGGCGGAAGGTCCGGCCTTTCTCGAGGATGTGGCGGCGATGGCCCTGGCCTGCTTCGACCTGGCCGATGCCGGGGAGGGTCCACGTTGGGCGGCCGCGGGCGCGGCGCTCGGCGAGCAGATGGCGGCCGACTTCGCCGACGCTCTCGGCGCGGTCTGCTACCGCTCCGGGGCGCGCCACGAAGCGCTCTTTGCCCGCCAGAAGGACCTGTCCGACGGACCCGTACCCAGCGGTGCCGCCTTGGCGGCGCAGGCGCTGATCCGCCTCCGCCGGCAGGCCGGCGATGGCCGTTGGGACGCCGCCATCGACGCGACGCTGGGTTCCGCCGGCGCGGGGCTCGAGCGCGCCCCGACAGCGTTCAGTGGCTTGTTGACGGGGGCCTGTGCGCTATCATCCACGGCTTCTGACCCGCCCGAACCTGTCGGGCGGCCATCCGGAAGGAGCGGCGGGGCTTCCCCGTTCGCCGCTCGCCGACCTGACCCGAGGAGAGAGAACCCATGAAGCACATCGCCCTGTTCGCCATGGCCGGCGGCCTGCTGCTGGCCGCCTGCACCACCACGCCCGCCGAGCCGGAGGGCGACGCCGCCCCGGCCGCCGAGAGCACCGAGGTCGCTCCGGCCGTCGACGTCCCGGTGGAGCCCACCGCGGATCCGGCCGCCGCGCCGACCGAGGATGCCGCCGCTCCGGCCGCCGCCAAGGTGTCGGCCAACAACGCCACCGAGGAGGAGCTGGTCGCCGCCTTCGAGGCCGCCGGCATCGCCAACGCCGAGAAGTGGGCCGACGAGGTGGTGGAGTACCGGCCGTACGCCGCCGACGATCCCGACTTCACCATGCTCCGCGAGGAGCTGGCGAAGTACAACCCGGAAGCCGGCGTCATCGACCAGATCGTCGCCGTTCTGGAGCCCTGATCGCATCAAGGGAGCGGGCGGCGGGCTCTGCCCGTCGCCCGCTCCCGCTCTGTCGCCGCCGGACATAATCCGCCGCATCGCTGGAAGCAGCCAAGGAGTCGCCATGCGCAGCGCAACAGGGCGCGGTGAGCCGGGACGCGTCGGCCGCCTGATGGGCCGCAACCTCGCCGAAGGGCTGCACCGCCTGACCGCCCTGGGCGTCGTCGGGCTGGCCGCCGAACTGGCCTTGACGCGCCACTGGCAGAAGTGGGACCAGGGGCTGGTATGGCTGTTCACCGCCTCGCTCGCCTGGTCCTGGTGGGCCTTGCGGCCGCGGGCGCGGTCCGGCCAAGGCCCCGATGCCGCCGGACGGCGTCTTGCGAGCCGGCTGGCGGCCGTCGCCGCGGGCGGTGGCGCCCTGGGCGTCGTCATGCACGTCAAGGGCAACCTCTCGGCCGCCCCCCTGGACGCCGTGTACGGCCGCCTGTGGGAGGCCATGCCGGCCTGGGAGCGTCTCTGGCTCGCGGTCTCGATGCGCGTCGGCCCGGCTCCCGCCTTGGCTTCGGGGGCCTTGGTCCTGCTGGGCGGGATGGTCTGGCTGCTGGCGAAGACCGACGCCGAACCGGCCTGAACCCACCTCAGGGCGGGGGCGGCTCGAAGCAGGGCAGCGGTGCGCCGGAGGTCCCGGTGTAGGTGGCGTTCACCCCCAGGAGCCGGCCCAGCGCGGCGCACATGGCCGCGGCATAGGCGTCGTTGGTGCCCTCCAAGGCCAGGACCAGCGTCCTGGCCGCGCCATCCTCGACGGCGTAGATCGCGCCGCGCGAGCTCCAGCCGAAGGTCTCCCAGGCGCCGGCGATGGCGCGGATCCGCCCGAGGGCCACCGGCGCGCCGTCCGTCCCGCCGCCTGCCAGCGGGATAAGCCTCCCCGCGCCGCGGTCCACCTCGATCAGCGCTCGCTCCGGCGCGAGCCGGGACGCCAGCGCCCATACCATTGGGCCGACGGCGACGGCGGCCCAGGCCCAGGGGGAGTAGCGCAGCAGGAGGCCGCCGCCCACCAAGAAGGCCAGAGCGACGGCCTTCACCTGGATGCGTTGGTAGCGAAGGGCGCGCGGGCCGGTCCAGAGCTGCAGGCGGTCGCCGTCCTGCCTCAGGGTCGCCCAGTCGCCGCCGGAATCCGCGATCATGGCGCGGAGTCTAGGCCGGGCCGCCGCGGGCGGCAACCGACTTTAGGCCGATTCAGGCTCCGGCGGCAGCATCAGGTCCGGCTCGGCCACCAGCGGCGCCGGCCATTCCGCGGCGAGGGCGCCGGGCGCCGCGACCACCGGGTCCAGGCGCAGGCCCAGGAGCAGGCCGGCGGTGGCGCGCAGAAGGTCCTGCGCCGGACGCAGATCGCAGCCGGGCGGCGCGTCGATGATGGCGTCGGCCAGCTCCAGCGCGGCGTTCAGCGCTTCCGGCGTGTTGAGGTCGTCGTCCAGGGCGCTCGTCACGCGCGGGCCGAAGCGGCTCAGGTCGAGGACGCGCCGGCCGGGGCTGCTGCGCGCGACCGCGGCGTGCAGGGTGCGGGTCATGGCCGTGCTGTCCCGGAAGCGCTCCGGATCCCAGTTCCAGGCGCTGCGGTAATGGTGCTGCAGCAGGTAGAGCCGCACCGTGTCCGGATGGTGGCCTTCGGCCGCCAGGCGCCGCACCAGCACCAGATTGCCGAGGCTCTTGGACATCTTGACCCCGTCCTTCTCCACCATGGCCACATGCATCCACCAGCGCACCCAGGGCTGCTGCCCGACGAGGGGCGTCGACTGCGCCTCCTCGCAGGCATGGTGCGGGAACGACAGGTCGCCGCCCCCGCCGTGGATGTCCACCTGCTCGCCCAGGTGGGCCAGGGCCAAAGCGGAACATTCGATGTGCCAGCCGGGCCGGCCCGCCGACCAGGGGCTTCGCCAGGCGGGCTCCCCCGGCTTGCCGGCCTGCCACAGGACGAAGTCCAGCGGATCGCGCTTGCTCGGGTCGTCCGGATGGTTGCCGCGCTCGTTGGCCAGCGCCAGGAGGCTGGACCGGTCCAGGCCGAGCTCCGCCGCGAAGGTCGGGTCGGCGTCCACGGCGAAGTAGACGCTGCCGCCGCTCTCGTAGGCCAGGCCGCGCTCGATCAGCGCCGCCACCTGCTCGACGATGCGCGCCATCACCGAGGTGGCGCCCGGATACACGTCGGGCGGCGTCACGTTCAACCAGGCCAGGTCGCCGCGGAACAGTTCGGTCCAGCGCAGGCCCAGCGCCCGCCAGTCCTCACCGGTCTCCGCGGCCTTGCGCAGCACGTCGTCGTCGATGTCGGTCAGGTTCTGCACATAACGCACCGGCCAGTTGTGGCCGTGGCGCATGAGGCGCATCAGGACGTCGAAGGTGACGTAGGTGAACGCGTGGCCCAGGTGCGTCGTGTCGTAGGGCGTGATGCCGCAAACGTAGACCCGCACGGGCCGTCCGGGAATCGGGCGGAAGCGTTCGCGCTGCCGGCTGCGGCTGTTGAAGAGCTGCAACATGCCTGCTCCTTGGCGTACAGGGGGGATGGGGCGTTCGCGGGGGCGGGCATTGTAGCGGATGCCCGCCGGCGGCTGCCGGCGCGAGGATTTTGGGTTACAATCCGACGCATGGACCCTTCACCGCCGCGCGCCGCCGTGCTCGTCCACCTGGCCGTCGTCGGCCTGGCCTTGCTGGGCGCGAGCTGCGCCGCGCCGACGCCCTTCCCGCCGCGTTCGCCCCTGGCCATCGCCAACAGCCCTGCGCCGCCGCTGACGGAGGACGGCGCCGCTGCCGACCCGGGCCTGGTCGCGACGGCGACGCCGGCCGCCGACGCGACCGCGGTTCCTACCGCCGTCGTGGCGCCGCCGGAGCCCTTGGAGTTGCCGCCGGGCTTCGCCATCGGGGTCTTCGCCCAGCTCGGCCTGCCGGTGGCCATGATGGCCGTGGCGCCCAACGGCGACGTCTTCGCCACGGTGCCTGCCGAGGACCGCGTCATCGTCCTGCCCGACCGCGACCAGAACGGCCTCGCGGACGCGCTGCCCACCGGCCAGGAAGGTCCCGCACTGGTCTTCGCGGCGGGTCGGGAGCTCAACCGGCCCTGGGGCCTGGCCTTCGGGCCGGACGCACTCTACGTGGCCTGCACCGACGCCGTCTGGGCCTTCGACTACCAGCCTGGTCAGCTCCTGGCCGTCGACCCGCCGCGACGGTTGGTGGACCTCCCGGGCGGCGGCTCCAACTGGGAGCGGGGCCTGGTCCTCGGCCCCGACGGCCGCCTCTACGTCAGCGTCGGCGCGCCCTGCGCCAGCTGCCGGCCGGAGGATGTCCGCACGGCCGCCGTGCTCAGCCTGGACGTCGCGGGCGGCCAGAACACGCTGTTCGCCGCCGGGCTGCGCCGCAGCCTTGACCTGGCTTTTCATCCGCGGTCCGGCGAGCTCTTCGTCGGCGACCAGGGCCGCGACGGCCTGGGCGACGACCTGCCGCCGGATGAGCTCAACCGCCTGTCGGCGGGCGCCCATTTCGGCTGGCCGGGCTGCTACGGCGCCGCCGTGCCGGACCGGACGGCGGAAGCGCCGGGTGATGCCGGCTTCTGTGACGCCACCACCGCGCCCCTCCTGGCGCTGCAGGCCCACGGCGCCGTGAGCGGCCTCCTGTTCTACAGCGGCCAGCAGTTTCCGGCCGACTACCGCGGCGACCTCTACGTCGCCGTTCACGGGTCCGACGCCCGCCGCGAACTGCCGGTGGGCTACAACGTCCTGCGCATCCCGATGCAGGGTGATCTGCCGCGCGGTGAGGTCTTCGACTTCGTCAGCGGCTGGCTGCGGCCGGACACCCGGCGCTGGGGCGGCCCGGTGGACCTGGCCCAGGCCCGTGACGGCAGCCTGCTGATCTCGGACGACCGCGGCGGCATGGTCTACCGGGTGTTCTCGACCCTGCCCACCCCGACGGCCCTCCCGGAAGCGACGGCGCAGCCCTAGGCCGCGCGGCTGCGCGCGCGGGTCCGTCGTGATCCCGGTCCGCCCTGGCGCCCGCCGCACCGGCCCCTGGTGGGTCTGGTATAATGGGCGCCGCCAGCGGCGGCGGGCGCGAACCCGGTCCGAGGTTCCGTCCATCGCCCATCGATTGCGTACACCGCCAGAGGGAGGGCACCGCATGAGGCGCCTCATTCGTCGCAGCGTCACCGTTTCCGTGCTGAGTCTGGCCCTGGGCCTGGCTCCCGTGTCCGCGTCGCCCGACCAGTTCGTGATCTTCATCAACACCACCGAGGACATCGCCACCGACAGCAACCACTGCCTGCCGGGCGACAATCCCTGCTCGCTGCGTGGCGCCATCGAGAAGATTCAAGGAGCGGGCGTGGCCGGCACCATCCGCGCCTGCTACGACCCGGCGGCCACCCCCAGGGGCAAGAAATGTCCGCCCGGTCGCAAGCCGCTCTCGATCACCGATCCTGGCTACGACGCGGCCAGCGGCCGCTGGATCCTCGAGTTCGGCGAGAACGCCATTCCCTACAACTTCACCGCGGCCGGGACGACCATCGACTTCAGCGCCGACATCGTCGACTACGCCGGGCCGCAGGACAACACGATCGTCATCCGCCCCGGTGCCGGCGAGATGACCTACGCCATCGTGGTCGAAGGCCCGGGCAGCACCTTCAAGGGCTTCACCCTGTCGGGCGCCTACGAGCAGGCGGCCATCATGGTCCGCTATGACGGCTTCAGCGGCGGGGCGCGGGACAACCACTTCGGGCCCGGCCTCAGCTTCGCCCATATCGACCCGGGGGTGGGCATCATCCTGCGCGATCGGCAGACGATCGGCAACCGGATCGTCGGCAGCTGGTGCGGTCTCGAGGGCGACGGGACGGTGCGCGCGGCGGTGTCTGAGGACTGCATCCAGATCATGAACGGCGCGTCGCGCAACGTCGTCGGCGGCTCGGACCTCGCGGATCGCAACATCCTGGCCGGCAGCGGCATCGGCTCCGGGATCAGCGTCTTCGAGTCGGCCCAGGCCAATCAGATCATCGGCAACTGGATCGGCTTGAACGCCAAGGGCCTGCCGGAGCCCAACCGCGGCGGCATCACGGTCAAGCTCGGCGCCAGCAACACCGAGATCATCGACAACCGGATCAGCGGCAACAAGGTGGCCGGGATCGCCGTCTTCGACACCACGAGCGGCGTCGTCATCCGCGGCAACCGCATCGGAACGCTGGAGGACGGCAGCTGCGCCGGCAACGGCGATGTCGGCATCGCCATCAACAACCAGGTCTTCAACACCCTCATCGAAGGCAACGAGATCGCCTGCAACGGCGAGGGCGGCGTGTCCATCCAGGGCGCCGCGGCCAAGAGCAACCACCTGCGGCGCAACCTGTTCACGGACAACGACGGTCCGCCGATCAACCTCGGCCAGGGCGCCAACAACAAGGTCAGGCCGCCGCAGATCTCGCTGGCCTCCGCCGGGCGCATCATCGGCAGCGCGGCCAGCTGCCCGGGCGGCCCGGTCGAGATCTACTCGGACGACAAGGAACAGGCCGGCAGCTTCGAGGGCGAGGTCCAGGCCGAAGGGGCCACCGGCCTCTTCATCTTCGATCCGCCCGGACCCTTGAAGTACAACAAGGTCACCGCCGTGTGCACCGACATCAACAACAACACGTCGATGTTCGCCCCTCACCGGTTGATCGGCTCCGCCGGCCCGACGCCCACCGCCACGCGCACGCCCTTTCCCACCCCCAGTGCCGGGACCCCGGTGGTGCTGAAGAGCGTCTTCATTCCCCTGGTGCTCAAGAACGGCCTGTTGGGCCAGTAGCGCGACGGCGTAGCGAGTACCTCGCGGCCATGCGCGCTTCGTCGAGGCTCCTCACGGCGACGTTGGCGGCCCTAGCGGCGGCGCAGTTCGCGTCGCCCGCCGCCGCGCAGGCTCCGCGTTCCGGCGAGGGCATGGCCCTCGGCCTGGTCCATGTGGACCTCATGGACCTGCATGCCGAGCGACTGCCCGGCGGCGGCGCGCGCTCTCGCGAGCTGCTTCCGGCCGCCGACCTCGCCGACCGCTACGTGCAGGCCCGCGCCGCGGGAGCCGCCTGGAACCGCTGGTCCCTGTACTGGGATCTCGTCGAGCGGCCGGACGGCAGCCTGGACTGGTCCGTCGCCGACGGCATCGTGTCGCGCGACCTGGACGCCGGGCTCGCCAGCCTGCTGATCCTGCAGGGCACTCCGTCGTCCCAGGCTGGGCAAGCGGCCCTAGGGGTCTGTGGCGCCCCGTCGGCCGGCGATGCCGCGCGGACGGGCGGCGGTATGGCCGCGGCTGCCAGGCGCCCCGCGCGGCCGGCCGGCGCCTGCCGGATCGAAGCCGCCCCGCCCCGCAACCTGGAAGCGCCCACCTTCCTGGACGCCGCGGGGCGCACCACCGAGGATCCAGCGCGCGCGGCGCGGCCCAACCCGTCCAACCCCTGGGCCGTCTTCGTCGCCGCGGCCGTCGATCGCTACCGTCCGGGCGGCGTCCTGTCCCTGGCCCGCGGTGCGCCGTCGGCGGGGGTCCGCGCCTGGGAGGTCGGCAATGAGCCCAACCTGGTCCACTTCTGGAGCGGCAGCGCGGACCAGTTTGCCCGCTACCAGGAGGTGGCCTGGCGCGTCATCCGCTGGCGGGACCCGGCCGCGACCGTGCTCCACGGCGGCATCGCCGACGACGCCGGCGCGGCCGCGTGGTACCGCGCCTTCCTGGCCTCGGTCAAGGCGCGTCTGGCCGCGGCCGGCCTCGCGCCGGAAGCGCACCTGCCCTTCGACGCCGCCGGCTGGCATTGGTACGTCTACCCGAGCCTGCTGCAGACCGGCCCGGCGCGTGCGCGCCAGCTGCTGGCGGAGGCCGGGTTGCCGCCGCGTCCGGTCTGGGTGACCGAGTTGGGCGTGCCCATCTGGAACGAGCATCCGGGGCCTTGCTGGGACGCCGTCAGCCCCTGGCGGGCCACGGCCGAGGAGCAGGCCGGCTACCTCTGGCAGGCCTACGCCGAGGCCCTGGCGGCGGACGTGGCCGCCGTCTTCTTCTTCCAGCTCTACGACGACTGCGGCAACGGCCCCGGCAGCTACGACGCCTTCGGCCTGGTCCGCAACCACGCGGCCAACCAATGCTGGACGCCGCCGGAGGGCCAGGCCTGCTGGCGCCGCGATTTCGCGCTGGACGGACGGCCGCGGCCTGGATTCCACGCCCTCGCCGCCTGGTCGGCGGAGCTCGCCGGAGCCGGCCTGCTCTGGCGGCCGCCGCGAGAGGACAACTTCACCCAGCGCGTCCTCTTCTACCGACCGCCGGATCGCCGCGTCAGCCTGCTGTGGAACCTGGTGCGCGCCGAGCAGACGATCGCCTTCTTCGCCACCGGTCCCGCGGGCACCTTGCTGCGGCTCGGCCCGGGCGGGCTGGTCGAAAGCGAGGCGGTCGCGCCGATCGGCGGGCGCTACAGCATCGCGCTGCCCGGGGCGACCAACCGCAACAACCCCGGCAACCAGGCCGCGGTCATGGCCGGCCTGCCGCGGATCCTCGTGGAGCGGGACACGGCGGCGCCCTTCCGCGCCCTCGTCAACCCGCTGCCCGCGGTCTCGAGCCCGCGCCTGGAGCTGGTCGTCAGCGCCGCCGATGGCGGGACCGGCGTGGGCAGGGTGGCGGTGCTCGTCGCCACGGGCGACTGCGCCGCGCCGGTGGCCTGGTCGACCCTGCGCGAGCTGGCCTGGACGGCGGATCCGCTCGCCGGAGAGCTCCGCCTGGTCTAC
>JBGAUA010000118.1:0-10967 GCA_044228875.1 Anaerolineae bacterium
GGACGCGCCCTGTCCTGAATGCCGCCAGACCGTGGCCCCTTGGGGCGCCGTCCTCTGGTCGCCGCAGGCCATGGCCTCGCTGGACGCGATCGCCGGCCGCTATGGATCGGCCCGCGTGCGCAGCGACAGCCGCATCGGCGTGGTGGTCACCGAGGCATCGGGCAACCACATGGCGGACACGGCCATGGTCGTGGGCATCCGCGAGATGGAGCAGGGCGAGACGCCCGCCACCATCGAGCTGCCGATGCTGCTCCATGACGCCGGCCTGGACGACGAGCCCAGGGCCTGGACGACACGGGCCATCTACCTGCCGGGGCTGCCAGCGGGCGGGCGCTGAGCGCCTGCTGAATCGCCGAATCGAACTGCGCCAAACCCGTCGTGGCCGCTGATTGACCCGGTCGCGGCGCGGTCGTACACTTCCCGCAGATGCATGGATGCGTCCCAGTTAAGTCGGTTACAACTTCAGGAGCGCCAGATGTTCACCCCTCTTCGCCTGTCCGCGATCCGGCGGACCCTGTCCTCGCGCCGCGTGCGCATGTCGCCGCGCCGTGCGCCGATGCCACGCCGCCTCGCGACCGTCGTCGGCCTCTTCACCACCCTCCTCGTCGCGCTGGCCGGCCTCGGTAGCCGGCAGCCTGGTCCAGCGCTCGCCGGGAGCGCCGCGCTTCCCGGCGGTTCGCCGCATTTCGGACTGGGCTCCAGCAGCCTGATCGTCGTGAACCGCGATTGCCGGGCGGCGGCGCGGCCGGCGCAGACCATGGTCGATATCTACCCCCAGAGAGGCAATCCGGGAGGCGTGTCGCTGTCCCGACCCCATATCGCCGGCTGCCGCACGAGGTTCGAGCTGGTGGCCAGCAATGCTGAACTCCGACAGAACGGGCTTTTCTCCGCCCAGGTGATCGCCGATGTGCCCATCGAAGCCCTGGCCGGCACGACCTGGAGCGGCGCCCCAGCCAACACCATGAGCAACCCGTCGCGCGCCGGGCGCGAGGTGGTGGTTCCTTGGGTCGGCAGCGGCGACCAGGGCCTCAGCGCTTATGTCACCATCCGCAACACCGACAGCCAGCTGCCGGCAACGGCCCTGCTGACCCTGCAGGACGCGACCACGGGACGCCAGATCGGTCCCCTCACCCGGCGCATCGCGGCCAACGGCGCCGTCACGGTGGCGTTGAACGGTGCTGACGACCGCGACCTGATGCAGGTGCACTCCGGCTTCACCGGCGCCGTGACCGTGCGCGCCGACCTGCCGATCGCCGTGCAGGTCTTCACCGAATGGAATGGTTCTGCCTTCGGCATGGCCAGCACCGAGGGGGTGCCCGTCGACCTGGCCGCGGCCACCCTCCACGCGCCGCTGGTCTACAACGCCGGCCCGGAAGGGCGCACGTGGATCGCCGTGGCCAACGTCGGCGAGCAGCCCGCGGACGTCCTGGTCCGCTACCGGCTCGACGGCGCCGGCTGCCCGGCGACAGCCCTCGCCCGCGGCGGAGCGCCCGTCCGCCTGGCACCGGGCGGCAGCACGGTCATCGACCAGGGCGAGCCCTGGAGCCCCGATCCCAACCTCGGACCCAGCGGCGTCCGCCCGGGCTGCATGGGAACCGCGGAGATCGTCGGCGGGGCCGGCGGACGGCTCGTGTCCACCGTGTTCGCCCAGAATCGCATCGGCAGCCTGGCCGGCTACCAGACCCTGCGTCAAGACGACGGCGCGCGGCAGGTCATCCTGCCGACCTTCCTGAAGCGATCCACCAGCTTCGACCTGTCCACCCTGGTGGCGGTCAAGAACCTGAGCGATCAGCCCGCGAACGTCGAGCTGCTGGTGCTCGACGACGGCGGTCAGCCACTGGCAGCGCCCTGTCCCGAATGCAGCGTGACGCTGGCGCCGTGGAGCGGCACCGTCTGGTCGCCGGCCCAGATGACCTCGCTGGGGATGAGTTCCGGTCGCGCCGGCTCGGCCATCGTCCGCAGCGACCGTCACATCGGCGTCACGGTCGCCGAGACCTCGGGCAACAACCGATCGGACAGCGCCATGTACCTGGGCGTCCCCGCGTTGGAAGCCGACGAGGCGGCCGAACCGGTGCAGCTCCCGATGCTGCTCATCAACGCCGCCCTCGACGGCGAGCCGCGGACATGGACCACCCATGCGATCTACGTGCCGGGACTGGAGCGGTCCGCCTTCGGGCAGTGAGACCCACGCGCGAGACGGTATGCTGCGGCCGCCGAAAGGGCGGCCGCAGCGCTCGCTCATGGCCGTCACTTATCCGCAACCCCCCGTCTGGTACCGCGCGACGTTCGCGTTGTGCTCCTCCAGCGTGCGTCCGAACACGTGCGAGCCGTCACAGGCCGCGTCATTGGCCACGAAGTACATCCAGTCGCCGTCCTCCGGCGCCAGCACCGCGTCCAGCGAGGCGATGCCCGGGCTGCAGATGGGGCCCGGAGGCAGGCCGCCGCGGGTGTAGCTGTTGTAGGGCGAGTCGATCTGCAGGTCGTCCAGGTAGAGCGGCCGCTTCCACCAGCTGTTCGCATCCGGCTGGAAGCCCAGGGCGTACTGGATGGTGGGGTCGGCGTTGAGGATGAAGGGCGGCTCGGCCAGACGGTTGAGGTAGACGCGGGCGATCCGGGCGCGCTCCGTCTCCAGGACCGCTTCGCGCTCCACGATGGAGGCCAGGATGACCAGCTCGTGCAAGGAGCGTCCGCTGGCGGCCACCAGGGCCTGCCGTTGCGGCGTCAGCTGGGCGTTGAAGCCGTCGAGCAGACGCCGCAAGGTCGCCTCTTCGCCGCCGTCGGGGTCGAACTGGTAGGTGTCCGGGAAGAGGTAGCCCTCGAGCGTTGCGCCCGACGGGCGGGCGGCGATGAGCGGCCAGGCCGACAGGTCCAGGTTCGCCAGGAGGCGCTCGAAGGTCTCAGTGCTGCCCAGCCCCGCCTGGCTCAGAATGGCGACCGTCTCCTCCAGGCGCCGGCCCTCCGGGATTGCCACCGTCAACTGGTCGCCGGCCGCCGACTGCAGGGCCGCCAGTACCGCCTCGGCGTCCATGATCGGCCGCAGCTCATGGCGACCCGCCTGGATCGTGGTGTCCAGGCCGCGGACCCGGGCCAGGAGGCGAAAGGCTGCCGCATCGCGCACGAGGCCCTCCGCCTGCAGACGGTCCGCCACCTGCGCCAGGGCCTCGCCCGCCTCGATCGTGAACGCGCGGGGCGCGTCGTCCGTCGCCGAGGGCGCCAGCAGACGCTCGGCCTGCTGGGCCAGCCACCAGGCCCTGAGGCCCGATCCAGCCGAAGACGACCCTTCCAACAGGCGCCCCGTGACGATCCATGCCCCGCCGGCGGCGATCACCAGGCCGAAGACAACCGCCAGCAGCAGCAAAGGCCGCTCGAAGCCGCCGCCGCCCGGGCGGCCCGCCGCCACGCCGCCAGGCTGAGTCGGCAGTCCGTCCGCCAATCGCTCGCCGTCCGCGCCCTCGGCCTCCAAGCGCTGATCGTCCATCGTCCTATCGCTCCTTATGCTCCGGCGGATCCGCCTGTTCGGCGAGGAACTGCCGCAGGATGACGGCCGCCGCCATCGCGTCCAGCCGGCCCGATTCCCGTAGCGCGCGCTCGCCGCCGCGCGGCGTTTCGGCCGTCGACAAGGCCGCCTTCGTGCTCCCGCTCTCGTCCTGCTGGTGGATCGGCAGGTCCTCGAACCCCGCCGCGTCCAGCGCCGTGCGCAGCTCCGCCGACCGCGCCGCGATCCACGCCGCCCCGGTCGCCGCCCCGCCTTCGGGGTCGCGCGGCTCGCCGATGACGACGCCCACCGGACGCAGCTCGCGGCAGATCGCGACGATACGCTCGGCCGCGCGGCTGAGCGCGCCGGGAGAAGCCTGCCAGCCGGGTCCCGGTCGAGCACCCACCCCAGCCGCCAGGTCGATCGTCTCCAGGGGCCGGGCCGTCAGGCCCAACTCGTCGGACACCGCCAGGCCGATGCGACGGCGACCGTAGTCCAAAGCCAGGTAGCGCCCGGTCATGCGCCGACCACCATCGAAGCTCCCCCGCTCCCAGCCGTGTCGGGGGCGGCGTTCGAGGGGTGGGATCCCGTCACCGTCACCCCTTGCCCATCCCCGCCACCAGCGCCGCCGCCGCCGCTAGGGCGCCGTCCAGGCCGGCGGCGTCCTTGCCGCCCGCCTCTGCCAGCTGCGGCCGGCCGCCGCCGCCGCCCCCGATGCGCGGCGCCAGCTGCCGTACAAGGTCGCCCGCGCGGATGCCGCGCGCCACCAGATCGTCCGAGACGCCGACCACCAGGCGCGGCGCGCCGTCCGCCACCGCCCCAAGCACGATCACCCCGGAGGGGATGCGCTCGCGCAGGGCATCCAGCTGGCGGCGCAGGGCGTCGCCGTCGGCGGCTTCCACCCGGGCGCTGAGCAGGGGCACGCCGCCCGCGTCGCCAAGCGCCGCCGCCAGGTCGCCGGCCTGCGTGCCGGCCAGGCGGGCCTGGGCCGCCTCCAGCTGCCGCTGCAGGTCCTTGGCGCGCCCTTGCAGCTCGTCGACCTTGGCGTCGAGCTGGTCCAGCGACTGCGCGCCCAGCCGGCCCGCCAGGGCGCTCAGCTGGTCCAGGCGCTCGCGGGCCAGGGCCGTGGCGCCCGCGCCCGTCACCGCCTCGATGCGCCGGATGCCGGCGGCCACGCCGGACTCGCCGGTGATCAGGAGGCTGCCGATCTCGCCCGTGGCGGCCACATGCGTCCCGCCGCAGAGCTCGCGGCTCTGACCGGCCACCTCGACCATGCGCACCTGGTCGCCGTACTTCTCGCCGAAGAGCATCATCGCCCCACGGCGCTTGGCCTCCTCGAGGCTCAGCTGCGCCGTGCTCACCGCGGCATCGGCCACGATCATGGCGTTGACCTGCGCCTCGACCGCCCGCAGCTCCTCGGCCGTGACGCCCTTCAGATGGGCGAAATCGAAGCGCAGGCGGTCCGGGGCCACCAGGGAGCCTCTCTGCTGGGCATGGTCGCCCAGCGTCGCCTGAAGCGCGGCGTGCAGCAGATGGGTGGCGGTATGGTTGCGGCGGATGGCCGCGCGGCGGTCGGCGTCCACCTGGGCGTGAACGGCGGCGCCTGCGGCCAACACGCCTTCCAGCACCTCGCCGACATGCGCCGTCAGGCCGGCGATGGGGCGCTGGGTGTCCAGGATGCGGATGCGGCTGCCCGGCCCCACCAGGACGCCCTGGTCGCCCATCTGACCGCCCGATTCGGCGTAGAAGGGCGTCCGGTCCAGGACCAGCTCTACGCCCTGGCCGGAGACGGCCTCGTCCACCAGCTCGCCGTCCACCACCAGGGCCAACACCTCGCCCGGGGCCTCGAGGGACTCGTAGCCCAGGAAGACCGTCTCCGGCAGGCCCAGGCGGCGGTAGGCGTCGTCACGGCTGGACACACCGAACTGCGCCTGGGCACGGGCGCGCTGCTTCTGGGCGGCCATGGCCGCCTGGAAACCGGCGCGGTCGATGTCCAGGCCCTGCTCCTCGGCGACCACCCGCGTGAGGTCCGGGGGGAAGCCGTAGGTGTCGTAGAGCCGAAAGACCACGTCGCCGGGAACCACCGTGGCGCCGGAGGCCTTGAGACCGCTCAACGCCTGCTCCAGCAGCTCCAAGCCGGTCTCCAGGGTCCGCTCGAAGCGCGCCTCCTCCTGGACCACCACCTCCTTGATCCAGTCCGCGCGCTCGCGGAGCTGCGGATAGGGGCCTTCCATGGTGGCGATCACGGCTTCGACCAGACCGGCCAGGAAGGGCTCCTCGAAGCCGATCTGCTTGCCGAAGCGCATCGCCCGGCGCATGATGAGGCGCAGGACGTAGTTGCGGCCGTCGTTGCCGGGCAGGACGCCGTCGGCGATGAGAAAGCTCATGGCCCTGCCGTGGTCGGCCAGCACGCGGTAGCCCGTTCCGGCCTGTCGGCGCTCCGCCGGCGAATGGCGCAGAGCCGTCTGTACATGGTCCAGGATGCCGCTGAACAGGTCCGTGTCGTAGTTGACGTGGACGCCCTGCTTGATGGCGCAGATGCGCTCCAGGCCCATGCCCGTGTCGACGCCGGGCTTGGGCAGGGGTGTACGGCTACCGTCCTTGGCCTGGTCGTACTGCATGAAGACCAGGTTCCACACCTCCAGCCAGCGATCGCAGTCGTTGTCCAGGGCCACCGAGCAGTCCGGCCGGCCGCAGGTGCAGCGGTCCGGGCCAAAGTCATAGTGCAACTCGCTGGTGGGCCCGCAGGGTCCCACGTCGGCCATCATCCAGAAGTTGGTCTTGTCCCCCATGCGCAGCACGCGCTCGGCAGGCACCCGCACCTGCTTCACCCAGATGTCATAGGCCTCGTCGTCGGCCTGGTGGACGGTGAAGACCAGCCGCTCGGGATCGACGCCCAGCTCGCTCGTGAGGAAGCCGAAGGCCAGTCGGATGGCGTCGGCCTTGAAGTAGTCGCCGAAGGAGAAGTTGCCGAGCATCTCGAAGAAGGTGTGGTGCCGCGGGCTGGGTCCGACGTTCTCCAGGTCGTTGTGCTTGCCGCTGACGCGCATGCACTTCTGGCTGGTCACCGCGCGGCTGTAGGGCCGCGGGTCCAGCCCCAGGAAGCTGTCCTTGAACTGCACCATGCCGGCGTTGGTGAACAGCAGCGTGGGGTCCAGGGGCACCAGCGAGGAGCTGGCGACCACGGCATGCCCCTCGCGGGCGAAGTAGTCCAGAAAGCGCTGACGGATCTCGATGCTGGTCATGGTCCTGCCTGTGGGGAATGGTTGGGATCCGGCGGATCAGGTCCGATTCAGGGCGTCCGTACCTCAGGAGACTGCAAGCGCCCGATCTGCCGCGACACCCACGGCATCCGGCCTGCGCTCAAGCATCGGCGACCGACGCCGAAGCCACGCCCCCACTTCAGTAGGTATGCTCGATGGAGAAGCCCGGGCCGCGGTCCAGGTTGAGGTCGATGGTCAGCTCTCGCGCCGACGGCGCGCCGCCGCTGGTATGCCCGCGGACGATGATCAGCCGCGTTCCGGTGGGCAGGTCGATGCCCGAGCGGGCGTCGGTGACGGAGCGCAGCGGCGGATCGCGCGGGGCGATGTCGGCCGTCTGGCCGCTCGGCCCGGGCACGGCCACACTGTTGTCGGGCAGGATGACGCTCCAGCCGCTGATCTGGTCCTCGGCGTCCGCGCCGGGATAGCGCAGGGTGACCTCGGCGCGCCAGCGGTACTCCCCTTCCTGGGACAGCTTGACGAAGCTGACCTCGACGCCCTCGCCCTCCGGCACCGGGCCGGTGGCCACGGGCAGCGCGGTCGGGTCGCTGGATCCGGCGGCGGGTGTGCGGGCCGCGGGGGCGCCGCCGCAGGCGGCGAGGACGCTGGCGGCAAGCAACGGGGTCAGGACGCTACGCAGGTGCATGGCGGGCTCGGCTCTCAAGGCGGATGACGGGCGGTCACGAAGAAGGGCTAAGGATACACCGGAATCGCGCGGTGGTTTCAACCGCCGGGCGCCGCCGCAGGACCTGGCACCTCTGCCATCGCCCGGGTGTCGCCGACCACCCGCGCCGGCACGCCCGCCACCAGGGCGTGGTCGGGCACGTCGCGGGTGACGACCGCGCCGGCCGCCACCATGGCCCCGCGGCCGATGGTCACGCCGCAGAGGATGGTCGCGTTGGCGCCGATGCTGGCGCCGGCGCGCACATGGGTGGTCTCCTGCCGCCAGTCGGCGGGTCCTTTGAGGCTGCCGTCGGGGTTGAGGGCGGCGGGATGGCGGTCGTTGGTGAAGCAGGCATGGGGGCCGATGAAGACCCCGTCGTCGATCCGCACGCCGCTGGGGATGAAGGCGAAGGCCTGGATCTTCACGTCGGCGCCCACCTCCACACCGGACTGGATCTCCACGAAGGCGCCCACCTTGGTCCGCGGGCCGATCCGGCAGCCGTAGAGGTTGACGAGGTGGGGCTGGTAGACGAGGGCATCGGGATGGACTTGGGCGTCGGGGGCGATCATGGCGGGACTCCGTGGGCGGCCGAGGGCGGATGACCGAAGATGATAGTCGGACCCGGAAGCAAGGCGTAGGCGCGGCAAGGGTCCGCCGGTCCGCGGACCTGACACAGGCCCTGCCGCGCCTTTACGCCGCGGCGTCCGCTGGCTACACTGTCGCCCACATCCGCGCCAAGACCGCTGGAGCCCACCGTGAACTCTGCCGAAGATCGCTACCGCGTCCAGCCGGGCCGGCGCTTCCGATTGGCCGACCACGATCCCGAGGACAAGAGCGCCTTCGACGGTGAGCGCGCGGAAGCTGATGCCGAGTTCGCCCTGCTCAACGACCGCCTCGAGGCCTTGCAGGAGCTGCTCTACGCTGAAGGGCGCCACCGGGTGCTGGTGGTATTGCAGGCCATGGACACCGGCGGCAAGGACGGCGTCATCCGCAAGGTCTTCGAGGGCGTCAACCCCACGGGGGTGCGCGTGGCCAGCTTCAAGGTGCCCACGGCGCCCGAGCTGGCCCGTGACTACCTGTGGCGCGCCCACCAACAGGTGCCCGCCGACGGCGAGCTGGTCATCTTCAACCGCAGCCATTACGAGGATCTGCTGGTGGTGCGGGTCCACGAGCTGGTGCCCAAGGCGGTGTGGTCGAAGCGCATCGCCCCCATCAACGACTTCGAGCGGATGCTGTCGGAAAACGGGGTGACCATCATCAAGTTCTTCCTGCACATCTCCAAGGACGAGCAGCGCCAGCGCCTGCAGGACCGCCTGGACGATCCGGACAAGCATTGGAAGTTCAGCCTGGGCGACCTGAAGGAGCGCGAACATTGGGACGCCTACCAGACCGCCTACGAGGAGGTCATCGACCGCACGAGCACCGAGCTGGCGCCCTGGTACGTCATCCCCGCCGACCGCAAGTGGTACCGCGACCTCGTGACCTGCCGCATCCTGGTGTCAACCCTGGAAGCCCTGGACATGCAGTATCCTCGCCCGGACGATCTGAGCGGCGTGGTCGTGACGTGACCGGATGACCCGCCAACCGCTGGACCGATGAAGGCCGGCCCCCTGCGTCTGGCGCTCGTCGTGCCGTTCTACGAGCCGGACGCCGATGGCTCTCCGGCCGCGCTCCGGGCCTCGGCCCTGGGCGAGCTGGCGGCGGCGCTGGCAGCCCGCGGCCACGCCGTGCGGGCCTGGCAGCTGGCGCGGCGGGCGGGTTCGGTGGCGGCGGGGGGAGCGACCATCGAGCTGGTGCCCAGCTCGCCGCTGCTGCGGCGGGCCGCCGAACTGGCCTTCCGGCGGGCGCCGCGCTACGGGCCGGCCTACTTCGAGCCGGCCTGGCGCCTGACCGCCGCCATGGAGCGATGGCGACCGACCGCGGTGCACAGCGCCGGGCTGACGATGGACCTGAACCTGGGCCTGGCCGGCAGGACGGCCGCCCGAGCCGCTGCCCCGCTCCTGGTGCAGTTCCACGGCGGCCTGCCGGCGGCCGACCGCCTGACCAACCTGCTGCGGCGGGCCAACGCCCGTCGCGCCGCCCGCGTCCTCTTCACCCATCCGGAGCAGGCCGCGCCCTGGCTGGACGCCGGCATCCTGGAGCCCGACCGCGTCGGCCAGGCCTTCGAGACCTCGGTGCGCATCGCGCCCCTGCCCCGGGCCGTCGCCCGCGCGCGCACCGGCATCGATGGCGACCCGGCCTGCCTGATGCTGGGACGCCTGGAAGCGGTCAAGGATCCCGTCACCACTCTGACCGGCTTCGCCATGATCGCGGAGCGCCGCCCCCTGGCCCGCCTGCATGTCTACGCCCTCACCGACGCCCTGCGCCGCGAATGCGAGGCCTTGGTGGCGGCGCTGCCGTCGCTGGCCGGCCGGGTCCGCTTCCACCCCGCATGGCCCCACGAGCACATGAATGCGCTCTATTCGGCGGCCGACCTGCTGCTGCAGTCCAGCCGCCGCGAATGGAGCAGCCTGACGGTGATGGAGGCCCTGGCCTGCGGCTGCCTGCCGGTGCTGAGCGGCATTCCCGCCTTCCGCGCCCTGACGGACGAAGGTCGCGTGGGCGCGCTCTTCCCCATGGGTCGGCCGGAGCTGCTGGCGCAGGCCGCCTTGGCCCTGGGCCCCGGGGAACGCCGCGTCCAGGCGCCGCTGGCGATGCGGCGTTTCGAGGAGGCGCTGAGCTTCGAAGCTCTGGCGGAGCGGATCGAGGCGGAGGCGCGAGGGGCAATCGGCGGCGCTTAGGACCGTGCGGCCCCGGCGGTCGGCACCGCTCAGGCCAACCCCGCGTCCCGCGCGCGGATGATGGCCTGTGCCCGGTCGGCCACCTGCAGCTTGCTGAAGATCTCGGTGATGTAGTTGCGGATGGTCTTGGGGCTCAGCACCAGGCGCTCCGCGATGGCGCTGTTGGTGAGTCCTTGGGCGATCAGGGTCAGCACGGTGACCTCGCGTTCGCTGAGCTCGGGGAAGCGGCGATCGGCCGGCGTGCCGGAATGGCCACGGGCCGCGGGCGGATGGGTGAAGTAATGGATCAGACGCTCGGCAATCACGGGGCTGAAGATCGCCTCGCCTTCGGCAACGGCGCGGATGGCCCGCAGGACCTCCGTCGGCTCCGCACCCTTGAGAACGTAACCCAGCGCGCCGGCGCGCATGGCCGCGAAGACCGAATCGTCCTCCAGCATGGTCACCATCAGGACGCGAATGTCCGGGTAGGCCTCGCGGATCCGCCGCGTGGCTTCGATGCCGCCGATACCGGGCATGTTGATGTCCATCAGGATCAGGTCCGGTCGGGCGTCGGCCGCCAGGGCGATCACCGATTCGCCGTCGGTTGCCTCGCCCACCAGCTCGGTGTCGGGCAGGGCGTTCAGCAGCGCGCGCAAACCGAAGCGGAACACCGGGTGGTCGTCGGCTATGAGGATGCGGATCGCGCTCATGGTCGCTCCCGGCGCAGCGGCAGACTTACGCGGATGCGGGTCCCGCGGCCCGGCGCGGACTCGGCCTC
This sequence comes from Anaerolineae bacterium, assembly GCA_044228875.1. GTDB lineage: Bacteria > Chloroflexota > Anaerolineae > Epilineales > Epilineaceae > Epilinea. Next base: position 10,937 of record JBGAUA010000118.1, read on the forward strand.
GTAAAGGCCGCCCAGCTCGGCGGTCCGCTCA
>JBGAUA010000119.1:0-10890 GCA_044228875.1 Anaerolineae bacterium
AACATGCGCTCCAGGAGCAACAGGCCGTCGAGCCGCTCCTGCTCGCGGTCATGGTCTCCCAGTTCCTGCAGCGCCCAGTCCAAGCGCCCTCCTGAGCGGCGCCCCAGGGCCATGGCGGTCTCGGGAGGCAACCCGTGGTGTCGGGTCAGGAGTTCGGCTACCGCGACAGGTCCGGCCGGACGGACGCTGACCACCCGGCAGCGGGACCGGATCGTGGACAACACGCGATCCGATTGGCCGGCCGTGAGAACGAGCACCGCGCGCGACGGCGGCTCCTCCAGGGTCTTCAACAGGCTGTTGGCGGCACCAGTCGTGGCTTGGTCGATGTCCGCCAGAAGCGCCACTCGGCGCGGGGACGACAACGGCATCAGCGCGAGATCGGCCAGCAACTGGCGAGTGGCGTCAACCTTGAGCGGCGTATCGGCATGGAGCATGTCCGGATGCTGACCGGCGACTACCAGGCGGCAGGATCGGCATTCCCCGCAGGGCTGTCCGGACTGCGGTTCGAGACAAAGGAGGGCCTGGGCCAACCATCGCGCCAGACGTCGCTTTCCGGTGAGGTTGGGCCCCGCCAACAGGTACGCATGGGCCGGTCGACCACGAGCCAGCGCCAGGGCCAGACGCGCGGCCACGGCATCCAGACCCAAGGTCGGCAAGCGAAACGCGTGCGCCGACGCATCGAGGCGGACCTGCTGGTCGTCTGCCGTCATTCCGCCGTCATTCCGCCAGGTCCAACAGCCAGATGCAGCGGTCTGCCTCGGCGAGGAAGGCCAGATGGTTGCCGTCGGGCGAGATGGACCAGTCGTTGCCGGCAATCCGGATGGGTAGATCGCTCGGGTCCAGCAAGATGGAGCTCCGGCCTAGGAGCGCGTCGAACTGCAGCACGGCATGGGCGGGCGCTCCCGGCAGCATGGGGATGTAGACCAGCCGGTCGTCATCGCGCCAGCGGTAGGCCCCCGGCAGCTCCAGCTTCCGTGGCTCGCCGCGCCCAGCCCCCATCGGTGCCACCCAGATGCCGTTGGCCTCCGGGTGGTCCCGATCGAGACTGATCATGAAGGCAACCCAGCTGCCACCCGGCGACAGAGCGACATCGGAAAGCCAGGGGCCGGATGCAATCTCCTCCGTCGCCCCGTCTGCCACGGCGATCCGCCTGAGACTGTAGTCGGCATTGCCTTCGTCCTGACGACCCAACGCCAGGACATGCGCCGAATCGGGCAAGTAGCGTAGAAGGCTTCCGCCCCACATCCCGTCCAGGGAGCGCTCTCCGCTCCCGTCAACGGCGGACACATGGAAGCTGGTGAAGCCGTCGATATCGCTGCGGCCGCCGGTGGCTCCGTACCATGCGATCGTACTCCCATCCGGAGCCACCAGGGTTGGATTGCCGCCCGTCTGGACCGGCCACTCCAGACCCGTCACCCTGTCGGCGACGACGCTGAAGTCGCCTTCCGGCCGGGCGGAGAAACGCGGTTCCCCCTCGGTCGCAGAGAGGCCACCGTCGAACACTTCCGGCAACTGCCCAGGTGGCCAGATGGGCAGGACGTACAGCGCGGTATCGTCGCCGTCCGCGGGCCGATCGACGAAGCGCAGGCTCTTGCTGTCGGAGGACCACCAGCTTCCGACACAGCAGCCATCGAAGGTCAGCTGGCGGAGCCGCAGCTCCCAACGCACCGGAGTGTTCGCTCCACCGATCGCGCTCGCGTCCGCCACATGGTCGAGCCGATCCAGGGCGTGCGCCACCAATGGCGTTGGCGGGGGCCCCGACGTCACCGTGGGCAGCACGTCGGCTCCTGTGTCACCGGGACTGCGCCACCCCCCGGCGGACTCGCGTGCGGCGATGGTCAAGCCTGCGCCAGCGACGGCCAGCACCGTGATCAACAAGGCCAGTTGGCGCGCACCCGACGCCTTTCGGCGTGTCGGGCGCCGGGAGACGGTCTGAAGCTGCCCGGCCGGCGGAAGTGGCCCGGCCGCGCGCAGCGAAGATCGAACGTTGCCACCACGAGCCAGTGGACCGGGGTCCGGAGCATCGCCGGCCGGCGGAAAGGCCAGGCCGTCGTTCGATCGTGGTCGATCGAACTGAGGTTCAGGGTCTCGCTGGCCAGGGCCGGTCATAGTCGTTCAAGAGTGAACCACCGAGGTCGATGGCGGGCTGGTCATCGATGGTCTGCCACTTCCGCGGCGCATCGAGGTCGCGCTCGAACGCCAGGGGGGCCGCACCCAGGAGCAGGATGCTGTGCCAATCGGCGTCGATGAGGTTGACCGGATTGTGCAAGCGCTGGGTGGTCCGGTCCCGCACCTCCAGATGTAGATGGGGCGCGGCGCGGCAGGTTCCGTACATGTCGCCCGAGATCGCGACCGCCTGTCCTCTGCCGACGTACTGTCCAACGGAGAGGGTCGGCCGCTGGAGCAGATGCCCGTAGAAGGACACGAAGCCGTTGCTGTGATCGATCATGAGGTTGTGTGGCGGCGCGCCCCCTTTGCCGTCGACGCTGATCACGACGCCGTCACCGATAGCCAACACCGGGGTGCCACATGGCGCCGCCAGATCCAACCCCATGTGCAGGCCCTGTCCGCTGCGATAGAGGGTACTGCGTTCGGCGTAGGCATAGGCCGAGTTGCCGTAGGGTTGCGACACGTACCAGGTGCCGGGGCCCGGCGCGGCGCCGAAGGGCAGCGCAAACGGCCTCTTGGCGCCCTGTCCCAGATCCGCGGTCGAGACGAGCGTGACTGCGACCAGACAAATGGAAAGGGCCAGTCGGGAACGCATCATCGGTCAGACTTCCTCGTCGAGGGCATGTTCCGATATCTCCGTCGACCATGCCTTGAAATCCGCTCGCGCCTCCAACTCGATCTCACCGAAGACCTCGGCCTGGGTCGCCCGGGCCACCCGGCGCCTGAGCAACTCCAGTACCGCAAGGAAGCTGACGAGTACGTACTCCCTGTCGCTGCGTGCGCCGAAGAGCGCCTGACGAAAGGTCACGCGCCCCTGGCGATGGAGCAGGTCGCGGATCTCGCGAAAGCGATCGGCCAGGCGCACGCGCGGACGGGTCGGCGGCAACACCGTGCCCGTGGCGGCGAGGGCGGCGCTCTCCGCCGCCTGGGCCTCAGCCAGCGCCCGTTGAAAGGCCCGCGCCAGGTCGCGCACATCCAGATCTCCCGACCGAAGCTCAGGAGCCAACGGCTGCGGGCCTGCCGGACGGACAAAGGCCCTGAGCCCTACCTGCTCGCGACGGCCGAGACCTTCGGCGACCTCCCGGTAGCGCTTGAACGCACGCAGCCGCTCGACGAGATCAAGCGCCTCGTCGTCGCCGCCTTCCGCCGCCGCGGCACGCGGCAACATGGCGCGGCTCTTGATCACCATCAGGGTGGAAGCCACCTCGCAGAACGCCGCGACGGCACCGGCATCGATCGCCTCCAAGCGTCCGAGATAGTCCAGATACTGGCCCGTAACGGCCGCCAGTGACAGCCTGTTGACAGCCAGCTTCTCGCGGCGAACCAGGACCAACAGCAGGTCAAGCGGACCCTCGAAGGCCTCCAGATGCACGGCGAAATCTGAGAGAAGCGCTTGCGTCCCCCAGGACTCAACGCCGCCTGACGGTTCGGCGGCGCGCGCCGGCGCTGCGTGCATTGTTCTTGCCCCTTGTCAGCCAGCGTCCCCGCCGACAGAGCCATCGGTGGGCAGGCGCAGGTGGACGCCCACCAGGTCGAGCAGCTGTGGCTTCCAACGGTGTAGGAAGTCAGGGCCAGGGCAGTCCGTCGCCACCAGTTCACCGTGCCCCCGGATCGCCTGACGCGGCAGACCCAACTGCAGGCAGAGCCAGGCGAGAAGCCTGGCAGCCGCATGGAGTTGCCGCGGATCCGGTCGGGTGAGGCGCAGGTCACCCAGCAACGCGATACCGACTGCCACAGGATTGAACTGCGCCGCGTGGTGGCTGCTGACCGTGAGATCCTGGCATTGCTCGACAAGCCCGCCCGGGCCGATCACGAAGTGGTAGCCCATGCCGGGCCAACCGTTGATCTTGACATGCTCAGCAGCGATATCCCGGGCGTCCACGCGTGCTGCCGCGCCACTGTGATGGACGACCAGATACCGAATCTGCGCCAAAGGTCGCTGAGGATATCGCAGGGTGGCGTGGCAGGGCAACGTGTCGCTGCGGTTGAGCATCGGCGGCCAACCGACTTCGCCACCCGGCGGCGCGACATGCTCTCGGGCGAGGGCGAGCGCTCCCAAGGGCCGAGGGACCACTCGGTCGTCCGCCCCCAACTCCAGGACAAGGTTGCCGAAGTACTGGACCGGGACGCCATGCTCGATCAATGGCTCGCTCAGAGGAGGGCCGCAGGCCAAGGCTCCGTGGTGCGCGGCAAAGGCGGTGAAGCGCCGCGCAGCGAGCCGCAGGTCGACACCCGTCGGCATCGGCGCCACCAGTGCTACGGACATGTCGCCTGGAGCTTCTGAAGGCCCTTTCAGATCCACGGCCACGGTCGTGGGATGCGCATTGGCGGAACGTTCTTCATCGACCATGCGCGTATTCTAGACCGTGAGGCTGGTCCGCACGAACTTGCCGTGCGAAGGGGCGGATGCCGGCCGACGCCTCGTCATCGCCCTCGGCCCGAACCACCATCAGCCGCCCCCCCACTCAGAAACCCAGCCCGCGCTCCCTCAACGACACCCAACCGCGCCTCGCCAGGATCACGTGATCCAGGACGGCGATGTCGAGAAGCCGGCCCGCCTCGACCAACTGCCGCGTTACCTGAGCATCGGCGCTGCTGGGTGCCGGGTCGCCGGAAGGATGGTTGTGTACGAGGATCAAGGCCGCGCAATTGCGACGGATCGGCTCGCGAAACACCTCCGCGACACGGACGGGGCTGGAGTTGAGGCAGCCCTTGTACACCTCGTAGACCGCCAGCACTTCGTTCTTGACGTTGAGCAGCAACAGGCGCAGATGCTCCTGCTCCAGGTCGACCATCTCCGGGCCAAGCAATTCCGACACATCCGCTGGACCTGCGATGCGAGGCAGGTTGCAGCTGGGCAAGGCGACCAGACGCCGTCCGAGCTCAAGGGCTGCCTTGAGTTGGAGCGCTCGCGCCTGGCCCAGACCGGGAATCGCCCTCAGCTCCTCCAACGAGGCGCATGCCAGTCCGGGCAGCCCCCCCAACCTGCGGATGGCATCATGACCCACGCCCAATGCGCTCGAGCCACGATTGCCGGCACCCAGGACGACGGCGATCAGTTCCGCGGTCGCGAGTGAAGGACCGCCCAGGCGAGCGAGCCTCTCGCGCGGTCGCTCGGACAGAGGCAGGTCGACCAGGGATCCGTGGTGCGGAAGGTCCATGCCTTCATCGTAAGCGATCCGCCTCCGCGGTGACAGGCCCTGCGCGCCATATCCGTGACAGCTTTGCGGCACCCCCCTATACTCTAGCCCCATGCAATCCGCGAACACGGAGCCGAGCCTTCTGAGCGCCGCCATCTTCGATGTGGAAGGCGTCATCGCCTTTCCCGATCAGGAGGCTCTGGCCTCAGGCCTGGCCGAGATCGATCCAACACTCACGCCGGAGCGGCTGAACGAGATCCGGCATTCGCCCGACCTCTACCCGATGTGGCAAGCGTACTCAACCGGCGACATGGACGGAAACGCCTACTGGACCGAAATCCTGCGCGCCGCCGGTAGGTCCGGTACGGAGACCGAGATTGCCGCTATTCGCGGACTGCAATCGAGCGCCACCTGGGCCCGTTTGGATGAGGAGGTCCTCCTCATGGCCGACGCGCTGCGCAAGGCCGGCCTCCGGGTAGCCCTTCTGTCCAACAGCGCCGAGGACTACGAGCCGCAGATCAGCCGCTTCATCCAACGCTTCGACAGTGCGCACTTCTCCCATCGCACGGGACGCCGCAAGCCCGACCCGGAGGCATACCTGTGCCTGGCCGCGGAGTTGGCCGTCGTCCCCGCCGCCATCCTGTTCATCGACGACAAGCCGCGCAACATCGAGGCGGCGGCGGCCGTCGGCATGAGGACCTGTTGGTTTCGATCTGCCGGCCAACTCCGTTCGGCCTTGGTGGATCTTGCGGCGTTGGCGCCATGAACGGCCCAGGCGAATCGACACTGACCGAAGCTGATCCGAATAGGGCTCTCGTCCCGTTCGCACCCACCGCGTTCCAATGGATCGACTCGACAGAGGACTGGTCGGAGTTCGCGCGCAGCCTGAAGAACGCTGCGCTTGTCGCTTTGGATGTGGAGGCAGACGGCTTTCATCGTTACCCGGAGCGGCTCTCGCTCATCCAGATCGCTCTGCCCGGCCCGAAGATCGCCGTCGTCGATCCGCTTTCCGTGACCGGGCTGTCCGATCTGGGAGTCGTCCTGGCCGATCCCCGTCAGGTCAAGGTTCTGCATGCCGCCAGCTATGACGTGCGGGCTCTCCAGCGCGACCTTGGCTTCACGTTGCGCGGGCTCTACGACACATCGATCGCGGCGCAGTTCCTGGGTTTGGAGCGAACGGGCCTGGCCGCGGTGTTGCAGGAGGTTCTCGGCGTCGATCTGGCCAAGTCCAAGCGCCTGCAGCGAATGGACTGGTCACAGCGTCCGCTCCCGGAGGCCGCCTTGGCCTATGCCGCCGATGACGTGGCCCACCTGCTGGACCTCTACCACGTCATGGTGGATCGGATCGCGAACCTGGGACGATCCGCATGGGTAGCGGAGGAATGCCAACGGCTGGAGTCCTTTCGGCAGGAACCGCCCCCGAGTTCGCATGACGCCTGCCTGCAGGTTAAGGGAGCCAAGGAACTGGACGATCAAGGGCGCGCCGTCCTCCATGCGCTCTATTGCTTCCGCGAGCAGGAGGCGCTGAGGCTTGGCCGGCCGCCCTACCGAGTCATGGGCAACGAGACGATGTTGACCCTCGCGCGGGATCCAGGCCAACGGCTGGAGAGTCTACCGGGCATCGGAAGGCCCTACCTTGGCCCACGCCGACGGGCGCTGCTCGCCGCACTGACCCAAGGCAGGCAGGATCCCCCTCTCCGATGGCCCCGACATGGCGCCGCCTCACGCTGGACGGGCGAGCAGCGCGATCGCTTGACCAGGCTCAAGGCCTGGCGCGAGGCCGAAGCCGCCAGGTTGGGCCTGTCCGCCGGACTGGTCTGGTCGGCTCGCCATCTGGATCAGTTGGCCTTGCACCCGGATGTCGATCCACGGGAACTGGACCTTGGCGAGGTCCGGGGCGACCTTCCCTGGATTCGACGCTGGCAATGGGACGCGCTAGGCGATGCGCTTCGCTCTCGGCTCGTCACCTTGGTTGCCTCTTCCGCCACGCCACCCGGCATGTAGCGCCGCCAAAGCCTGAAGTGACGGGCTATGATTGTCAGGAAGGGGTGAGACGGTCATGATTCCCGCCGCAACAAGGGGCATGGCTGCGACGTTGTTTCATGCCGAGGAGCGGGACCGGGATCCGGCACCGCACGAGGAGGAGTACTAGATTCCATGGACGCTAAGGCGAGTGCCGCTCCGTTGATCCGCATCCGCGATGCGGCGGGGCATGACGGCCAGGTCGTTCGGGTGCAGGGCTGGGTGCACAACAGAACCGACAAGGGCAGGCTGCAGTTCATCCAACTTCGCGACGGCACGGGCGTCATGCAAGCCGTGGCGTTTCAGAAGGATCTGCCGGAGGAGGACTTCGCCGCGGCAGGTCAGTTGACCCAGGAGAGCGCCGTCAGCGTGGAGGGTCTCCTGCGAAGCGACGCCCGCGCTCCGGGCGGATTCGAACTCGGCCTGAGGGGACTGGAGATCGTGTCGCTCGCGGAGTCGGGCTACCCGATCCAACCCAAGGAACATGGCACCGGCTTCCTCATGGAGCAGCGCCACCTGTGGATCCGCAGCCCGCGGCAGGCCGCCATCCTGCGCATCCGGGCGACGATCATCAAGGCCGTGCGCGATTGGCTCGACGGCAACGACTTCGTCTGCGTCGATACCCCGGTATTGACCCCCGCCGCCTGCGAAGGGACCAACACGCTGTTCGCCACCGATTACTTTGGTGATACCGCGTACCTCAGCCAGAGCGGGCAACTGTACAACGAAGCCACCATCGCCGCCCTCGGGCGAACCTATTGTTTCGGGCCGACCTTCCGGGCAGAGAAGTCGAAGACGCGCCGACATCTGACCGAGTTCTGGATGGTCGAGCCGGAGATGGCTTTCGCCCGCTTGGAAGACGTGATGGCGGTCGAAGAGGCCTTCGTCAGCGCAATCGTCCAGACCGTGCTGAACCGCCACGAGCGGGAACTCTCCGACGTGCTGGAGCGCGACCTGTCTCGACTCGAGGCCGTACAGGCACCCTTTCCGCGCCTCAGTTATGACGAGGCCGTCGCCATGCTGCGTGCCGGCGACTTCCCCGACTTCCCTTGGGGCGATGACTTCGGCGCCCCCCACGAAACGTACCTCGCCGAGCGATTCGACCGCCCGGTATTCGTCTACCATTACCCGTCCGCCGCCAAGGCCTTCTACATGGCCGAGGTTGAAGGGCGACCGGAACTGTCGCGATCCGTTGACCTCCTTGCCCCCGAGGGCTACGGCGAAATCATCGGCGGTGGAGAGCGCAGTACGGATGTCGACCTTTTGAAACGCCGACTTGTCGAGCACGGTCTGCAACAGTCCGACTACGAATGGTATCTGGACCTCCGCCGTTACGGTGCGGTGCCACATGCGGGCTTCGGCCTGGGCATCGAGCGGACGGTGGCTTGGATCTGCGGTCTCAGCCATGTGCGGGAGACGACTGCCTTCCCGCGCATGTTGGAAAAGATGTACCCGTGACGTCCGTCCGTCTTCCGACCACGTTGCGCTGCCCCGCGCGCAGGGGAGTACCGAAAGCCTGGAGTGTCTCCATGTCGCCACGTCGATTCATCACCCTCACCCTGGCCTTCTCCGGCGTCGTCCTGGCCGCGAGCGGCCTTCGCGGAGCCAGCGCCGCGACCGTCATCACGAGCGCCAGACCGGTGGCACCCGCCATCGGGTTCGCCAACTACTACAACAGCTACCTGTTGGTCTGGGCGGAGGACCGCGGCGGCGGCACCGGGCTTGACCTCTACGGCATCCGCTTGACCGCTTCCGGCGTGCCGCAAGGCGCTGAGGTGCCGGTGGTGGTGGCGCCGGGTAACCAGAGCGACCCGACCATGGTCTTCAGCCAGCAGGTCGGGGAGTTCTTGCTGATGTACACCGACGACAGCGGCGGCGGCCCGGGCGGTTTGCCGACGCCGGGCATGCCGTTGCCTGGAACTCCGGCGCTACCGACGCCGGGTGGCCCTGCGCCGTCCACACCCCCGGTCCCGCCACCGCCGCCGCTCCTGGCCATGAGCCATACGGCGGATCTTCCGCTGCAACCGACGCCGCCACCGCCAGGTGCCACCGCGACATCGGGCGCGCCGACGGCAACCGCTGGGCCGCCGGCGATTCCCGCCGACGCCAGAGACATCCGCGGCATCTTCGTCACACCGTCCGGCCAACCGGTGAGCGTGAGTTTCACGGTATCCAATTCGCCGGCCGACGAGACCTATCCCGACCTGGCCTATCTGCCCGGTGGCGGACGGGGTGATCGCATCGGCATGGTGTGGCGGGAGGTGACCGGGATCAACGTCTCCATCCACGCGATGGAGATCACCCCCATCGGACGCAGCTTCGTGCTCAACAACAAGAACAGTGTCGTTTCGGGCGGCGATCTGGGTCGGCCTTCCATCGCCGCCGAGGTTCCTTCAGGATCATACCTCGTGGCCTGGTCGCAGACGCCAACCGGCGAGAACACGCGCGACGTGTTCGCCAGGCGCCTCAACGCCAACGCCTTTCCCTACGGCCCGCCGATCAAGATCGAGGCAAGCGCCGCTCCGGTCGACGACGTCTATCCCAGCCTCGGTTCGCTGGAGGACTTCGGTGGCTACGTCATTGCCTGGGAGCGCCGCGACGGCGTCAACACGCCGGACATCCAGACCAGGCGGCTGAACAAGAACGGCATCCCCTACCGCAGCAACTACGCTCTGGCCGGTGGGCCGGCGTTCAGCTTCGCCCCCGACGTCGCCTCGAGCGGCAACGATACGACACTCGTCGTTTGGATCGATCGCAACGCCGCGAGCGACCATTCCATCATGGCCTCCCAGATCAACCGCACCGGACAACGGCGCGGTCCGGAATACGTGGTGGTCCAGGGCGGAGCCGGGCCAGGCCCGCTGACACCCATCGCTCCGCCGCCCAATCCGGGTGGGCCGACGGCGCCCCCGCCGCCTCCACCGCCGGTGCCCTGACGTTCTGACGGGCTTGACCCGTGACGGTCTCCTCGGCTCACGCGTGAGATCCGAAGTACGAAAGGGCGCGGCTTCGGCCGCGCCCTTTCGTTGTCTGGGTTGGCTTCGATGACCGGCTGAGACCGCCTAATGCACCTCCACGAAGCGTAAAGGCAACGGTGGCATGGACCTCGAAGCCAATGGAGGATTCGAGACACCAGTCACACGCCGGCACCTCCAAAAATCTCTTGCGGTGCGAAACTAAGGCACTTGCCCGACGTCGCGCCAGAGCCACTGCAAGGCGTTGCTCGCCACGCCGTGGATACGGACCTCCCAGTGCAGATGAGGCGCCGTGGAACGTCCAGTCGTGCCGATGGCTCCCAGGAAGGTGCCTGGTTCTACACCTTGCCCGACGATGACCGCGATCTGCGATAGGTGGAAGTAGCCGCTGTGAATCCCCCAACCATGATCGATCCACACGGCGTTGCCCCTCACCGTAAGGGGCTCGGCCATGACCACCCGCCCGGCAGCCGGCGCATAGATCGGATCCCCTTGTCGTCCGCGCAGGTCCACACCGGTGTGGCGGGCAATCAAGCGACCGCTGTTGTAGTCGCGAAAACTCCCGAACGGTGACGTGACCGCCG